>CAZWAW010000048.1:0-8875 GCA_964632025.1 uncultured Sporosarcina sp.
TCACGTAGTCACTTATAGCCACACTAGGACCCCTCAGTAAATCTGTCATAAATAGTTTGCCGAAAGCGGGCCGAAAAGAGGCAAGTGAAAACGGTGTTTTTTTAAGCCCTTCTCACCAGTATTTTATGCAAGAAAATGGTAAATCAACAGAAGCGTTAATTTGCATTGAAATAGTCGAGAAGCCCTTGATAGATACCATGCGTTGCACGTTCACGGAACATGTCGCTTGTGACTGCCCGTTCCTCAGCAGAATTTGATAGGAAACCAAGTTCAATCAAAATAGCATTTTGCCTGTTCTCACGAAGTACTAGGAAATCGCCGGGCTGTGATCCTCGGTTACGTAGATTTACTGACGAAGCAAGTCCTTCATTGACCGAAGAGGCGAGCGCTTGTTGATGTGCGTGTGAGTAATACGTCGTAAAGCCTGCTACGCTAGAATCGGGATTGGCATCATAATGAAGACTGATGAAGGCATCCGCGGCATGCTGATTACTGATAGCGACTCGTTTTCTTAATGATACATAAGTGTCTGTTTCACGAGTTGTAATCACATTCGCGCCAGCAGCTTTTAATTTAGCCGCTAACAATTCAGAAGTAAGAATTGTAATATCCTTTTCGTCAGTTCCTCGAGTCCCTGTCGTGCCGCGGTCATTACCGCCATGTCCAGGGTCAATCACGATAGTAAGCCCCTTCAAAGTGCCGGCAATGCGTGGTATCGATTCTTTCATAACGGGTTCTGTCAATAATGATTCGTCGCCCGTAGACACGACCCATGTGGCAACAAATGCAGAGGCTCCTGTCGGTAAAGATATTTCATACCAGTCACCATCTTGATTGACAATCGGAAACTTTTCACCTGCATCTGCAAGGGCAGCAATCTGTGAAGAAGTCGTAGCAGCTTCACGGATATTCGTCCCGTTTGACAGGATGGTAACCGTTCCTAAATTGGAGCTTCCGGAAATCTGTTTGCCATTCGATGACAGTGTTCCGTGGAATGAGTAGACCCAACCTGATTCGTTATTACCCAATGATATATGGACCCAATTGCCGTTTACTTCCTTAACATCATAGGATTCACCTTGATTAATGAGGCCAATTCGCTTAGAAGAAAGGTCTGCATTCTTTCTTACATTGAGTGAATCAACCGAAACGGTAAATGACTCGGGTGATGAAGCTTGATTGGTTGCTTGCGGTGCAGTTTGATTTGCTACCGGTGTAATATAATCCGTATGTACCCAACCGCTTATGCCTTTAAATGTAATGGAAGTCCATTCGCCGTCATTACCAGTGGCAATCGCTTCATCTCCAGCGGCCATCCGTCCGAGTACTGCTGAATTGGTGGAAGGACTGGATCTTACATTTAACTGATTGACGCGTGAAACGACTGCAGTACTTGTCCCAGTAGATTGATCTGCGGAAGCAGTTAGCCAAGTGGCAATCCATCCAGAACTGTCGCCGTGCTGGATTTGGTACCAGTCTCCAGAAACAGCAATAACGTCTACCCGATCACCTTTTTTAAGCGAACCTGTTACAGCATAGGTAAGCCCGGCACCAGACCGGATGTGCACTGATGGCGCATCAACAACAACTGATTCCGTATTGGCATAAGTCGTTGGAATGTCGTGGAATGCGCTGATTAATAGTATGAATGCAATCATCCATTTGCTCATTTTTGACAAAATATCATACCCCCTATAGTCCATTGTAGAAGTTTTCACTACAAAAAACTACAATTAATCGAAAAAGGTTGACACTATGACGCAGAATCATTAAGATGATGATTAATTAACAATTTAACTCACACAGGTAGTACGTGTTATATTTATGCCGACGACATGGAAAGTAATTGTATAATTGGCTGACAAGAGAGGGACGGACGTGGCTGAAATCCATCCTACAGTGGTTTACAATGAATAACACCATCGAGGCTCTGTACTGAACGATTTTAATTCAGTAAGTACAGACGGAACCGGCCGTTATCCGGTTTTAGAGTGGGCGCAAATTTTTGCGTCAATTTGGGTGGAACCGCGGAAGCTATAAAGGCTCTCGTCCCTTGCGTAGGCAAGGGATGGGGGTCTTTTTTTGTGTTCCGACTAAGCGTGTCTAGGCTTCGGCGCCAGACGCTTGGGCCTACAGGAAGTAGGTTATGCAGTGGAGAGGGATTGAACTTCATCCCTCTTAATTGCCAAAGGACGTGGCGTACTTAGACTGCAATCCTTATTTAGGAAGGGGAATTTACATGAATTTTAAAGTGCCAAGAGGAACGCAGGACATTTTGCCGTCTGAAACATGGAAATGGCAACAAGCAGAACAAATCATTAACGAAGTATGCGATATCTACCGTTATAAAGAAATTCGTACGCCGATTTTTGAACAAACAGAATTATTTCAA
This sequence comes from uncultured Sporosarcina sp., assembly GCA_964632025.1. Taxonomy (GTDB): domain Bacteria; phylum Bacillota; class Bacilli; order Bacillales_A; family Planococcaceae; genus Sporosarcina. The sequence continues at coordinate 2,393 of CAZWAW010000048.1, forward strand.
CGTCTCGTAGGTGAAACAACCGATGTCGTTCAAAAAGAGATGTATACCTTTATGGATAAAGGCGATCGTTCAATGACGTTGCGACCTGAAGGAACTGCTGCTGTCGTACGCTCCTTCGTGGAAAATAAAATGTTCGGTTACCCAGATCAGCCTGTAAAGCTTTTCTACACGGGTCCAATGTTCCGTTACGAGCGTCAGCAAGCAGGACGTTACCGTCAATTCGTTCAATTTGGAGCAGAAGCAATTGGCAGTGCAGATCCTGCGATTGACGCAGAAGTAATTGCGTTAGCGCTTGATGTTTATAAGCGTGTGGGATTGACGAAGTTGAAACTCGTTATTAACTCGCTAGGCGATACGGAGTGCAGAGTAGCGCATCGCGAAGCGCTCATTGCACACTTCAACCCACATATCGGGGAATTCTGTTCGGATTGCCAGTCAAGATTGGAAAAAAATCCTTTACGCATACTGGACTGCAAAGTCGATAGCGGCAATCCGCTCATCGCTTCAGCTCCATCATTAGCTGACTATTTGAATGAAGCATCAGCTCAATACTTTGCGGATGTAAAAGGTTATCTCGACGATGCAGGAATTGCTTATGTAGTCGATGCAAATCTTGTGCGCGGCCTTGATTATTATAACCACACGGCATTTGAAATTATGAGCACTTCGGAAGGATTCGGAGCGATTACAACTTTGTGCGGCGGTGGAAGATACAACGGTCTCGCTGAGGAAATCGGAGGACCTTCTGCACCTGGTATCGGTTTTGCGATGAGTATTGAGCGTTTACTTCTTGCGATGGCTGCTGAAGGCAAATCGTTTAAAGCAGAGCCAGTACTTGACGTTTACATCGTTACTCTTGGGGAAACAGCACGTCGTCCAGGCTTTAAATTGCTTGGTGCACTTCGGGAATCCGGCATTCGGTCGGATATGGATTATATGGACCGGAAAATGAAAGCGCAAATGAAATCGGCTGATCGGCTGAATGCACGGACAGTCGTATTAATCGGTGAAGATGAAGTAGCGGAAGGCGTTGCTTTATTGAAAAACATGGCTGACGGGGTGCAAGTAAAAGTTCCTGTTGCTGAATTGGTTCAAAAAATTAAAGAAACATTGATTGGCTAAGAGAGGCGGATGATGGCAATGAAACGTACACATTATAGTGGTGAATTGACAGAAGAGGTAATCGGACAAACGGTTACATTACAAGGATGGGTTCAAAAAAGAAGGGATCTTGGGGGACTAATTTTCGTCGACGTACGGGACCGTTCAGGAATCGTTCAAGCAGTATTTAACCCGAGTTTTTCAAGCGAAGCAATTGTAACGGCAGACAAACTGCGCAATGAGTTCGTAATCGAGCTTACAGGTTTAGTTGTTGAGCGCACAGAAGGTCAGAAAAACCCACTTTTGAAAACGGGTTCGATTGAAATTCAAGTTACTGAATTGAACATTGTCAATGAAGCGAAAAACCCGCCGTTCATGATTGAAGATGAAACAGACGTGAATGAAGAAATTAGACTGAAATATAGATATTTGGATTTACGCCGTCCAAAACTTGCGAATACGTTCAAAATGCGTTCAGATATCACTAAAACTGTTCGTAATTTCCTTGACGATGAAGGATTTTTTGAAGTAGAAACGCCGATTCTAACGAAATCTACGCCTGAAGGAGCACGCGACTATCTTGTGCCGAGCCGTGTTCACGAAGGCGAATTTTACGCACTGCCACAATCACCGCAACTATTTAAACAGATGCTGATGGTAGCTGGATTTGACCGTTATTATCAAATTGCACGTTGTTTCCGCGATGAAGATCTTCGTGCTGATCGTCAGCCGGAGTTCACTCAAATCGATATGGAAATGAGTTTCATGTCAATTGAAGATATTATTGAGTTGAATGAACGTATGATGCAAAAGGTAATGAAAGATGTAAAAGGGATAGATGTTCAAATTCCATTTAAACGTCTGCCTTATGACGAAGCAATGGGACGCTATGGTTCAGATAAACCGGATACGCGATTTGCATTAGAACTGACAGATGTTTCCGAAGTCGTTAAAGATTCTTCATTCAAAGTATTTACGGCAGCAATTGAGTCAGGCGGGCAAGTTAAGCTCATCAATGTAAAAGGAGTAGCAGATAGCTATTCTCGCAAGGACATCGACGCACTTGGCGAGTTTGCAGCAGTCTACGGTGCAAAAGGTCTTGCCTGGTTGAAAGTCGATGCTGAAGGTCTGAAAGGCCCTATCGCGAAGTTCTTCGAAGGAGAAGAGGGCGAAGGACTAAAAGCTGCAGCGGACGCTGAAGTAGGAGATCTATTGTTGTTTGTGGCGGACAAAAAGAAAGTTGTCGCAGATACATTAGGAGCACTACGTACTAAGCTCGGAAAAGATCACAACTTAATTGACGAATCGAAGTTCAACTTCCTCTGGGTGACTGAATGGCCTTTGTTCGAATATAACGAAGAAGCCCGTCGCTTCCAGGCAGCACATCATCCATTTACAATGCCAGCAGATGTGGAAGAACTAGTAGCAAGCCCTGAGACAGTTAAAGCACAAGCCTATGACCTTGTTTTAAATGGTTATGAACTTGGCGGTGGATCACTTCGGATTTACAAACGTGATGTCCAGGAAAAAATGTTTGAGGCTCTTGGATTTAGTAATGAACAGGCGAACGAACAATTCGGATTCCTTCTTGACGCATTTGACTATGGAACACCTCCGCATGGCGGAATTGCATTCGGTCTTGACCGTATTGTTATGTTGTTATCTGGTTCGACGAACTTGCGGGATACAATTGCATTTCCGAAAACAGCGAGTGCAAGTTGCTTGTTAACGTCAGCACCTGACAGCGTTGACGATACTCAACTAGCTGAACTTGGAATCCGTGTGATGCCGAAAAGTAAACGGTAATTAGTTAAGTTAGAAAAGTGTGAAAACTATTTCTGTTAAATCGTTGAACTGACTAAAGATGTATGTTATATTACAAGTAATACGAATCCTGAAGTGTTCGTTATTTGCCAATCAGTTTTGACCGAACATTTTTTCGTCGGGAGTCCGTATTTCGAGCCGGATGACATGCCTTTAGTCGGGACCTCAAAAGAATCGGATAGGACACCCACCTGCTGAGAGCGGGTTCAAAGCGATACTACAAAGACGGCACATTTGGGATTCGTTACTTACAATGATCATACACCCCTCTGACTTACGTGCGGAGGGGTTTTTTATTGGGGAAAATTAAAGTTATATAAAATGAAGGGCGGAGTTTTTCTTGTTACATCAATTTTCACGAAATGAATTAGCCATAGGTACAGAAGGCGTAAATCGTATGCGTGACATGACTGTCGCGATACTTGGTGTTGGGGGAGTCGGTTCATTTGCGGCAGAAGCATGTGCGCGGAGCGGAATTGGCCGTATTATCCTTGTCGATAAGGACAATATTGACATTACAAATATTAATAGACAGCTCATTGCTAACTTGTCGACAGTCGGCCGTTCTAAAGCAGAGGTGATGAAAGAGCGCATTGCTGATATTAATAAAGAGTGTGAAGTGATTTCGCTTCATATGTTTTATACGGAAGAAACAGCTGAAGAGTTTTTCAGTTACAAGCCTGATTATGTCATCGATGCATCGGATACAATCATCTTTAAAATTCATTTAATTAAAGAATGTGTTGCACGCAGTGTGAAAATTATATCGAGTATGGGTGCTGCTAATAAGATGGATCCAACGCGTTTCCAAATTGCGGATATTTCAAAGACGCATACAGATCCAGTTGCGAAAGTAATCCGTCGCAGACTAAAAAAAGAAGGTATTTATAAAGGAGTACCAGTGGTCTTTTCTGATGAAAGTCCCATTGTTGTCAGGCCAGAAGTTGTTTCCACAGTAGGTAAACCTGATGCCTTCATCCGCAAAGCAAAAATGCCACCTGCATCGAACGCATTCGTGCCATCTGTTGCTGGCCTCGTTTGCGCCAGTTGGGTAATGAATGATATCGTTGCGGATATTCCTATCCGGCGAGTGAAAGATAAAGTTATAACGGAAAGTGCCGTGGAGAGGGATTGAACATCATCACTCCTTGTTGCCACACGATGTGGCGTACTTAGGCTGTGTTCAGTTTCATACGATTCCTTTTTGGTTGTCACCAAAATATTACTAAGGTTATAATAGGGTGATTGCTTATGAAAATGAACTTGGATTGCTAGAAAGGATGTTAATGTGTGAATAAAGTGTTTAAGATATTTGTTTTTGGGTTAGTTGCCCTTTTATTAACAGCATGCGGAAATGTAGAAGCGAAACAGGGTATGACAGCACAAGATGTGTTCGAAAAAGCGAAAGAAGCATCTGCTAAATTGAAAAATGTGCGTACACATATCTCTTATGATGATTTTTGGAAAACAACAGCACCTGAAGAAAGATATAGCGTGAAATATGAAATGACTTCAGATGCAATGTTACAACCAGAAATAGTTAAACAGGACGTAAAAGTGCGACCTTCACCGTTAAATGGGAATCCATGGGATGCAGAAGTTTATAAAGTAGATGACCGTGTTTTCATCAAAGATACGCAAGCAAAGACGTGGGAAGAGTTGCAGTCAGGTTCGATTGCCGAATTGTTCGGTTCGATGATTGAAAACGTTCAGCCAACACTAGATTTGGCATTTTTTAACGATTTCAAAAACGATTTTGTGTTGGAACCGATCGACTACGGTTATAACTTAAGGCTGTCATTATCGAGAGAACAATATAAAGAACTCAAAAAAATGCTATTCCTGTCGAAAAACGGCAGTGAAACTGATCCGGATATATTGGACGGTGAGTTTCCTCTTATTAATAAATCCGAAATTGTGATTGGAATCGATAGCAAAACATTCTATGTAACTGATTTCAAGATGACACTTGATACAACAACGTATTCAATGGTACAAGTTGATGGTAATTCCCATCGAGTTAAGCAGACAATCAATGCAGTGTATAGCCACTACGATAATGTGGATGATGTAAAGGTTCCGGCAGAACTATTGGAAGCCGCAGCTAACTAAAAATTACTTAGCAAAAACCCTCCCGGAAGTTTTACTTTTAGGGAGGGTTTTTGCATATTCAGTTACTTTTGCCGAAGAGTGAGTGATTACTTCACTGTTAATTCCGATGTTTCGTATGATAGATTAAGACTATCAACTTTTAATTGGAATAAAATTGAACAAATTAACTAGGAGTGTACATCATGCCACTGACGTTTGCCCACCCAGCAGCCATACTTCCGTTCTCAAGAAAAAGTAAATATATTAACTTTTCTGCACTTGTATTCGGTAGTATGGCTCCCGATTTCGAATATTTTTTAAGAGGTCAACCAATGGGGGAAATTGGACATACCTTTACTGGGTTTGTTTTGTTTAATTTACCCTTGGTGACATTCATTTATTTTATGTACCATATATTTGTACACCAAATTCTATTCGATCATTTACCAATTTTTTTACGAGATCCGTATGTTAAAAAAATAGATTCAACTTTTAGAGTAAAGGTTGTTGTATTTTGTTATTCTGCGCTATTCGGTATGTTAACTCATGTTGTATGGGATTCTTTCACTCATATAAATGGATATATGGTATTAAAATTCCCTGTATTATTCACTCACAGCTATAGTATGTATGGCTTTACTATACCTCTGTATAAATTTTTACAGCACGGGAGTACATTATTTGGGCTAACAATGATTTTAGTTTATATGTATTATAGAGCCTTATCTCAAAGGAAACATAACGATACTTCTGTTTCTTCCAAGCGTAAACATGTTTTTTGGTCTACTATATTCCTTTTAACAGGACTATTTGTATTCATGTGGTATTTGATTGCCCCTGTTTCGATTATCAGTTACGGGATATTGGTCGTTAGAATTATAGATTCTTTTTTCCTGAGTTTATTCCTAATTTCTTTATTGACAAAATATGTTCGACTGTAATTGATGTTTCCTGGATTTCAGAAACATGAAGGTAAGTATAGATAGTGCAGAGTTCTATTCAATTAATCAATGAAGCTTCTCAAATACAATAACGTATCGGTGGTAGAAAGATTCCTTAAATCAAGGGACAAGGCAGGCGTGTAATGCAGAATAACAGTACATAGATTAGGGCTTTTCTGACTACTTTTATTAAAATGGGGAGTCATTAAGGCACCTTAATTTATTAATCTAACAGGGCGGTATAACATGAATAAATCAAAAAGTCGAATTCCTATATATTAAGGAATTCGACTTTTTTGCCCGCAAATCACACAATGCGCAAATCTTATGCAATGTAAACGTATATTCAGTTCAATTGAACGGCATCATTTTTTATTAATGAAACTATTCAGTCACTTTAAACGTACTAGTAGTAGAAGGATTGGAATTAAATGGCGCAATGTTAGATGTAACAGCAGATCCCGAACGAAACTTAACGATTTTTTATATAGTGGATGGAGAAAAAAGGACAAATCGTCAAGTCCAG
>CAZWAW010000048.1:8975-21778 GCA_964632025.1 uncultured Sporosarcina sp.
TTTAGTTTAAGAATCGACTGCCTTAACAGGTGTTTCTATTTTAACTAACTGGTCAGTTTACTTCAATAAGTAAATTAAACGTAACTTTTAGCCGAACGCTACGAATATATTGTAAAGGGAGGGAATGTAATGCATTGGGTGATGTGGGCTTTCTGGGGTTTCATTGTAACTTTACTTGTAGGCTGTCATCTTGTGGATTTTTTAACTGGACGAAAATATGATTTTAAAGAACAGGAAAAGTCATTGAATCAGAACTCAGCAGTGGCCGATACTCTGCGAGAAGTGGGGCGGCATGACCAACAACATGGACCATTTTAATAAGTGCTATTCCTGTATTTTATAATTAAGTGGAAAGTTGAAAGGGGGAGTCTTAAATTAAAAGATTTTTATTTTATTTCGTTTCCGCAGTAGTTATGGGCTTTATTCTTTATCTAGGAATGAGTTATCAAGTGCAATTAAGAGAAGAGTCAGCAACAACATATAATTTAATGCCTTTTATACTATTTGCAACTATTTTCCCTGTTTTTATTGGATTTCTTTTACGATTGCCTAAATTGATTATCGAGATTAAAGAAAAAAAGCAATGGTCGTTTGATTGGATTAAGATTGCTGCAATTGGAATCCCGTCTCTTTATTTAGCAATGATACCAATTCTGGCTATTTATTTTGGGATGAATTTGTTATTCGCAAAAGAGTTTCTGCAGTTAGGAGATACTACATTCACTTCAATAGCTGGGATTGTATTTGGTTATGTTTTGTTAGACAGCTTAAAAAAATAACAATTCCACAACTAACTGGGTGCGTTACTACAAAAAGTAGAGGCGCATTTTTACGAACTGGCTGTTTAGTTGGAAATACCGTAAAAATTACACTTTTGATTGTTTCCCTTCTGTGTACGAAGAATACAGAAATGAGCATGAAGACTTTATTACACAAATCAAATTCAAGAAAAACAGGCAACCTATTCTCTATTAGATTATAGAAAATAGGCTGCCTAACTGGTGTTTTATATGCGTCTCATATCGCTATGGAAATTCATGTAGGTTGGGGTTTACAAACTCACTTCTTTTTCCGAAATTCTTTCAATCGATCATAAATTGCGGCCATCTTTTTTTCTTCGCCTGCCATAACCGGCTTGTAAAACTCCGTGTTCTTTAACTTATCGGGTAAATATTGTTGGTTTGTCCAGCCTCCGAATGAGCCGAGTGGTGTGTCATGCGGGTATTTGTAGCCGACGTGGCCGAGCTTGGCTGCGCCGGCATAATGTGCGTCCCGTAAATGTAATGGAATATCTCCAGTTTTACCTTCGTTGATAGCTTTTACAGCCGCGTCGAATGCTTTATAAGCTGAATTCGATTTAGAGGCCAGGCACATTTCGATAACAGCGCTTGCGAGAGGGATACGTGCTTCTGGCATGCCCAGCTTCACCGCAGCTTCTGTAGCCGCCAGTACATGCGGTCCAACCTCTGGTGAAGCTAATCCGATATCTTCATATGCCATCACAAGCAAACGCCTATTTACAGCTACTAAGTCGCCGGTCTCGAGAAGATTTGCAAGATAATAGATAGCCGCATTGACGTCACTTCCGCGGACCGATTTTTGAAGTGCGGACAATAAATTATAAAAGTGAGAACCTTTTTTATCCCCGAATAACCCGATGCGTCCAAGTAAGTTTTCAAGTAGCCAGTCTTCAATGACCATTTTGCCATCGACTTCATCACTGGCAGAAACAGCAGATTCAAGAACAGTTAACGCTTTTCGAGCATCACCGTTGACACCTTCTGCAATCAAGGTAAGCTGATCAGCGGTTATGTCAAGCGCAATTTTTCCAAGCCCACGTACTTCATCCGACATGGCATTTTGGAGTACTTCCATTAAATCTTCAGGTTCTAATCTGGATAATTGCCGGATCTCACCGCATCTGGAACGTATGGCTGGATTGACGTCGTGATAAGGATTTTCAGTTGTCGCTCCTATCAAGACGATTGCGCCGCTTTCGACGTGTGGCAGTAATGTATCTTGCTGTAATTTATTGAAACGATGAATTTCATCCAAGAATAGTAGAACTTTCCCTGTAATTCGTGATTCTGCTACAACGTCTTCGACATCTTTTTTCCCTGAAACTGTCGCATTCATGGCGATGAAAGGCAGATTGCTAGTGCCTGCAATTGCATGGGCGAGGGACGTTTTACCGATTCCGGGTTCTCCGTACAACAACATAGAAGGAACGTGGCCGTTTTTTATCATCCGGTAAAGTGCGGTCTTTTCACCAATAATATCCTTTTGCCCAGCAATTTCATCTATAGTCCTAGGGCGCATGCGAAACGCCAATGGTTCATTATGCAAATAATTCACTCCTGACCTAGTACATCCGTTCCTCTATTATACACGTTAGACAACCGTAAATCATTTTAAGGAAGCCTAGGGGTCAGTTATGCTATAATATTTTGAAGCAATCGTAAAAGGACGGGATAGATATGAAGATTTCTACAAAAGGTAGATATGGATTAACAATCGTTGTTGAGCTTGGCTCTAAATTCGGAGAAGGCCCAGTACCGCTACGGAAAATTGCGGAAGAACAGAAATTGTCTGAAGCATATCTTGAGCAACTAATTCCACCGCTTCGTAACAGTGGAATCGTGAAAAGTGTTCGCGGCGCTTATGGCGGATATATGCTAGCTAAGCCACCGACAGAAATTACTGCGGGGGATGTTATTCGGATTCTTGAAGGACCCATCCAAGTTGTAGAAGGGCTGGAGGGATCTGATATTCCGCAACAAGAACTTTGGAAACGGATTGGCGAGGCGGTACGCAGTGTCCTCGATACAACCACGATTGAAGATTTAATGAAATCGGGTGAAAAAGATGATCGCAATAGCTATATGTTTTACATTTAAAGGAGTCTTATTATGAATAGAATTTATCTTGACCACGCGGCAACGACACCGGTTCATCCGGCAGTAAGCGCTACTTATATAGAAACACTTGAATCTACTTTCGGTAACCCTTCCAGCATCCATAGTTTTGGAAGAGAAGCGCGAAAATATCTTGATGATGCTCGGAAAACGCTGGCGCAGTCCATTCATGCAGAACCGTCGGAAATCATTTTCACGTCGGGTGGCACTGAAGCTGACAATACAGCGATTTTTGGAGCTGTTATGGCAATGAAAGTCAAAGGTAACCATATTATCACGACGAATAGTGAGCATCACGCTGTTTTAAATCCATGTAAACAACTAGAACTTCTTGGTTTCGAAGTAACCTACTTGGAAGTCGATGACAATGGACAAATAACTACGGAACAAGTGAAAAATGCACTGACAGACAAAACGGTTCTCGTCTCGATTATGTATGGTAATAACGAAGTAGGTACCATTCAGCCGATTCGTGAAATTGGGGCATTGCTGAAAGAACACCAAGCGGTTTTCCATACGGACGCTGTCCAAGCGTATGGAATCGTTCCACTTCATGTGGATGAACTCGGCGTTGATCTATTATCCGTTTCAGCTCATAAATTGAACGGTCCAAAAGGAATCGGTTTCCTTTATCAGCGTAAAGGGCTTGATACAACACCAGTTCTTTTCGGTGGTGAACAGGAACGTAAACGACGTGCAGGAACCGAGAATATTCCAGCGATTGTTGCTTTTTCTGAAGCGGTATTAATTGCGCAACAGGCGATGGCACAAAACACTGCGAATTATTCTACCTACGCGACCATTATGACTGACGTGTTTAATCAACAAGATGTCACTTACGAAATGAACGTGAAAACTGCGGAAAAACTGCCACATATAATGAATGTAAGCTTCCCGGGGACAGATATTGAATCGCTCCTAGTGAATCTTGATATGGCGGGTATTGCTGTGTCGAGCGGGTCTGCATGCACTGCTGGTTCACTCGATCCATCGCATGTTTTGACTGCCATGTTCGGTGAAGGTTCTTCTAAATTACGAAATTCGGTCCGATTTAGTTTTGGCCTCGGTCTTACAGAGGAAACGATTAAGGAAGCAGCCGAACTAACAGCTGAAATCGTCAAACGGTCTGTGAAATGAAACTATAAAGGATGGAAAATAGAATGAAAACAATTAAATCACCAGCAGAAACTCGCGTCGTTGTCGGCATGTCGGGCGGCGTAGATTCGTCCGTTGCAGCACTACTGCTGAAAGAGCAAGGTTATGAAGTTATCGGTATTTTCATGAAAAACTGGGATGACACGGACGAATTCGGTGTCTGTACCGCGACTGAAGATTATGAAGATGTTATTAGTGTTTGTAATGATATCGGAATACCGTATTACGCGGTCAATTTCGAAAAACAATATTGGGATAAAGTATTTACGTATTTTCTTGAAGAATATAAAGCGGGGCGTACACCGAACCCCGATGTCATGTGTAATAAAGAAATCAAGTTCAAAGCGTTTCTTGAGCATGCAATGAGTCTTGGTGCAGACTATTTAGCGACGGGTCATTATGCACAAGTCGTAGAAGTCGATGGCGGCGTTTCAATGTTGCGCGGCAAAGATGCAAATAAAGACCAAACTTATTTCTTGAATCAATTGACACAAGATCAGCTACAAAAAGTAATGTTCCCAATTGGTAATATGGAAAAAAGTGCTGTACGTGAAAAAGCGGTTGAAGCAGGACTTTCAACAGCGGCGAAAAAGGATTCCACGGGTATTTGTTTCATTGGAGAACGGAATTTCAAGGAATTCCTTGGTCAATACCTTCCTGCTCAACCAGGGGATATGACGACGATGGAAGGCGAAGCTGTAGGCCGTCATGATGGGCTTATGTACTATACGATTGGTCAGCGTCACGGTTTAGGTATCGGCGGAGCTGGAGAGCCTTGGTTTGTTATCGGGAAAGACTTGAAAAAAAATATTCTTCTTGTAGGTCAAAACTTCGATAACGATGCACTTTATTCCGACAGTTTGACAGCAATTGACGTCAGTTTTTCGACTGTACGTGAACTGCAGAAAACATTCAGTTGTACAGCGAAATTCCGCTACCGTCAACCGGATACAAGCGTTACAGTTGAACTGACTGAAGACGGGCATGCAATCGTCCGCTTTGCACAACCAGTGCGTGCAATCACACCTGGACAAGCCGTCGTTTTCTATGACGGAGACGAATGTCTCGGCGGGGGAACAATCGATACAGTTTTCAAAAACGGCAAACAACTTGACTATGTTGGATAAGGGGAAGTTAACTATGGAATACAATGAAATTGGAATTGCAGCATTACAGAATGGCGAATATGAAAAAGCAGTTGAATCATTTATGCAAGGGGTCGAAAAGGACCCCGAAAATGCAGTCGGCTACATCAATTTAGGAAATGTTTTCGCTTCACTTGGAGATGCTGAAAGGGCAGAACCGTTTTTCCAAAAGGCGATTACGCTTGATGCTGAAGCCGGCACAGCATTTTACGGTCTTGCCAATCTTTATTACAATAAAGATCGTTTTGAAGAAGCGGCAAAATTATATGAAAAAGCGATCCGTCAAGGTGTTGAAGAGGCGGACGCATATTTCATGCTCGGGAAAAGTCTCGAACGTTCGAGTAATGAGAAATTAGCGTTGCCATATTTACAGCGGGCGACAGAACTGGCACCGGATGACCTTGAAATCCGATTATCCTACGGGATTGTTCTTGCTAATATGGAGTTGTTTAAAGAAGCCGGGAATGAATTCAAATTCATCATCGAACAAGACGATGCAAGTGCCGATGCTCATTATAACCTCGGTTTTTTATATGCAGTGTCGACAGAGCAGAAACAAGATGCGCTTGATCATCTTGAAAAAGCATTCACAATCGATCCAGAGCATATTCAGGCACGCTATATATATGACATGATCAAGATGGGCGAAGAAGGAAAATAAGAAGGGGTGGCGGTGATGGAAGGGAACTACATGGCGGGAAATACGGATGAAATCTTTTTGATTGGACGACCAGTCGTGACAATCTTCCATAACCCCGACAGCCTTTTTACAATCGCGAAATTAAAAGTTCGTGAAACCAATAGTGGGAATGAAGATAAAGAAATCATCGTTAAAGGCAGTTTTCCACAGCTGAATCCGGAAGATGACTACAAATTTACAGGTAAGCTCGTTACTCACCCGACATACGGTGCGCAGTTCGATGTGCATACCTTTGCGAAAGAGATGCCTGCAACAGAAACAGGACTGGTCCATTATCTGTCAGGTGATTTGTTTCCGGGCATCGGGATGAAGACAGCTCAAACAATTGTTAAAAAGCTCGGCAAGGATGCTATTAAAAAGATCCTTGATGATCCATCTGTCCTTGATATGGTACCAAAGTTATCCGATGAGAGAAAAGAGACAATTGTCTCTGTTCTCGAACAAAATATGGGACTCGAGCGAACAATTATTCAGTTGAATGAATGGGGATTTGGCCCGCAAATCGCTATGCGTATTTATCAAAAGTATCGTGAAGAATCTGTTTCATTGCTGACTGAAAATCCGTATCGACTTATTGAGGAAATCGAAGGGGTAGGTTTCCAACGTGCGGACGAACTCGGTAAGAATCTAGGCATTACAGGAAACCACCCATCAAGAATCAAGGCAGCTATTCTTCATTCGATGAACCAGGCGGTGCAATCAGCGGGTCATGTATACGTTGAAGCGGAAGCCGTTTTGCCAGATGTCAAACGCCTGCTTGAAATGAGCCAGCGCATTGATATTCCATTTGCGGATATTTCCCAGGCAATTATTGTACTTGTAGAGGAAGGGAAACTATCTGCTGAAGAACGAAGACTGTACATACCGTCCCTTTACTTTTCAGAAATCGGCATCGCTGCGAAGCTCGAGCGCATTATGGAAAATGACACAGCGGATAAATTTCCTGTGTCTGAAATCAGAAAAGCGGTCGGGGAAGTTGAAGAGCGGCTGAGTGTTAATTATGCTGAAACACAAGTGGCTGCGATTGAAACAGCCCTTCATTCGCCATTAATGATCTTAACGGGCGGTCCCGGAACCGGGAAAACGACTGTTATTCGTGGCTTTGTCGAAGTGTATGCAGAGCTCCATGGATTGTCGCTCGATCCGAAAGAGTATGCCAAAAAGAAAGAACCTTTCCCGATTGTATTAGCGGCGCCGACTGGGCGGGCAGCTAAGCGTATGTCGGAATCGACTGGATTGCCTGCAATGACAATTCACCGGCTGCTCGGATTCAATGGGCTGGAAAAGGAAGAAGAGACTGAGCGAGAAATTGAAGGTCGTCTCATTATTATAGATGAAATGTCGATGGTCGATACATGGCTTGCCCATCAGCTGTTAAAGGCACTTGCCAATGATGTCCAATTGTTATTTGTTGGGGACCAAGACCAGCTACCGCCTGTCGGACCCGGACAAGTGCTCCGTGATATGCTAGATTCTGGTAAAGTTCCTGTCGTTGAGCTGACTGAAGTATTCCGGCAAAGTGAAGGTTCGTCAATTATCGAAATGGCTCATATGATTAAAAGGTCGGAATGGACAGACGACATTACGAAGAAAACATCGGATCGTTCATTTATCAAAGCGGGCAGCGATCGAATTCTCGAAGTAGTCGAGCAAGTCGTGAAAAACGCCATTGCCAAAGGTCACCCCATTAAAGACATCCAAGTTCTTGCACCGATGTATAGGGGGCCGGCGGGTATCGATGGTTTAAACAAGATGATTCAGGAAATGGTCAATCCACCAGGACCGAAACGTAAGGAAGTAGTTTTTGGCGAAGCGATTTACCGGATTGGTGACAAAGTGCTTCAGCTTGTCAATCAACCCGAGAGTAATGTTTTCAACGGCGATATGGGTGAAGTCATTGCGATTATTAAAGCGAAAGAAACAATCGATAAAAAAGAACTGCTCGTGGTTTCATACGATGGTATTGAAGTCACCTATGAACGCAATGATCTTAACCAGCTGACACTTGCTTATTGTTGTTCGATTCATAAATCTCAGGGCAGTGAGTTCCCGATTGTTATTATGCCCATTGTACGCGGTCATCGTAAAATGCTACGACGTAATTTGCTATATACAGGCATCACGCGTGCGAAAAACTTCCTTATTCTCTGCGGCGAGCCTGAAGAATTCAGAGCAGGTATAGCACGTACCGATGAATTGGAGAGACAGACTACGCTGAAAGAGCGGCTAAATGGCGATGTCGAAGTACCGGTAACTGCGGAGGTTTCAGAGCCTGAACATGCAAATGTTTCTAGTGGGGCGAATATAAGTTCGATTGATTCGAAACCCGCCATTTTTGCACTTACGATGGATACTTTCATGACAATAGATCCGCTGATTGGGATGAAAGGGGTGACGCCTTTTGAATTTCTTGAAGCTTCCGATTGACAATAAGGCAGAACTTTTCTATAATCCAGTTAGAAATGCTGAATTCAAACATGCTAATCATAGGTAATACGTTGACGGAGAAAGTAGGCAAGTTTACTCGTCCAGAAAGGAGCCCCTTGGCTGAAAGGGTTCTCGAGCGAAAATGTTGAAAAGCTACTCCTGAGTGCAGCTCATCCCTGCCGTCCGCCGCGTTAAGGCAACCAGAGATGCCGGATTCAATTTGTCCGGTAATTAGGGTGGTACCGCGAGACTAAAATCTTCGTCCCTTGCATTAGGGGCGGGGATTTTTTTGTGCCCGCAAGGATGTGAGTATGCTGGTGGGAGGGATTGAATTGCATCCCTCCTTATTGCCGCAGGACGCGGCGCACTTAGGCTGCGTTCCTTTAGTAGATTACACTTACATCTTGGTGTCGAGCTTGGAAATCCGGAGTTGCAATTAAAAACTCGAAGTTGCCAATACGTTTCCCGAGTTGCAATCAGAAATCGAAAGTTGAAATTAGAACCTCAAAGTTGCAATAAGAGGCCAACACCCCACATCTACACGTTTTCAACTAAAAGGAGGATTCATTCATGAAAAAACTAACAACGTCACAAATTCGTAACATGTTTTTGGACTATTTCAAGGAACATGGTCACAGTGTTGAACCATCTGCACCACTTGTACCAATCGATGATGCATCACTTCTTTGGATTAACAGCGGCGTTGCAACGCTAAAAAAATACTTCGATGGACGCGTAGTTCCGACAAATCCGCGTATCGTTAATGCACAAAAATCAATCCGTACAAATGATATTGAAAACGTTGGAAAAACAGCCCGTCACCATACATTTTTCGAAATGCTTGGTAACTTCTCAATCGGCGATTATTTCAAAGAAGAAGCAATCGTCCGTGCGTGGGAATTTCTAACAGATGAAAAGTGGATTGGTTTTGATCCAGAACTTCTGTCCATTACAATCCACCCAGAAGACGAAGAAGCATATGCAATTTGGCGTGATAAGGTTGGTATTGCAGAAGACCGTATCATCCGTCTTGAAGGAAACTTCTGGGATATCGGGGAAGGTCCTAGTGGTCCGAACTCAGAAATTTTCTACGACCGCGGACCGGCATACGGCGACGATTTCTCCGATCCTGAATTATATCCAGGTGGGGAAAATGAACGTTACCTAGAAATTTGGAATCTTGTATTCTCAGAGTTTAACCATAATCCAGATAATACATATACACCTCTTCCGAAAAAGAACATCGATACAGGGATGGGTCTTGAGCGGATGGCATCGGTCATTCAAAACGTTCCGACAAACTTCGACACGGATCTCTTCATGCCTATTATGCATGCGATTGAAAACTTTACCGAAGAGAAATATGGCGCAGATGAACAAAAAGATATGGCATTCAAAGTAATTGCTGACCATATTCGTACAGTTGCTTTCGCAATCGGTGACGGAGCACTTCCGTCCAATGAAGGCCGCGGTTATGTGCTTAGAAGATTGCTGCGCAGAGCAGTTCGTTTTGCGAAACAGCTTGGCATCAACAAGCCGTTTATGTTCGAACTTGTACCAGTTGTAGGAGAAATCATGCAAGACTTCTATCCTGAAGTGACTGACAAGAAAGAGTTCATCATGAAAGTGATTAAAAATGAAGAAGAACGCTTCCATGAAACGTTAACGGATGGAATGACAATTCTTTCAGGTGTGATTGACACTGCAAAATCATCTGGAACTTCTATCGTTCCAGGAGCTATTGCATTCCGTCTCTATGACACATATGGCTTCCCGTTCGAGTTGACAGAAGAATTCGCTGAAGAAGCAGGGGTTACGGTTGATCGGGCTGGGTTCGATTCGGAAATGGACAGCCAGCGCAAGCGTGCGCGTGCAGCTCGTCAGGACGTCGATTCTATGCATGTTCAGTCGGGTGTGCTTGGTGAAATTCACGATTCAAGCGAATTCATTGGGTACAATCAACTGCAATGCGAAGCAACAGTTGTAGCACTTTTACAGGCAGGTGCGTTAGTGGACACTGCATCGGAAGGTGACGAAATTCAATTCATCTTGGATCGCACTCCGTTCTACGCGGAAAGCGGCGGACAAGTAGCGGACAAAGGAACAATTAGCGGCGAAACATTTGTTGCGGACATCAAAGACGTGCAAAAAGCTCCAAACGGTCAAAATATGCATACTGCAATCATTCGTTCGGGTGAAATGCGTAAAGGTGCAGCCGTTCAAGCTGAAGTAAATCAAGCGGCTAGAAAATTAACGGTTCGAAATCACACGGCGACACATCTTCTTCACAAAGCATTGAAAGAAGTACTCGGGGAACATGTTAATCAGGCAGGTTCTTACGTCGGTCCTGACCGTCTGCGTTTCGACTTCTCGCATTTTGGTCAAGTGACGAAAGAAGAACTTGAGAAAATCGAGCAGATTGTCAATCAAAAAATCTGGGAAGACATCGCTGTCGATATTGCAGAAAGACCGATTGACGAAGCGAAAAAACTGGGTGCAATGGCGCTCTTCGGTGAAAAGTATGGCAAAGTGGTTCGCGTTGTTTCAGTTGGAGATTACTCATTGGAACTTTGTGGAGGCTGTCATGTCGCTTCAACGTCTGTTATCGGATTGTTCAAACTGGTATCTGAAAGTGGCATCGGCGCAGGCACACGACGCATTGAGGCACTTACTGGGCAGATGGCCTACCGTTCATTCAAAGATGAAGAGGAAGTACTTGTCAACGCTGCAAGCCTGTTAAAATCAAATCCAAAAGACGTTGTGACGAAAATTGGATCAGTGTTAGCTGACATGAAAGAACTTCAACGTGAAAATGAATCACTATCTGCTAAACTTGGAAACAGTCAAGTGGCGGATATCATGGCTTCTGCGCAGCAAATCGGTGACGTTTCAGTTATCTCAGCACGTGTTGATGTGAAAGATAATAATGGCCTTCGTCAAATGATGGACGAAATGAAACAGAAGTTAACAAAAGGAGTCATTGTTCTAGGTGCTGCAGCAGACGGCAAAGTTATGCTAGTATCAGGCGTGACAGAAGATTTGAAATCAGGGAACTATCATGCAGGGAAAATCGTCAATCACGTAGCTACACAGTGCGATGGAAAAGGCGGAGGTCGCCCGGATATGGCAATGGCAGGGGCGAAAGATGCGTCTAAACTTGATGATGCCCTACAATCCGTGTATGATTATGTCAAATCTGTTTAACTGGTGAATCAAATCGGGTATAATTAGAAATGTAATTATATCCGATTCATAAAACGGATGATCTGAAAGCGGGGTGTCGATTATGGAGTCATACGATAAGACGATGAAATTTAACTTTCCTGAAGAGTCAATGGAGCAAGAAGTGAAGCAGGTTATGCTTCATGTGCACAAGGCACTTGACGAAAAGGGCTACAGTCCAATTAATCAGATTGTAGGTTATCTTCTTTCGGGCGATCCAGCTTATATACCACGTCATGACGATGCACGTAATTTGATCCGAAAGTTGGAACGGGACGAGATCCTAGAAGAACTTGTTAAGTTTTACGTTCGTGAAAACGGAGGGAAAACAGAGTGAGAACAATGGGATTGGATGTTGGATCCAAAACGGTTGGCGTCGCGATCAGTGATGCCCTCGGGTGGACTGCCCAGGGCATTGAAACAGTAAAGGTCGATGAAGGTGCTGGCCGATTTGGCATGGAAAGAATCCAGGAACTCGTGAAAGAATACGAAGTGAACGGATTTGTGGTAGGATTCCCTAAGAACATGAATAATACAGTCGGACCAAGAGGGGTAGCATCTCAAGATTATGCGGAACTTCTGAAACAAACATTCGGCTTTCCTGTTGCGTTATGGGACGAGCGATTGACGACGATGGCAGCAGAGCGCGTGCTGATTGATGCGGACGTCAGTCGTAAGAAAAGAAAGACTGTTATCGACAAGATGGCAGCAATCATGATACTCCAAGGGTATCTTGATTCAAAAAACAGATGAGGTGATCGTAATGGAACACGGACAAGAAACAATGACGATTGTAGATGAAAACGGCGAGGAACACGTATGTGAAGTAATCTTCACATTTGATTCAGAGGAATTTGGTAAATCATACGTACTTTATCATGTACTTGGTGAACAAGAAGAGGATGAAGACGGCGAAGTCGAAATCCATGCATCTGCTTTCGTACCATCTGAAGATAATGTTGACGGCGATTTGATGCCAATTGAAGATGACGCTGAGTGGGAAATGATTGAAGAAATGTTGAACACGTTCCTTGCAGAAGAGGACGAAGAAGACGAAGAAGAGTAAATTATATGTGCACGGACGGGACGGTGCGGTACAGGCCGTTCCGTTTTTTCATTGTCATCTACTTGTATTGAGCAAATAAATCCCTATATAACATTTAGCGAAGGTGCCTTACAAGGGATAGCCGAAGCCCTAAGACTGGCGGCGAAGCTGCTTGGCTTAGGGCGGGAGGCATC
>CAZWAW010000049.1:0-21329 GCA_964632025.1 uncultured Sporosarcina sp.
TACTGACACCATTTGCCCCTTCAAATTGTGGCAGCAGCTGGTACCACACGCTGGCTACCAAAGCACACACTGAACAATTTCCAGATGCATAAAGAAAATATTCTTATAGCATTCCCTTCGTAGATGGAACTCCTTTTACATCTGGATTAATCGCACTTGCTACGCGCAATGCGCGTCCGAATCCTTTGAAAATTGATTCGATAATATGGTGACTGTTTTTCCCGTACTGTAAATTGATATGCAATGTCACTTTGGCATGGCTTGTGAATGCTTGGAAAAACTCCTCAACAAGCTCCGTGTCGAATTCCCCTACTTTATCTTTCAAACCCTCTACGTTATAAACGAAAAATGGACGCCCGCTAATATCGATAGAAACTATTGATAATGCTTCGTCCATAGGTGTTGACACTGTAGCATAACGCTCGATACCTTCCTTTGACCCGATACTTTCATAGAACGCTTGTCCCAATACGATACCGATATCTTCGACGGAGTGATGTTGGTCTACTTCGATATCGCCATCACAATCAACCGTCAAATCGAATCGGCCGTGATTTGTGAACAGTGTCAGCATATGATCGAGAAAGCCCACTCCTGTTTTAATGTTTGTTGTTCCGCTTCCATCAATCGCAAAGTCCAAGTTAATCTTCGTCTCCGCTGTCTGTCTTGAAATCGATTTACAACGCATATAAATCCGCCTTCCTTACTTGAATAGAATTTGCGTGAGCTGTTAAGCCTTCCGCATTTGCAATTGTGATAATGTCTTCGGCTACCTCTTTCAATGCTTGCTCCGTATAATGAATAATGCTTGATTTTTTCATAAAGTCATAGACACCTAACGGCGATGAAAATGCCGATGTCCCGCTCGTTGGCAATGTATGATTTGGACCTGCCATATAATCGCCCAATGCCTCTGGTGAATAGTTCCCCAAGAAGATTGCTCCTGCATTGTGAATGAACGGTAATTGCTCCATCGGATTTTCCACCATCAGCTGTAAATGTTCCGGCGCCAGCTGATTGACGAAGTCGTAAGCTTCCTCCAATGAATCAACCAAGATAATACGCCCATTATCAGCGATTGAAACTTCGATAATTCCCTTACGATCTGCTTGTTTAATTTGTTTCTCCACTTCTTTTTGAAGTGCTTCGGCAAATGATTTGCTCGTCGTTACGCATACCGCTGTTGCTCGTTCATCATGCTCCGCTTGCGATAACAAATCCGCAGCGACAAACTCTGGGACTGCGCTATCGTCTGCTATAACACAAATCTCACTCGGTCCTGCAATCATATCAATGGCTACGTCCCCGAATACCCATTTTTTTGCACGTGCTACAAATGCATTTCCAGGCCCAGTAATTTTCACTACTTTTTTCACCGTTTCCGTACCATACGCCAATGCTGCAATCGCTTGAGCACCACCAATTTTATAGACGATATCCACGCCAGCTTCTTGCGCGGCTACAAGTACGTGTGGATTCACTTTGCCATCCGCTTGAGGTGGTGTCACCATTGCAATCCGTCCGACTCCCGCAATTTTTGCTGGAATGGCATTCATGAGAACAGTCGATGGATAAGCCGCTTTTCCGCCGGGTACATATATACCCACACTGTCTAAAGGCGTCACTTTCTGGCCAAGTACAATTCCTTGTTCTTGATTGATAAACCAAGACTGTTCTTTTTGAATTTCATGGAACGCAGTAATATTTCGCTTTGCTTTTCGTAGTGCAGCCAAAAACTCCGCTGCAATCAATGTCTGCGCTTCTGCGAACTCTTCAGCTGTCACAATCAAGTTATCCAGCCGAACACCGTCAAACTGTTCGGTATAGCTTTTTAATGCCTGATCTCCATTTTCACGGACTGTTTCGATAATTCCAAGCACAGTTCGGTCAAATTCGAGGTCATTTGTTTGTACCGTTGATTGCTGATTTTTCTCTTCTTTATATTGTTCCAACGTTAGAATTTTCATGAATTATCACTCCAATGCATCTTTTAAGTCCGAAATGACTTGCTGGATTTGACTGGTCCTTGTCGCATAACTTGCTTTATTAACAATCAATCTTGCACTGACATCTGCAATTGTTTCTAAGACAACTAATCCATTTTCCTTTAGTGTCTTTCCCGATTCAACAATATCAACAATCACATCTGCCATACCAATAAGCGGAGCCAATTCGATGGAGCCATTCAACTTGATGGTCTCAATACGAATACCTTTGCTGTCAAAATAGGCTTTTGTCACTGTTGGATATTTCGAAGCAACTGTCAGCAATGCACTGCTCGGAAATTGTTTATCCGGAAATCCGGCAACAACCAGCTGGCATTTTCCAATTCCAAGATCCAACAGTTCATAGACATCAACTGGATCTTCCATAATCGTATCTTTACCAACAATTCCGATATCTGCTGCTCCTTTTTCGACATAGGTTGGAACATCAACTGCTTTCACGAAAATGAGTTTCACTTTATTTTCATCATCATAGATAACAAGCTTCCTGCTTTTATCATGATATTCTGAAAAACGGATGCCTGCTTTTTCAAAAAACGCTAACGCTTTGTCAGCAGTACGCCCCTTCGCCATGGCGATTGTAAGATGTGTCATTTCAATTCAATCCCCCTACGAGTAATTCCAGCAACGCCTTTAAGTCCGGAAATGGTGTAACTTTATCTTTATATAGAAATGAATTATTTTCTTTCTCCAAACGTATCGAGTAAACACTCTGTCGTGGATCTGCCTGTTCCTTATGCTCTGAAAATGACAGCACACTATACTTCCGTTCCCGTAATTCATTGGCGATGGCAACGGCTTGTTCCAATTGGCTATCTGCATACGTTATTTTCACATCGATTGGAAAGCGTGATGTAACTTCCCTGCTGTCTGTCGCCTTAACTAACGATTCAATTTCACATGCAAACCCAATCGCTGGAAGTCTTGCACCAAACTCGTTTCCTAACTCATCATAGCGCCCGCCCATTAATACAGGTTTCCCAAATCTTTCGACATATCCTTGGAAAATAACCCCTGAATAATAACCCATATGATTAATCAATCCTAAATCCATGACGATATACTGTTCCAATCCGTACATTTTCAATATACTGTAAACACCCATTAAGTAATCGAGCGTGTCCTGCATTTTTTCCGTTAAGGCAATCCCTGTTGTCCGTTCACTCACATCAACTGGGTTACCATATAGAAACGGAATCCTTTCGATTACTTCTCTTACTTCATCGTCAATGTCCAGGTTTTGAAGAAATGGTCCAATTTCTACAACGTTTTTCGCTTGTATCAAGGACTTCAATTGATCAATCTGAAGTGACGTAATTGGCAGGTTTTGGACTAGTTCATTGAAAAATCCAGCGTGTCCTAATTCTATTTTAATATCATTGAACCCTAAATCTTTCATTAAGTGACAAGCTAATGCAATTACTTCTGCATCGGCTTCAGGAGAACTATCGCAAAAATATTCAATGCCCGCTTGCGTACGCTCGATGCTATCATTTTTATCAAATGGCTGTCGAAATACCTCTTGTACATAAAAATATCGAAGTTCACTTGAAAGGTCCGGGAAATTTTGCACCAGTTCTCTTGTGATTGGAATCGTGACATCGGGCCGCAATACCAATACTTGTCCTGTATGATCGATTACTTTAATCATTTCATTTTGGTTGATTGAGCTCTTTACTTTTGAATATAAATCATATTGTTCAAAAGCCGACGTTTTAATGCGTTTATAGCCGTATGTGGTAAAGCGCTTATTAATTGTCTTAATGACTCTTTCAAACTTTTCACTTTCACTTAACATTCGTTCAGGATACACTTCGTTTCTAACCATTTCCAACACCCCTTACTTTAATGCTTTACTAGACTAAAGTTATTTAGTACTATAAAGGTATACTTACGAATTGTCAACAGGAGGAATGATTATTAATGTTCGATTATCACATGCACAGTTCGTTCTCAGCAGACTGCCCAGTTTCAATGGAAGATATGATTGAGGGAGCGATTCAAAAAGGATTGACTGAAATTTGTTTTACTGAACATATCGACTATGAATATCCCGATGATACAATCGTTTTTGACTTTGACAAAAAGGAGTACGCAAGCAAATTGATTGAGATGGAGAAGAAATATGAAGGGCGTATTCGAATAAAGAAAGGCGTTGAAATTGGCGTACAACCACATATACTAGACAGGTACGACGAGCTTATGGCTAAGGAAACATTTGATTTCGTCATCTGTTCCATGCATACCGTCGAAAAAAAGGGATTACACTACGGAGAGTTTTTTGAGAATAAAACCATAGAAGAAGCGTATGATATTTATTACGCAGAGTTATTATATTGTGTAAAAAAATATAAACAATTTAATATTCTCGGTCATGTTGACCTTGTTAAAAGGTACACAAAAAAACCGTGTGTTAACCCTTTTCATGCTGAATTAACGACTATCTTCAACGTCATCATTCCCGAAGGCAAAGGAATTGAGTTAAATACTTCAGGCGTCCGCTATGGATTGACAAACGGCATGCCAAGTGATGATATTTTGAAGCTTTATAAACAATGCGGAGGCGAAATCATCACACTTGGTTCCGATGCACATAAACCCGAAGACATTGCATTCCAATTCAGTGAATCACTACAATTGCTACAGTCGATTGGATTCAAGTATATCACTACGTTCGACAATAAAAAACCTACTTTTCACACAATTAACAATTTAATGTGAACGAACAAAACGGTCCAGTACGCCTCTACATACTAGAGACGTACTGGACTGTTTTTTCACGCCTATTACTCTGCTTGTTGAAATATAGAGGTAAAATTAACAATCATTTTGGCAGCTTGTGCACGTGTAGTTGAGCTACTTGGCATGAATTTCCCTTCGAATCCAGTTGCAACATCTAATTCATGAAGCATTGAAATCGCATTTACTACTTCCGTATTATAGCTTCCGAAATCAGAATAAGGTGCTTTAGTAGAGGCCTTATATGCTTTTCCTGTTACGCTTCCATATGCACGCTCAATTATTAAAGCTAATTGTGCACGCGTTACTAAATCAGTCGGATTAAAGTTTCCTTTATTCCCTTTAATAATTCCATATTTATAAGCGGCATTGATGTCAGCTTTGGTTTTATCTGCATAGTTACCAATATCGCCAAACGGAGCTACTTCTTCTGTTTTTAAGCCTAATGCACTCACAATTATTGAAACGGCTTGCACACGTGTTAAGTTTTGATCGGGTTTGAATGTTCCGTCTGCGTAGCCACCAATGATTTTAGCTGCCGCCGCTTGTTCAATATAACTCTTCAAACCATGATTCGCGATATCCGAAAATACTGTTGGTAGTGGTGTCGTAGGATCAGCAACGGGGCTACCTGCCTCAACCCCTGGATTAGCTGTTCGCATGTTCGTCCAAAATTGCTCAGTCACTTTTTTATAGCCAGCCTCACTCAGGTGGATATTCCCTGGATTCGGAAGGTAGTTCTTGTAGTCTAACGCAATTACATCACCTGTTGGCACAAGGATTGCTTGCGTTCCCACTAGCCCTGTTCCAATGGCAGTATTCATCATATCTAGTAACTGTTTGAGCAATGGCTGCATGTCCTCGGACATATACGGAAACGGGTTATAGTAGCCCATGACATACACTTGCGCATCAGGATTGATTTCATTGATTTGAGCCATAATCAATTTATAATTTGTCCCTACTTGCTGAAGCGTCGTTAACGCCATTTGCTGATCGATGGAGGTCTTTCCTGTCGCTGGATCTTGTTTCATGAGTGGTAAAATATCATTTGCGCCAACGCTGATTGTGATCACTTCTGCATCTTTGATAGACTGCTGAAGTTTGGCTGTCTTCTCTTCGAAGCCAATGCCGTAAATTTGCTTCGTAACGTTCAGTTTAATATCATTTAAAACGTCTGTTGTTTTATAGCCTGGATACGAGAAGCCTTTGTTATATGTCTTCAAAGCCCCTATCTCCATCATTGACTCTGCTAAGAAATCCGCATAGCCCTTCCCTAACTCATTGTTTGGAGTAACGCCTGCCGCCAACGAATCACCTAGAGCAAGATAATCGATTGGTTGTTTCCAAAAAGGAGCACTTGAATCTATTTCTTCCGCTGAAAAATGGTAAGGAACTACAATCATTTGGATTATGAGCGCAATAACGAAAAGCATTCGAAATTTGAACCTCGTTTTCACCATAATATCCTCCTATTTTATGTTTTTGTGAATCTCTAACCTTGGTAAAGTCCTTCGTCACCTCGCTTTTGCATTATACCGTGCTAAACCAGTACTATACTTTCATTAATTCTACATAGAATACTAGTATTCCTTTATGGTTATTTATCCCACTGGAAACGATTCTTTATCAATCACCATAAAAACAGCGGTTCCCTGTTTATTTCCCTACGATATAGGTCTTCACAAGAGCGATACGCTCCCTCGTAGTCAATTTTGCCGCCACTACTTTCGGTGTTTTAGCCGACACTGCATCTGAATCGAGGCCAAGGCTAGCCGCAATTTTCCGCGCTCTCGCCAGGTGATAATCGCTTGTAATGATTGTGACCGATTGAATTTTAGACGGCAATAACTTTTTCGAAAATAGTATATTTTCATAAGTTGAAGTAGATGCTGATTCTAAAATAAGCCGTTCCTCAGCGATGCCATTCTCCGTTAAAAACCGTCTCATCGCTTCCGCTTCACTAATAGGCTCATCCGGACCTTGCCCGCCAGATAAGATCATAATCACATGTGGATGTTGATTGGCGTACTTTAGCGCAGCATCCAAGCGATACTGTAAGGACAGTGACAGGGAATCTTTTTTTACTTTAGCACCGAGTATGATTGCATAGTTATTCGTGCCATCTGCCGCCGGTTCCACGCCCTCATCCATCCATTTACCCGTCAGCCACCACAAAAATAAGCTAAAAATTGTAAGCACGATAGCACCAGCTATGGCTATTTTCTTCGACTTTTTCAATACGACCACTCATTTCAACTGTTCTACAGAAATTTTATTTTTCATCAATAAATTCATATAAAACGGATCTTTTCCGATTGTATAAACTCGGTCGCAAACGGTAGTGATTTCATCCATATCATGAGACGTGTACATAATCATTTTCCCTTCATTTTTCGCCAAGCTACGCAAATATGAACCTATCTCCATTTTTGATTTTAGATCGATACCAACTGTAGGTTCATCTAACAACAGAAAAGTTGGATCATGGAGCAGGCTGATTGCTAGGTTCAACTTCCTTTTCATACCGCCCGATAATGATTGAACCCCTTCCTTCCAATGTGTCAATTGCATATCCTGACAAAGTTGCCGGCATTCTTCTTTTGAACGTTTTTTCCACGACAGCTGTTCAAAAAACAGCATATTTTCTTCTACTGTGAATTCTTCCCAAATTGATATGTCTTGGGGGACATAACCGATTATCCGCCTGATTTCCTTAACATCGCTCACATAAGAAAGTCCATCCAATTGTATATCACCTTGTGTCGGCTGCATAACCGTCGCCAGTAGTTGAAGCAATGTTGATTTACCTGCACCATTTTCCCCAACAAGACCGACAATTTCGCCTGGTTTCATTTGAAATGACACATTTTCTAAAACGGTCTTTTCCTTGTACTTTTTCTGTACCCCCGTTACGTTAAGCACTTTCCTTCCCTCCTTTATGGATCCAAACAGTGATCAAAGCAATCATAACGAACAGCCATATCTGCGGTATCGTCCCTTTCAGTAACGAATGGACCGGACTTAATTCTTCAATCCACGGCCACTTCCCCGTTAGCCCATCCAACGGTATGATTGACCCGCCGATTACAATCAAAAGCAGCGCAATCCCCAGACTGCTTATATAGTACATAAACAATTGCTTGTAGACGCTTGCAAGTAGAAACGCAAATAAATTTATCGTCAACCGAAAAGCGAAAAGTGAAATCAGAACTCGGATTGTCAATGCTTCCTGGAATAATGACGAGAAGAGAAATGCCGTGACCAGATCCATAAGAAAAATGATAACTGTAAAAAACAACAACGATCCACATGCATACTTTTTAAAAGAGATTTCCGTGAATAACCAGCGCTGGCGCATCGATGATCGATTTTCTTTTAGCATCCAGTCAAACAGGAAAAATGTCGTGATGATTGCGAAAAATGCCCAAACACCCCAAGCTTCCAGGAGTGGTAACGCATGTTCTTCAGCAGCGTTATCCTTATCATAATAAGAAAAACTCGATTGGAGTAGCGCTTCACTTTTTTGTCTCTCGCGACTGCTCTCAATAATTTCTTCATAACTCCATTCATCTTCCATATCGTGCACCGAGAATAATTGTTTGATGACGAAAGCTGCTTTTGAACGGGCCGCATCTTGTTGAGCATAGGATGTAATCGTTTCGACGACCGCTTGATAAGCGAAAGACCGATTGGAAGAGTATGCCTCAATAAGCTGATTTCGCCGATTCGCGAGTATATTATCCTCATAGCCCTCGCGAATAACAAACACACTATCCAGCTCATGCTGTTCGAGTTTATGTAGTGCTTCATCCAGGGACATGAACTGGATATGGAGAAGCTTCGTACTCACGATATCGTCAACTAGACGAGCTGCCATTTCGGTCTGTTCCTCAACAACAAGGGCAATCGGCACTTTAGT
Source organism: uncultured Sporosarcina sp. (assembly GCA_964632025.1). Lineage (GTDB taxonomy): Bacteria > Bacillota > Bacilli > Bacillales_A > Planococcaceae > Sporosarcina. Next base: position 8,668 of record CAZWAW010000049.1, read on the forward strand.
CTCCTCTTGCCAAGTTTCACCCCCTTGCATAATTAGCACTGTCATTATAATCGGGAGAATCATCCAGCACATAATACTTCTCCATTCCTTCTTAAGACGCATCACGCGGGTGAACACTATATTTTTCATCGGACCCACCTCTCTTTTCCGACTGTTGATAGCCAAAGAAGGAGTAGCCCGATAGCAGCAAGAACCGTCAGCGTTGTGAAATTTGCATAGTTTCGTCCTTCCAACACAATATCAATCATCCAATTCAAGCCAACGTACGAAAAGAAATACGGTAATACACCTTGAATTACTTGTGGAAAATAGAGCGTCGGAATAACTGCACCACTTGTGAAAATCAGTAGGAATGTATAGAGGCTTTGTAATAAAAGAACGACTTTCCGAGATGAAACCCAAATATTAATAAACGCTATGCCAACTAAAAATAACAAGGCATAAAGAATAGTGAACAAGCCGAATCTTAAATAATCAGTGACAAATAGTTCAAATCCAACAAACTTATTTGCGATGAAAAATGCTGCTGCCGCAGCGACAAGGCTATATCCTAAAGAGACAAGCACTCTTGCTAAGATACGTTGCCACATGGTTACACCGAACAATTTCATCCGAATTAGCATAGAGGAATGCTCATCTTTCCCTAAAACAGAATAGATAGCGAAAAGCCAGACTGATACGGTAATTAACCAGCCGGATAATATGTAATAGTGAGTCGGAGAAGACGTAGCCACATTTGTAATCACTTCTTCATCAAGTAGCTTATCTTTTCCAAGCGTATACAAACTGAAGTCCATAAACTGTTGAAACATCATTTTTTGGCGTTCATCTTTTGGCATATCCGTTTTCTTTGCGTACTCATTGATGGTCAGAATAGTCGACTGGGCCGCAGAAATGTAGCGCATCATGCTCTCCACTAACTCTTTCACAAGAAAACTATCTGTTGGACGCGCAGGGTTTCCAACAATCGGGACTGTCACGGACCTACCTTCATACAAATCCTCCGTAAATCCGCTTGAAAATATAAAATAGGAACTTATTTCATTTCGCGCCATCAGCTTTTCAGCATTGTCCTTCGTTATCGATATGATTTGGATGAACTGATTATCCGAGGCTGTTTCTTCCAATAGCCCGCTAAACAGTATCGTTTCCTGCGTTCTGTCTTCATCAACTAAAGCCACCCGGATTAGCGAATCTTCTTCGGGCAGCAATAATCCAACCACCAGGAGCAACAGTGAGCCAATCAAAACAATTGGAAATAGAAAAAGAAGAAGAAGTGTTGGCCACTTCTTCTTCAACTGTTTATTATATTGACGCATGAAAAAAAGTATTCTTCTAATGGATAGCAAAATAGTCACTTCCATTCTTTCAATTTCGCCTTGGCGTAATTGCGTCCAGATTTTGAATCGAGCTTGTGCCCTCAGGACGCGGCGATTTTAGCCAGAGTTCTATAATTTAGCCGAGGTCTGAACCCCGGCTAAATGAAGTTAAAACTCGCCTATTTCACCTTGTAAATCTTCCATAAATCCAAACACCCAATCTTGGACATTCACCATAGCTTCTTCAGTAAACGATTCAAATTCATCTTTATTCATTTTACCAATATTCACTGTGTCTTCCGTTTCAACTGGCATATCTACTTTTTTCACAACTTTTCCTTGTTGCTTTAAAATCAAATCGAACATATTAAGGCCCATTGACTCTTCACTGAAAGTAAATTCATGATTCGCTTTCATCGAATCACTTTCGTGTGTAGCGCTACCTTTCCAAATAACGGCAGGATCCACATTCCCATCTGTAAAGCCAAATGAACGAGTGAATGTTCGTTTCTTATCTTTTAGTTGTTCATTTCCTTTATAGATGAACTTCATATCATCCATAGTTAACGTAATGGAATCAGTTGCTTTTTGATCTTTCCAGCTTAAATCACCTTTGATCTTTACGAAGTTTTCATCACCGAAGGAATCTTCTACTCCGATTGTGAAGTCCCATTTTTGCCCTACTTTCTCTAGCAACTGAGTTCCGCTAATGATTAACGTATCGACATCAGTCTTATCTTCTCCGACACCCATTGCGAATTCACGTTTCACAATTTTGTTTGAATGGTGCCAGATTGTAGATTGTAACCCGTTCGGTAGTTTTATCGAATCCACGCCTTCAATCGCTTCTTCAAGTCCATTTTCAAAGCCATCCATAATTGTTGCAATTTCATTATCGGAAGTATCCCCAGCAAATGAAGTAAGTGTAAGTTGCTCTTTCAGTATAGATTTAAGTTTTTCATCTGACTTCGCTTTTTCCAATAAATCTTTCAGTAACGTTTTTACTTGTTGTTCTGTAAGATCCATCTTGATTTTTTTTGTTTTTATTTTTTTATCAAACACGATAAGCTCTTCTTTTCCGCTCGTAAATGCTTCTTCAGGAATCTCCTTAACTAGATACGCTATATATTCTTTTTCGACATACGTGCGAGATTCTTCCGTCATTGAAAAGCCGTCTTCGAATAGCTGAGATAAACCTAGATTTTCATTTCCTTCATAATCTGGGTCAGTTTCTCGCATTAACTTTCCGAAATCCTTATCGTCGAAGCGAATCAGTTCATCCATGAATGGGAATGAAGCCACTAGTTTCTCAGTTGTCACAAAAACCGAACCAAAGTTCATGTTAACGCTGCCTAGTTCTCCCCTAAGATCCACTTCCAACTCTTTCTTAACTGGATCATAGACTTGTTTACTGGAAAATTTAGCACTATTGACAATGCTTTGTACTTCTTGCATTTCATAGTCAACGGATGGATCATTCCATTCGCCGGATAGGTCAAAATTCGTTTCAACCGGCTTTTCCTGTTGAACTTCCAACCACCTTAGTTCGTTCTTATAGCGGTCTTCTAAAATAGTCCCCATTTGTTTAAACGTTTCTGCTTCTGCTAAAAAGTATTGTACTTTCGGTGATTTACTCACCAAGAAAAATGCCGACACGCTACCGCCTATAAGGACCAATGCAGTAAATACAATAATCATTAATAACTTGGGCGACTTGTTCTTCATAGCTTTCACTTCCATACTATTCTCCTCCTAAATTTGAATCACAAACTAGAAATATTTTGCTGAAGTAGATTTTTTTTCATAATCACATTTTTTCATACTATCACAGTCTATGTCTTTACTCAAAAATAAGTTGGAAAAATCCACCTTTTTTTAGTAATTGATAATATTTGACTAGTCTCCTCCTCACACCAAAAGAATCATACAATTCAAAGAACCATCTACCCTAAAGGAGTAGATGGTTCTTTGAATGGATAGTGCCTATTTTTTCACAGTTTGCTTCTTGTTTACCATGCTGTGAACTTCAGTAGGTAATCCCCAAAGCTTGATAAATCCAACCGCTGCAGATTGGTCAAACGAGTCATCAGAAGTATATGTTGCAAGGTTCATGTCATAAAGTGAATTTGGTGACTTTCTGCCTTCAACAAGTGCATGACCCTTGAACAGCTTCACACGAACTGTTCCATTGACGTATTGCTGTGTCTCTTTGATGAATGCTTCTAATGCCTCTCTAAGTGGCGAGAACCACAAGCCGTTATAGATTAGCTCGCTCAACTTTTGTGAAATAATTGGTTTGAAATGAGCCAACTCTTTAACAAGTGTCAGATCTTCCAATTCCTTATGTGATTTCAATAATATAATTGCTCCTGGACATTCATACACTTCACGTGATTTGATACCAACAAGACGGTTTTCTACGTGGTCAATTCTTCCTACCCCGTGTTTTCCACCGATATCATTTAGTTTCAGAATCAGTTCACTGAGTGGATATTGCTGACCATCAATACTGACAGGTACACCTTTTAGGAAATCAATTTCAATGATATCGGGCGTATCTGGCGCATTTTCAATTGAAACCGTAAGACCGAATGCATCTTCAGGTGGTGCTGCCCAAGGATCTTCCAATATTCCACACTCGTTAGCACGTCCCCATAAGTTTTGATCGACGGAATATGGGCTTTCTAAATCGATTGGAATTGGGATATTCTTCTCTTTTGCGTAAGCAATTTCTTCTTCACGCGACCAACTCCACTCACGGACAGGAGCAATAACTTCCAATGATGGATCCAATGCTTTGATGGCAACTTCGAAACGTACTTGGTCATTCCCTTTCCCAGTACAGCCGTGTGCAACCGCCGTAGCATTTTCTTTATGCGCCACTTCAACAAGTTTTTTCGAAATAAGCGGACGTGAAAGTGCGGATACAAGCGGGTATTTGTTCTCATAATAAGTTTGAGCTTGGAGTGAAAGCAACGCATACTCCTGTGCAAATTCCTCTTTCGCATCAATTACATAACTGTTTACAGCTCCAACCTGCAACGCTTTTGCTTGGATGAAGTCCAAGTCTTTTCCTTCCCCAACATCTAGACAAACCGCCACTACATCGTACCCTTGTTCTGTTAGCCACTGTACCGCCACAGAAGTATCTAGTCCACCTGAATATGCTAAAACCACTTTTTTCTTAGTCATAATTAAATCCCCTTCCATTCACTCGTTTGTCTGCATTTTTATGCAACACTTTGTATTTTTATAATAACATATTTTTAAACTAACACAATAGTTTTGTTTAAATTTTTTTGAAATTGAAAAAGAGTACACAATTTTTAGCCTGTGTACTCTTTTTATGGGATTGTCATAAGCTTAACTAAGACCATGGGCTACCATTGCATCTGCTACTTTTAAAAATCCTGCAATGTTGGCTCCCATTACGAGGTTACCGGGATGGCCATATTCTTCTGCTGCATCCAAACAGCTTGTATAGATATTTTTCATGACGGTCTGAAGTCTTTCATCCACCTCTTCGACGGTCCAAGAAAGGCGCATACTATTTTGGGACATCTCCATGGCTGATACTGCTACCCCGCCTGCATTCGCAGCTTTCGCCGGACCGAATAAAGTTTTATGCTCATGGAAAACTGCCATCGCTTCCAGAGTACAAGGCATATTCGCACCTTCTCCGATTGCAATTACACCGTTCGCAATCAGTATACGTGCAGCTATCTCATCAATTTCATTTTGCGTCGCACAAGGAAGCGCAATATCACATGGAATCGACCAGATTGCAGAACAATCCTCATAATACTTTGCTTCCGGATGCTCTTTGATGTATTCCGAAATTCGTTTGTTCTCCACTTCTTTCAAACGCTTGATAGTATCTAGATCGATTCCATTTTCATCATAAATATAACCGCCTGAATCACTACAAGCCAGTACAGTAGCGCCTAACTGCATTGCCTTTTCAATTGCATAAGTGGAAACGTTACCCGACCCCGAAACAACAACCTTTTTACCTGCAAAACTTAAACCTGCTTCTTTCAACATCTCATCAACAAAATAGACAGTTCCATACCCTGTTGCCTCTTTGCGCCCAAGACTACCACCATGTTTTGGATCCTTGCCAGTGAATACACCCGCTTCATAACCGCCTTTCAAGCGATTATACTGGCCGAACATATACCCGATTTCTCTCTTACCAACGCCGATATCCCCAGCTGGTACGTCGATATCAGGACCAATATATCTGCTCAACTCCGTGATGAAACTTTGAGTGAAACGCATAATTTCACGGTCTGATTTACCTTTTGGATCAAAGTCAGAGCCACCTTTACCCGCACCAATTGGTTGGCCAGTTAACGCATTTTTAAATATCTGTTCAAATGCGAGAAACTTCATGATGCTACTGTTTACAGAAGGATGGAAGCGGATGCCGCCTTTATATGGTCCGAGATCACTGTTGAACTGGACACGAAAACCACGATTTACATGTACTTTACCTTGATCATCTTCCCACGCAACACGGAAAATGATGATCCGTTCCGGTTCTGTAATGCGTTCTAAAATACCATTTTTTATATAGTCGGGATGCTTGGAAAAGACAGGTCGAAGAGAATCGAAAATCTCTCTTGTTGCTTGTAAAAACTCTTTTTCATCTGGATTTCTTTTCTTGATTAATTCATAGACTTCATGGACGTAATCATTCGCTCTTTTTTTACTATCATTGTGAGTTTCATTCAACTTCGTCATTTTTCACTCATCCCTTTCTTGTATAAGTTAAAGGTGGAAGCTGTTTAATTCCTACTTCCACTACTATAATGATAGTTCAAAATCATATCATCATTTTTAGTATTATCGCTGAAAATATGAATATATACAACTTTTTTTCTGTTGCCGAATAAGTAATTATACATCATTATGTCTTATTTATGTATGAAAAATAAAATTATTTACTTTTTTCCGAAGAAATAGTATTATTTAGTTATTCAAATAACGATTGATGAAGCATATACTTATTAGTGTAACCGTCAATAGCTATTAGAAAATTACAACTAGGAGAAAGAAGGTTAGGACAATGAAATTTAAAAAGATACTCCGTGCATTTATCGGTGCGAATGTAACGCTACTAGCGACTTTCGTTTTCCTACCTGTTTTACTTTTCAATCCGGATGTAGAATTTCTGACGAGTTTCATCAACTATATCAATAAAGAGTAATTAGATTCAAAAAATGAACCGCAAGTGCTCAGGCACAGCGGTTCATTTTTTTTAAGTGATTTTTCGTATGGCGAAATTGTCTTCCAACAGCAACCAGTTCTGTGGAAAAGCTAAACCGAGTTTCCAATACATAATCCCGCGTAAGTTGAACTGTTTGATCAAGTCAAATTTAGCTTGAATGCTACGTGCGTCTTCAAACCAAACTTCATGCTGTACTCCTTCATCTGTGTACTTGAAATGCGGCGCCTGCGCAACATAGTCGTATTGGATATCAACTTCTTGATTTGTAGCAATCAAAATTGCCTGCTGAGGGCTTAACGCCTTAGCAGGAGATCCGCCTTGGCTCGGATAAGGTGACGACCAATCATAGCCGTATAGATTTTGCCCCAAGAATATTTTTTCACTCGGGATTTGACTGACAGCATACTCGACGACGTTTCGAACAGGACCTATTGGACTGACTGCTTGCGGATCGCTGTACGTATAACCCCACTCATATGTCATTAGGGAAACGAAATCCACAATCTCCCCATGCGTACGATAATCATGAGCCCCGTAAATCCCCGTCCTAACGTCACTTGTCATGGGTGCGAGTGCAGTCGAAATTGTGAATCCCGCTTGATGGAATTGATCCCTCGCATTTCGTAGAAAACGATTATAAAGTTCACGATCTTCTGGATGTAATAACTCAAAATCAAAATGAATGTCCTTATAACCGATTTCATTGGCCACTTGGATGAGATTGCTGAACAATCGATTTTGTGCCGCTTGATCCGTAAACAATACATGAGCAAGATCTGCATTAAATGCAAAGTTCTCCAAGTTACTTACTACAAGTGCGTTCGCCGCTCCTGCAGCTTTCGCTATAGCAGGAATGTCATCGATCGAGGGTGCTTTCAATGATCCATCTCGTTGCGCTTCGTAGCTGAACATGGCAAGGTACGTTAACTGACCGACTCTTCGCTTTACTTCATCAATCATGACTTGTGTTACTGGAGTCCGTGGCTCTACATAGAGTAATGACTCAGCCGACTTTTTCGGCCGTACTGGAATGTATAGGCGTTGTCCGACTTGCAGACTTTGCGATGGTGATAATCGATTAATTGTTGCGAGCTCATTGACTGTCAAACCGTACATTTCGGCAATAACATAAAGCGACTGACCTGGCTGAACCCAATGATAGCTGCCCGTAATCGGTATGACTAACGCTTGGCCTACAACGATACGTGATGGGTCTGGTAGTTCATTTGCAAGTGCAATTTCTTGATAATTGATGCCGTAAGCTTGTGCAATTCCATATAAACTTTGACCTTTTTGAACCACATGAATCTGCATACTTATCATCTGCCTTTCATTAATAAAAATATCCTCTACCCTAGACTATTTTTGTTAGAAGGAGATTATGCTTAGATTGTACTCAATTAACAATTTACACGTATAGTTTTCACGCGATCATCCATACTATTGTGGATGAAAATCAATTACTATATAAGGAGGAATTTATACAGTGACACAAAATCCATTCGGTCAATCGCACAATCAAACTCACGAAAATATGCACACGGGTAGCGTTCCACAGGAGATGAATCATGGTGGTCATGAATTATTTGACGTTCACGAGGCATTATCGGGGACTGTCGCATGTCTGAACCAAGCAATGCTATTACGATCACATGTGAAAGATCCCGAGTTACTTGATATTTTGGATCGCCAATACCGCTTCACTTTAGACGAATACAACATTACAGTTGAATGTTTCAAAACCGGACGAAATCCGTCACATCCCACGGGAAGGTATGAGATGAAACAGGGCAATGACTTCGTGTATGGCATGAAACCGTCTCAACCGAAAAAACCGATGCAATCCGCGGCAGACATAACGGATGAAATCATTTCAGGCTTTTTGTTAGGTTCTGCAAAGGCTGGAGCATCCATGAAAACAATGGCTGCCACCGAAACGTGTAACCCCGTCGTTCGTCGCGTCCTTGCCGACTCTGTACCCAATTGTATAGAAATGGCTTATGAATTGGCGATTTACCAAAACAAACACCATTATTACCAAGTGCCACAACTCGCGGCACAGGATATGCAACAATTATTGAATTCGTTCGCCTCTTCACAAGGCCAACCAGGAATGCCAAATAACACACTGCAATAAACAAAACAAATCAGGTGCCCACTAGAATTCTAGTGAGCACCTGATTTTCTCATTTATTAACACCCAATAATTGCAGTGCCTGCATAACAGTAGATGTTGTTTGTATAGTAATTAATTCTTCCCTGAATTCTCGAGATGCAAGTGCTAGTTCGGGTCGAATCCCCGTAACAATCATATGAATTCCAAGCAGTTTCGCGATTTTATGAAGATTGACTAGGCATCTAACCACAACTCGATCAAAGTTGTACACACCCGAGAAATCCACAATTAAATACTCCAAGCCCATTCCTGTTATTTTCATAGGAATCGTTTCAAGCAATAAATTGCTTCTATCTTCATCAATCTTCCCGACAAATGGTAGTACCGAAATCCCTTTAATAATAGGAACAATTGGGGTCGAAATTGTATGAATGCCCCTCACTAGTTCCCGATTTCTCTTTTCAATAACTTTCTGCTTTGTAATATCCCTAAATACCGACTGAATAACAACACGGTCTCCATAAATTACCGGATGACAACTGATTAATACTTCAACAGTTGTTCCATCCATTTTCTTAATTATTTGTTCAACGAGATCGGCAGGTTCATTTTCATCAATTACTTGCTTGATACGTTCTTTGATAATCGGCTTAACTTCTTCTGAGAAAACATCGAGCAGAATGGATCCAATGAGTTCTTCTTTTTCTCCTTCAAAGAATCTTGCACCTGAATCATTGATATAGATGATTTTATAATCAGAATGAAGGACGGTCGCTTCAACCGAGTATTCAATTATTCTCCGGTAAAATTTTTCCTGGTCTGCGACTTCCAATACGTTCCCAGCTGTCATTTCCCCACTTCCCTTGCTATGATTGTATTCGATTCACTCACTTCGTACAAGGGAATTAATGTGATTTTTCGGAACATTCCTAATCCTAATCTAAAATCGAGTTGACGATATGTTTTGGTGAATTTTCAAAGAAGGATAAGTAATGCATCGGATGACTTTTTGGAAATAATTTTTTCCTTATTGCATGCGAAGTCATTCCTTGATTATGGAGCAATTGAACTTCTTGTTGTACGCTCTCCAAATAATCCAACTTCTTCTCAATCGCTTGTCTCCCTTTAACTTTGATCCCTGCATGGGAGCAAATATACGTTTCAAAATCATACGTCAATACTTTCCTTAATGATGTAATGATTTCAGGAACAGATTCAAATGCAAACAAACTTTTAGGAGTCGGCTGGATATACAAATCACCGCCAAACATCCAACCTTTTTCCTGATTAAACAACGCAACATGGTCATGTGCGTGGCCAGGTGTATGAATGACATCCCAATTGTAGTTATCTGTTGTAATAATGTCATTCAATTCAATCGGTTGGAACGGTTCTCTCTCTCCCCAAAAAACTTTACGATAAAAAGGCAAATTCGTACGCTTTTCACAGTCTTTAATCCCTGATTCATGAATATAAATTGGGAGTTTCTTAATTTCTTGAAGCCAATATGCCAATCCTGTATGATCTTCGTGGTGGTGCGTTAAGACAACTTTCGTCATATCCCACTGTTCAAACAAGGGCATGAGTTTCCCTTTCATTTTCGCCGGTCCGGTATCAATTAATAACCCATCTATCATAAAGACGGAAACGGCCATTTTTTGCTTACCAAATGAAAGTAACATCTCAGCCTGTTGTAAATCCTCATAAAATGTAACTTTCATGAACACACCAACCGATCATTTTGACTTAGCAATAAGTGAAGCAGGTACATCCGCCTTGAAACGCACTAGTTCTCCAGTACGAGGATGTAAAAGTGCCAGTGCCGTAGCGTGAAGGCCGATCCGTTTGATTGGATTAACGGTAGATCCGTATTTTTTATCGCCAACAATTGGGTGACCAATATCCTCCATATGAACGCGAATCTGATTTTTACGACCTGTTTCCAGTTGAACTTCAAGTAAAGAGTAGTTACTATTTGACTGTAGCTTTTTATAATGTGTTACAGCATGTTGTCCACCATTATCAGTCGGATTTGAGTATACTTTAAATGTTTTACTTTCCTTTAGCCATGATGAAATCGTTCCTTCTCTCTTCCTAACAGACCCTTCAACAAGTGCCGTATACAATCGTTCTTTCACGACTTCATTCCAGGCAGCTTGTAATCCATTTTTCACTTCTTCATTTTTCGCGAACAACATCACACCTGAGGTATCTCGGTCTAGACGGTGAACGACATAAACCCGGTTCCGTGGATTTGTTTCTTTTACATAGTCCATTAGCTGCCTATAAGCGGTCATGTCTTCCGGATTTTTTGAAGCGACTGATAGCAGACCTGCTTCTTTATTAATGACGATGATATCTTCATCTTCATGCAAAATAGTTACTCCGACCAGCGTTTCCTCTTTCATTGCCGCTCGATTTTTAAGGATTTCAACACGTTGTCCAGCTTGAAGTGGATGATTATGTTGTGTTACCATTTTGCCATTAACTGTGACCTGTCCACGTGTCAGTATAGATTTCACTGAATTACGGCTACTTTTAGACATCATTTCCAATAGAAAGGGTAATAACTCCATTGGTTCTTTGACTGTGTAAACGGACGTATCTTCTTTTCTACTTGCTGAATTCTTATGATTTTTTTTCATATTTAATAAACTCCTCACTCTCACTTCTTATTATCCTCAAATTGCCTCTACAATACAAACGCTGTATGATAAAACTAAGGAATTAATTTCAAATAGCAGAAAAAAGGGGATTTTTATGCGAGTTGCGATATTCGATTTTGATGGAACACTGTATTCAGATGAAACTTTTCAACTACTAATGAGCCATTTAAGATACCACCCCGTCCATCATCCAAATTATAAACGATTTTATCGAGCCATCCTTCGACCTTATATCGGCCACAAGTTGAAACTAGTACCGGAAGCCAAGATGAAAGAACGTTCCATGCAAATCTACTTGAATGCACTCGGGCTAATGTCCATTAAAGAATTAGATGCCTATTTTGAGGAATTAACCGATCGGGTACGGGAAGGTTTTAATCCCGATGTCATTGCGCGTTTGAAACAGCACGCTACTGAAAATATACATATTATGCTTGTTTCTGGTGCATACACATCCCTTTTGCAATCCGTCACAAAGGAGTTGCAGTTCGACACAATCATCGGTACCGAAATCCCCATGAAAGAAGGGAAAACCGATAACCGAACACCACTCTATCATATACAAGGGCCTCGAAAAAACGAGAAAATTCAAGAAGTACTGCATGGGAAAGAAATCGACTGGCAAAATAGTTTCGCCTACGGAGATAGCCTTTCCGACTTGTCTGTACTGGAACTCGTTGGGAATCCTGTTGCCGTTCGACCTGAACCACGATTAAAAGCGATAGCTGAAGAACGTGAATGGGAAATAATTTGAATATGGAAAAGCGTAAGACGCCGTTTAGCCTCGACAAGCGATGGAAGAACCGTTGGTAAAGGCGCTCTTTGCCTTTACCATCAATTCTGAAGCGACTCGAGAGGCTGGCGACTGAAGTCTAGACAAGTATCAAAAGCGCAAGGCGCCGTCCTGACGCGACAGGGAGGAGGGATTCAGTTCAATCCCTCCCGAAAGGCTTGAAGATAAATGCATCCTTTACCTTTATCAGCAAGACTGAAGTGACCCGAGCGTTTCGCGCCTGGATTCTAGACGTGAACAAAAGCGAAAGCCCTTATACTCTAAAAAATAAACGTACATCCGTATTTATGGATGTACGTTTATTCGATGTTTTCACATGACAAACCTTATTTCCGAATTTCGTTCCTGCCAAATTTCCCCCTTTCAGTGATTGAAGCATCATCATCAAACTTATCCTCAGTGCCCAAAACGATAACCGAATTAAATAAAACATACTTTTAAAGTGTTTTTCATATCACATTCATCTGTTTTCATTCACGCTCAATTAATAGAGTAAATTAACTTATTTGAGCGCGCTATAGATTTTTATCAAAAA
>CAZWAW010000050.1:0-11886 GCA_964632025.1 uncultured Sporosarcina sp.
CCATTCGTCGGCTTAGTTATGCATCGAAACATAGTTTTTCCTTACAATGAACATAGAGAAAGAGAATGGTTGTATTGCCCATCTTCTTTTTCTACTTCTTTATGATTAAGCCAAGAACCCCCGAGACTTCAGTCGTGGGATGAATTGGCTTTCTTTTTTTTGTTATAAAGTGAGATCACGCGACAAACGTGCGTTCTGATTGGTAGAATACTCTTAATAAAGGTAGGTGAGAAACTATGGAGCTGAAAAAAGATTACCGAACTTATCAAATCAACATTAAGAAAGGACATAGAATGTATCCTTATTTCGATGGGCTTTGTCTTAATAGTAATAACCTATATAACACGACAAATTTTTATATCAGGCAAGTATACACTGCTTTAAACAACGAAGGCGTGTTACAACCTTTGCAACAAGAAGTACTAAAAGTAATTCTTGATAACATCAATAAAATGAATGTCAATCAACAAAATGCCTATCTAAAAAAAGTAGAAAAAGAACAAATGAAACCAAAAGACGAACAAAAAGAAATTAAGGAAAACCTATTTGAGTTACCTTCAAAAGAAAAATCCTTCTTAGGTTACAATTTTCTTGATTGTCTATTTAAGACAATTAAACAAAAAGACTATTATTCGTTGCCAGGTCAGATAAATCAACAAGTTCTTAAAAATGTTGTACAAAATTGGACTAGTTTTTTCGCAAGTTTGAAGGACTTCAAAAAGAATCCAGGAAAATATACGGCAAGACCTTCTATTCCTGGTTATCTACCAAAAGGAAGTAGGAAAGAATCAACCCTTTCGAATCAAATTTCCCAAATTAAAGATGGTAAATTCCTTAGCTTCCCCAAAACCAAAAGGAAAATAAATATCGGAAAGTTGGCAAATTTCAACGGTAAGTTTCAACAAGTAAGAATCATACCCAAGTACGATTGTTTTACTGTTGAATTAGTCTATTTAATCGAGACGGAAAAACAAGTATCCGCCCAAATGGAACGATGCATGGGTATTGATTTAGGACTTGATAACGTTGCAGCGCTAGTTTTTAATACAGAGAACGTCCCAATCCTTTTTAAAGGCGGTAAAGTTAAATCTATCAATCAGTGGTACAACAAAATGTATGCTTACTACTATGCGGCTCTCCGTAATGGAAAAAAACCAAAAGAAGGCCATTTTCATTCGAAGAAATTGATGAAATTAGATTCCATAAGACACAGACAAATCAAAGATTTTTTCCATAAAATTAGTTTCAATATCGTGAAAATAGCCGTGGAAAGAAACATTGATACACTTGTTATTGGCAAGAATGTGGGTTGGAAACAAAAAATAGAATTAGGGAAAAGAAATAATCAAAACTTTGTCCAAGTGCCACACTCATTGCTAATAGAATTAATCACTTACAAAGCGAATGGCGAGGGCATTTCGGTAATTGTAACTGAAGAAAGCTACACATCACAGGCAAGTTTTCTAGATGAAGACATTATTCCGACCTACAAATTGGGGAATAATACAAATCACATATTCAGCGGAAAACGAATAAAACGTGGACTTTACCGTACTGAAAATAAAACATTAATAAATGCAGATGTGAATGGTGCAGCAAACATCCTAAGAAAAGTAGTGCCGAAAGCATTTGCTAACGGTATAGCGGCTGTGTGTTCCCAGCCTCAAGTGGTCAATGTGCGATAGCACCAACCCTGAAACCCGTGACTTCAGTCGTGGGAGGTTCATTCTACAATCTCAAAGCTCTCCAACATATGGTGGAACCTTGCGCCGTGGCCTTCCGCAGCCTCGAGGAAATAGTTTTCTGTAATGATATAGCTACCACCTTTGCCATTACTGATGACATAAGCGTGAACAACTTTAGCATCCCAATCGCTACCGTTCAAACCGTGTAATAAATAACCTTCGACTGGTTCTGTCACGGTTTCAACTGTTCTTAATTCCGGGAAGTCTTTCTTTAACTCGGCTTCAATCTTGTTAACAAGATCTTCGGGTTTCTGATCTGCTACTTGTCTAATTTCCATAGTCACTTCCGGGTACTTTTCTGGAAGGGGCTCAATCGTTGTAACGATGTCTGCTTTATCGCCTTTGATCATTTTATAGCGTGTTTCATCGACATAAATGATGTACTCTGAATTTGTACCTTCATTTAAATTAACGTCGGTTTTTTCGTCCTGTCCTTCAATGCTTTGTGTAATTTCCTTTTCAGGGACGAACATATCTTTAATACCTTTCATGAAAGCCATTCCTGTATCCGTTTGTAAACTGAATGCGATGACAAGGGCGGCGGCAGTTGTAATGATAATGGGAATTCCACGATTTTTCTTGTTCATTTTCTTCACATCTCCTCTGTTACCTTTCTCTTCGCTGAATAATTCTTTTTCTAGACCGTTCCATATTTCATCTTTTAGACCAATGGTTTCTTGTTCAGTCCTTTTATGAAAAACCTCTTTTACTCGTTCGTCGAAGTTGCTCATTGTGATCCCTCCTTCTTATCAATCGGGTCTAATTGTTCTTTTAGCCGTTTCCTGCCTTTAAACAACCGCGACTTTACTGTATTGTGATTTAGGCCTAGAATGTCCGCAATTTCTTTTTCGGTGAAGCCCTTCACATACTTTAATATGATTGGAATTCGGTGCATGTCATCAAGCGATTGAATCGTATCGTATAAATCAGATAGATGATCGAAAGATTCTTCAGCAAGGGATGAATCATTTTCCAAGTCGGGATGTTCAAATTTTGAAAGAGGTGACTCTTTCTTTAGGTACCGAAGACATTCATTCATCAAAATGCGGTAAAACCACGGATCAAAGGGCAATTCAGGGTTGTAGCTACCGATTTGCCGATATACACGGATGAACGTTTCTTGTACCGCATCTTTGGCTATTTCACGGTTGCGCGTAATAGCAGAAGCCGCTCGGATTGCGTAGTCTGCATATGCTTCGTAAAATTCACGAAACGAGTCTTTGTCACCGATCTGTATGTTTTGTATCAATTTTTCTATCTCCACTCGGGTTTCACTCCTTCCAAAACAACGGTATTTTGTTGCTCTTACTATACTTACCCTTAGAAACACTAAAAAGTTTTCAGGCATGCAAATTTTATTTACCAAGTCGAGTCGAATGATATATGTGAATGAAGGGCATCGTGTAGAATATATGTTAAAGAATGGAATATGTGAAGTGGAGGAGAGAGCTTTATGAAAATCGTAGTGATTGTCGGAAGTTTGCGGAAAGACTCATTCAACATGCAGTTAGTTAAAACGATTGAAAGGAGGTACAGTCACCTTTTTGAGGTGGAAATTGCAGATATCGGAAGTCTTCCGCATTTTAATGAAGATGATGAGCATTCGCCATCCGAAGAAGTGAAGACTTTCAAAAAGAAAATTGCGGATGCGGATGCTGTCATAATCTGTACGCCTGAATTCAACTGGTCCGTGCCTGGGGTTGTAAAAAACGCCTTGGATTGGCTGTCAAGAGTGGATCGTCCGCTTACTGGAAAACCGGTCCTGCCGATGGGCGTATCCCAAGGGGTACTTGGTACTGTGAGGGCCCAATTGCATTTACGCCAAGTACTTATGAGTATGGGCATCAATGCAAATATACTACCTCCTGCGGGAAATGAAATCTTCATTGGCTCAGCCGGACAAAAATTCCAAGACGGTCATCTGACAGATGAATCCACACTCAAGTTTTTAGATAAAGTTGTTGATAGGTTTGTAACTTTTGTTAAAGAGCACGAAGCTAAATAAATAAACCCGCCTTTTGATTTCTTATGAAGAAATCAAAAGGCGGGTTATATTATTGTTAAACAATTTTCACCATATGATGAAACGGTTCACCAATGATTGTCCATGGTGAGACGATTTCATAACCAAGGCGTTTGTAGAGACGGATAGCTGGTTCTTTTTCTGTTTCGACATTTAAAGAAAGCTTTACGCTGTTTTTTTGTTTCGCAACTTCTTCTGCATACTCAAATAACTTTGTACCGATTCCTTTACCGCGAAAAGCAGGATCAATACAAACTGTATCGATGTAAAGTTCATCAGCTAACGATTCTGCTTCGACTTCGGAGTTAGTAGCACCTTTTTTAGAAAGCCACTCACTTAAATTTTGGTCGAGTTTAGGGGCATCTGCGCCTGCATACAACACCATAATACCTGCTACTTTTCCATCCAGCTCCGCAATATATGTATATAGATGAGAGTGTCGGTTATCCTGACGCTTGAACAGAACGCATAGTTCCTGCTCTACCTTGTCCCATTCCGTTTCGCCTGTCATTCTTTTAGCGATATCGCCGATTGCGTCGATAATAAGCGGCGCAGCCTGTTCAGCATCAGTAGGTTGTGCATGTCGAATTGTGATGTCCATTAGTAAAAACCTCCTTCTACATCCTCTATTATATCAAATAATACTGGTTGTAAAGTAAACAGCCCATCTGCAAGCGCAGGGGGCTGTTCAACTTAGCTTGTATATTTCAATCTTCTCTGCGCAATGGTCGGTAACGTCATACCGATTACGATAATGATAATCCCAATTACTTGGAATACTGTCAGCGCTTCGCTCAATAAAATAACGGACGCGGTGACAGCAACTGGAAGTTCTGCTGCGCTTAAAATCGATGTCATCGCAGTCCCGACTTTCGGCACTGCAATTGAGAAGAGATAAATCGGAATGACAATCCCGAACAATCCGAGAATCAAACCGTATACCCATAACCCGCCACTGAACAACGTACCGTTCCAGACAATTTCAGGCGTTTGGAAAAAGAAGATTGCAATGGCTGCGAAAAACGATGTGAACAACAAGCGTGTTTCCGTATCCATTCCTTCAACTTGTCGTGAATTAATCATAACGAATGATGCAAAGCTGACAGCTGAAGCCATTCCCCATGCCCAACCTTGCCAAGGAATTCCGCTAAGATCTGCATCGATAATACCGGCCGCAAGAATTGTACCGCCGAAAAGGAAAAGAAGTGAAATGACTTCAATCCGTTTTGGAAGGCGTCGTTTCGCGATACAGTCGAACAGCATTCCGACCCAAGTAAATTGAAATAACATTACAACCGCAAGAGACGCGGGCATGTATTCAATGGCTTGGCCGTATACCGTACCTGTCGTTGCGGTGAATAACCCCGCAAGAAGGAGCGTCACTCCACCGCCGAATTTTGGAACTTTACGTCGTACAAAGACAAAAATAAGTAGAGCTATGAAAAATCCGACGAAGTACTGGCTCGTTACTGCTTCAGCAGCAGTATAACCATCTTGAATCGCCAGTTTAATAATCGTTGAAAGAATGCCGTAGCAGCTCGCTGCAAAGACGATAAGTAGTGGGTAAATCCATTGTTTCATAAGATAAATCCTCCTGTTCCATCAAAACAGTATACCATGATTAGGGAAAGAATTACAGGTCGGAAGTCTGACGACTAGATAAATTTAAATCGTAGTGGTATAGATTCGATTTTAAAGTGAAACTAGCTATATATTTTCGTACTCTTCCTGTATATCGTGTTCCATGATACGATTGGGGAAAATAAAGTGATAGGGTGTACATTCATGATTGATTCACAGAAAAAGCATGTTCTTATTTACGGCGATGCATTCGTCGATTATATAGCAGAAGACCAGTCCAATTCGACATTCACGACGTTTCTTGGCGGGGCAACGGTCAATGTGGCGGCGGGTATTTCTAGGCTTGGAGCGTCTTCCGCATTCATCACCGTGACGGGAGATGACGCGACTTCTGAATTTGTTCGGGATGAATTAAAGAAAGAAGGCGTCGACATAACGTTTGCTAAGCTGGAGAATGAAAAACGGGTGAGCGGTGTATACGTGCATCTGACGCAGGATAATGACCGTATTTTCCATACGTATATCGATGAGACGCCTGATATACAGGTGGAAACAACCGATTTGTCTACAGAGGCATTTCAGGATGCTTCCGTATTGCATATTTGTTCGGGTACGATGTTTCATTTAACGGCCCTACAAACGACGCGGGAAGCGGTGCGTCTTGCTAAGCAATTTGGAGTGCCATTGTCATTCGACGCAAATATCCGCCCGCTAAGGTGGGAAAGTGAAGCGCTTTGCCGTGAGACAATCATGTCATTTGTTGAAAAGACCAATCTGCTGAAACTGACAGAAGAGGAGCTTTTTTTCTTAACGGAGACAGATACGTTAGAAGATGGAATAGCTAAACTGGTGCCTTATCAGATTCCCGTCATACTTGTCACTGCGGGCGAGCTCGGTACGTTTGCTGTCCTTGGCGGCAGTATGATACATGTAGGCGTTGAACCCGTCGTGGCTGTAGATACGACGGGAGCGGGCGATGCATTCATTGCAGGAATTCTTCGCCAAATCCATTTAAAAGGGCAACCGGAAACACGTGATGAATGGATTGACTATATTTCCTTTGGCAATAAACTTGGTGCACTCTGTGCGACAAAACCGGGCGCATTGTCGGCAATGCCTCGGCTTGAAGATCTAAAAGAATAATGGAATCCTCCTTTTTTCGCTTCAAAGGCTTGTACCTGTTTTAAAATAAATCAGCAAGTATATAATTTTGAACTGCAACTGTCTTTATAGTTGTGGTTCTTTTTTATTGTAGGAGTTAGATATGGCGCAGATAACTTCTTATGATCCAATAAATAGCTCAGCACATTTGTCATATTGTACATGTTTGTTATATACAATATAGAACAGTGTTGATATACTAGATTTATCATTAACTATTAGAAAGGTTGTGAAGTTTATGTCAGAGCTCGCGAATCTTCCTTGGAATCTCATTATGCCGTTGATTGTACTTCAGTTCATTTTGATGATTGTTGCACTCGTTGATGTCATTCGCAATAAGCGGACGAACGGTCCATTTATCATGTGGATTTTCATCATCATTCTTGTCAATTTGATTGGGCCAATTCTGTACTTCATCTTCGGGAGGCGGCAAGTATGACGCCTTTGCTGCGAGTGGATAATTTAACGAAGAAATATGTCAATAATAATGTAGTGGATGCTGTATCGTTCGAACTTGAAGAACATACAGCAACGGCTTTAATAGGGCCGAATGGGGCTGGAAAAACGACGACATTATCTATGCTTGCAGGGTTAGTTTCACCAACAGGTGGATCAATTCAGTTTCAAGGCGGTGTAAAACAGGATATCCGGTCAATTATTGGTTTTCTGCCACAATATCCGAAGTTTTTTCCTTGGCTGTCTGCGCTTGAATTTACTGAAATGGCTGCGCGACTAAGTGGGGTGGAAACAAGGCAAGCGGCAATCGAAGCAAAAAAGACTTTGGAATTTGTAGGTCTAGGCGAAGCCATGAACAAAAAGACGGGTACTTTCTCCGGGGGAATGAAACAGCGTCTGGGGCTTGCGCAAGCGATTGTTCATAAACCAAAACTGCTTCTACTCGATGAGCCGGTATCTGCACTCGATCCAGTTGGGCGTCGACAAGTGATGGATTTGTTGAAAGAGTTACAACAAAAAACGACGATTTTATATTCGACTCATATTTTGAATGATGCGGAAGAAATGACAGACCAGTTGCTGTTTTTACGGCAGGGAAAGCTTGTCGAACATGGTTCACTTAATGAAGTACGTGCGCGCTATGCGGAGCCGCGAATAGTCATTGAATTCGAAGGGATGCACGAGTTGCAGCGATTTACGGAAGCGACTAAATGGCAAGTGACACCAAAAGGGTTGATTGTTTCGATTGACGTCCGTTCGGAAGAGGTTGAAATGTCATCTGTTCTATCCGTATTGAGTGACGGCAAATTTTTAGTGCGAAAAGTTGAATGGCAGACGGCGACCCTTGAAGATATCTTCATGAAAGTGGCGGTGGTCTGATGAAGGGATTTAGCGTGCTATTACAGAAAGAATGGCGTGAACATACACGGAATTTCAAAATGTTATGGATTCCGCTTGTCTTTATTATATTTGGTATATTGGAGCCTATAACAAATCATTTTTTGCCCGAAATCATGAAAAGTATTGGTAATATGCCGGAGGAAGCCGAATTCCTATGGCCTGAATTCAAAGGGGAAGATATCTTTCTGTCATTGCTCGGGCAATACCAATCTATTGGTATTCTCGTTATTATTCTTGCATTCATGGGGACGATTTCAGGAGAACGGAAAAATGGGACGGCAACATTACTCTATGTCCGCCCGATGTCATTCCTAAACTATTTTATGAGTAAATGGATTGTCGTTAATGGAATTGTACTTGGTAGCGTATGGCTTGGCTTTATGGCTGCCTGGTACTATATTGAAATTCTCTTTAACCATGTAGACGCAGGAGAAATTATGGCTTTTGTTGCTACGTATAGTTTATGGCTGGTCTTTGTTGTCACAGTTGTTTTAGCGCTAAGCGCGTGGCTTCCGACCGGTGGGGCGGCGGGTCTTGCGATTCTAATTACACTTGTCTATCAGATTATCGATTCGCTTATTGGTACCTATTGGACAGTGTCGCCGTGGAAATTGTCGATGTATGCATCCTATTGGTTCAAGCCAGATTTCGAACTGTCGAATTTATGGATGAGTTCGGGTTTGACAGTGATACTGATCGTTATCTTAATCGTTTTTGGAGTATTTATGTCGAAACGGAATGCGGCAAAAACGACAGTGTGAATGACCGTTTGTGATATAATCCCTGTAAAGGCTAATTATTCAGACTAGGAGGGGTTCTAGATGACTACACGCAACTCAGATCGCTTCATCTTCGCATTTAACCGTATCGAAAAATCGATGGAAAAAATCAGTGGCTTAAGCAGCCATATGTCTTTTCCACGTTTGATTGATAAATCCAAGCATTTGAATGCGGTTATCCGAAAATTTGAGCAGGATTTGCGGGAATGTGGTGATTTACGCAATGCAATCGTCCACAATCGGACTGGTATGGAGTATGCAATCGCTGAACCACATGAGGATATTGTAGAACTGATTGAATACATCGACCGAGAACTGTCGAAACCTGTTACAGTCGGTGACATGTTTTTACGAAAAGTCCATGTATTACAAGCTAGTGACACACTTACTTACGGATTGAGATTAATAAGGGAAAAGAAGTTCAATCAGATACCGATCTATCAGAACAATAAGTTCATTGGGCTTGTTACAGCGACAGGCATTACGTATTGGCTTGCAGACAATATGACACATGAAATGATTTCCCGGGAAATGCCGACTCTCCTCGACATTTATTCCCATGAAAAACAAAAAAACACGTATCGATTTATAAGAATGGATCTTTCCGTTTATGAAGCGGAGGAATACTTCAAAAAGTCTGTCGCAGAAGGAAAGCGGCTTGAGGCACTTCTTATTACGGAAGATGGAAGACCGGAAGAGAAGCTTCTTGGAATTATTACACCGCTAGACCTGATGAAAATAGATTAAAAGCAGTGCCCGTTCACAATAAGTGAACGGGCACTGCTTTTTTAAGGATTCTGGAAATTTTCTTCGCTCGATATCGCGTTTTCTGTAAGAGGATGTTGTTTCTCTTTTGAAATTTTCATTTTTAATTCTTCAAGCGGAATGGCATCGACAAACTTCTTGTCTTCATTGATTTCCTTGTCTATCCGAAGGCTTTCGGAGTTATCTGTGAACGGTTTCTTAATAGTCAATTAAACCAACCTCCTTTTCTGTACTATTGCTTATGCTTGTCATAATTGATAAGATTATACCGGAAATAGGATCTAAATATTCAGCACTGCTTATTTAGAATTAACTATGTGGTGTACCTCACCAGGATAGGGAACAAATCTAGCGACAAAGCGGTGTCGGAAGAACATTCTACTTGTTAAGTGCCTACTATATAAGTATCATTTTTTAACTGAAATTTCGCCTGAGTTTTGCTGTAAAAATATGACGAAAAATGTATACACAATTTTCAATCTATTATGTATAATAGATATATAATAAAAATAGTGGGGGAGATGAAGTGATAAGAAAAGGACGTTTTGCTTTATGGGGAAGAAAAGAGTTTGAACTAGTTTCCTATCAACGACAATACTACTTACAATCGGAAGATCCTGTAGTCTTAGAGAACGGCTTCGTGAGGAAAAATGGGGATAAACAGGTTTTCATTAAATCAGTTTCAATCAGAGAATTAGAGGATGCGTATGAAATAGTTCCATATGCGATGATTGCAGGCTACCGATTTGCTGTGGAAGGATACAATGAAAAGACTGGAAAGGTTGCACTTGTGACAAATAATCCTTTTGTCAAAGAGAAGATTGACGTGCATGCTTACGGCAAGTTTGAATATATAATTGAAATTTTGTTAGATGAGATTCGATTAGAGGAAGATCGGGTTCCGATACTTGGCTTTGAAGGCATGTACACATAAAAAGGTAATCATGTACGCCGAAATGACGGTGCACATGATTACCTTTTTATTGTTTCATTGGCTGAAGAATGTATCAGTGTTTTTACTTGATAAAAGTTGATTGAAAAAGAGGTGCTTTAATTCATATAACGAGAACAAAGGCACTGGTTTTTACGAATCAGTTTTTTTGCGCTAGATGACTTACTTTGGGTGTGAATCTTCCAACGTCATTTTTTGTTAGTAAACTTGTCTTTCAGTTCACCGAACTTATCCTGTGCTTGCCCTTTAAACTTGTCGACTTTGTCGCTGTCCATCACGGTGCCAATCTTGTTTTTCACATCACCAAACTTATCTTGTGCTTGCTCTTTAAGCTTGTCGACCTTGTCACTGTCCATTGCGGAGCCGATTTTATTTTTCACTTCGCCAAGTTTATCTTGCGCTTGCCCTTTAAACTTGTCGACCTTGTCGTTATCCATTGCAGTGTCGAATTTGTCTTTTACTTCACCTTTTACTTTGTTTACAGCGCCTTTGAATTTGTCAGAAAAACTATTACTCACAATAAAACCCCCATATGGTTAGTTAGTCAACTATATACCCGACAGCGAGTATAGTAAACGTTGTAGGAAGTTTAGCAAGACTCTCATTTTTTCAGCTGTCGATTTCTCGTCTACAGGGTTCGACAACGGTCAAGTTATCTTCCGGGACAATCGCATCGTTGGCAATTTACTTCCATGGCGAAGTAGTTAGCGCAGGCAAATGCTATGGTGTGGAACGAATTTCATTATTCAAGTAAGAAATCGTCGATAAGTGTGCATGATAGAAAAGGTACGCTGTGAAAAATCGACTAAATGGAGGCAACGAAACGAGATGATTGAAAACTTTAATGTACGGAAAGAAATATTTGAAGATACGCAATACGAAACATTACATTTTGAGTTAACCCTGGATGGTAAAGAATACCAGGGTCATTATAAAGACGATGAAGTGAACTGGTTTCAAATGCAGCCCGATCAGGAAAATCATGTTATGGAACTTGGAAATCTGGAAGATGAAGTGAAGAAACGTATTAGAGAATGGGAAGAAAAATGAATCGAAAGTCGTTCGAAGGCCGCCTATCACTAGGTGGTTTTCTTCATAGATAAGTATTAGGAAGAGGCTGACTGTAACGGGTAGCCTCTTTTTTTAGGTTTTTTAACACCTATTTCAAGCGATATAGCACATCATCATCTTTTGCGGGACTTCCTCTTCCATCGGTATTATTTGTTATGAAAAATACTGACTCGCCATCCGAAAATACGTCACGGATGCGACCATAGCCTTCTATTTTCTCAAGGATTTTGCCCACCAATGGGTCAATAACAAGAATCGCCTCGCCGCGGAGTGCAGCAACGTACAATAATCCCTTGTGAAAAGTAATGCCTGATGGCGCCCATGTTTCACCAGTACCAGAGGTGAGAAGTGGTGTTTCCATGCCTTCCCCTAATTCCGTACCCTCGATAATTGGCCATCCATAATTGTTCCCAGCTTCAATTTTATTTATTTCGTCATTCGCAGATTGACCGT
>CAZWAW010000050.1:11986-21241 GCA_964632025.1 uncultured Sporosarcina sp.
GCTTGTTCTGCACAACCAGCTAGTGTAAGTAGAAAAAAGAATAGGAGAAGGCGTCTCATGGGAAAACTCCTTTCAAGCGTCGTTTTTCTCAGTATATACGGTTAGGTCGGTGAGTGAAAATGAAATTAATCGGAAAAATAGCTCTATGTTGTATGAAAAATGGATAGAACTGCCATGCTTTGTGCTAGGAATCGATTATATAGACGGCAGTCATACAGAGGAGGATAAAGGATGGCAGAAGATAAAAAAGGCTTATCAAGACGGGACTTTCTGAAGACGACCGGAATAGCGACGGGAGCCCTCGTAGGAGGGGGTCTCATTGGAGGACTTGTTGGTTACAATGTCAACAAAGAAGGTAAAGTTGCTGGAACGGGCGGTCATAAAGGTACAGGAGGGGAACCGGCAGCTGTAAGCAATCGAGGCTTAATGTATTTTACGAACATGGCCGAGTTCAATGTGTTGTCCCAAGCTGTAGAACGGATTTTCCCAGAGGATGACCTCGGACCTGGTGCAATTGCACTTGGTGCACCGTTTTTCATTGATAACCAACTTGCAGGTAATTATGGAAGTAATGTAAAGGAATATATGCAAGGACCGTTTTTTGCAGGTGAAGCGACTCAAGGCTACCAAAGTAAACTGACACGTGCAGAAATTTTCAGACAAGGAATCGCAATAATGGATGAGCAAGCAAACAAGCGATTCAAAAAAGGGTTTGTCGACCTCGAAGGTGTCCAAATGGACGAAATCATTACCGCATTCCAAAAAAATGAAATAGAAATGAAAGGCGTATCATCTGAGTTTTTCTTCAAGCTTCTTCGACAGGCAACATTAGAAGGTGTCTACGCAGATCCAATCTATAACGGAAACGTGAACATGGATGCATGGCGCATGAAGGAATTCCCGGGCAATCAAATGACCTATATTGCCGAAATTGAAAATGAAAAGTTTGTGAAATACGAACCAATATCACTTACAAGTATGGAACATTAAAGGGGGAAATAGCGTATGGCAACAACGTTGGATAAAGTAGATGTTATTACAGTTGGTGTTGGATGGGCCGGTGGTATCATTGGCGCAGAATGTGCAAAAGCCGGCTTGAAAGTCCTTGGACTAGAGCGGGGTAAGGAAAGAAGTACAAAAGACTACTCATTAGTACATGATGAGTTTCGCTACGCGATTCGTTACGATTTAATGCAAGACCTTTCTAAAGAAACAATTACGTTTAGGAATAACCGGAAGATGCGTGCGCTACCTATGAGGCAGATGGGATCGTTTCTTCTTGCGGAAGGTCTCGGCGGTTCGGGGACGCATTGGAACGGTCATACTTGGCGCTTTCTTCCGTATGATTTTGAAATCAAATCGATGACGGATAAAAAGTATGGGAAAGACAAACTCTCAAGTGACTATCTCATTCAAGATTGGGGCGTTACATACGACGAGCTGGAGCCTTATTTCGATAAATT
Source organism: uncultured Sporosarcina sp. (assembly GCA_964632025.1). GTDB lineage: Bacteria > Bacillota > Bacilli > Bacillales_A > Planococcaceae > Sporosarcina. Next base: position 13,450 of record CAZWAW010000050.1, read on the forward strand.
TGAAAAGACAGCCGGCATATCCGGAGAAAATAAAAATCCGTTTGCGGGGAAACGCTCATCGGAGTTTCCGACTCCTCCGATGAAACGAACGCCAATTCTGAAAAAGTTTGAAAAGGCGGCAAGCAGTCTTGGTTACAGCCCTTTCATGTTGCCATCAGCCAATCTGTCGGAGCCTTATGAAAACCCTGATGGAGAATCGATCATGGCGTGCCAATATTGCGGTTTTTGCGAGCGATTTGGCTGTGAATACGGTGCGAAAACATCTCCGGAGATCACTGTCATTCCGACCGCCAGAAAAACGGGGAACTATGATGTCCGTTTCTATGCAAATGTCGTAGAAGTGCTGAAGAAAGGCAATAAAGTGACTGGAGTTAGATATATCGATACGCAAACGGGTGAAGAATTCATCCAACCGGCCGAAGTCGTTGTACTTACAAGTTATATGATGAATAATGCAAAACTTCTTATGGTGTCGGGCATTGGAGAAATGTACGATCCGGAAACTGGAAAAGGTACGCTTGGGAAAAACTACGCATACCAGGTTTTGCCGGGTGCAACAGGATTTTTTGACGAGCAGATGAATGTCTTCATGGGTGCTGGTTCGCTAGGCATGTCAATTGATGATTTGAATGGTGATAATTTCGATCATGGCAATCTAGATTTCATTCACGGAGCAAGCCTCTCCATTACGCAGACGGGCGTGAGACCGATTGCGACCAATCCTCTTCCTCCGGATACGCCTGTTTGGGGTGAAGAATTTAAAAAGGCCTCGATTTATAATTACACGCGCACGCTTAGTATTGGTGGTCAGGGAGCTTCGCTTCCACATAAGGAGAATTTCTTATCGCTTGATCCGCATTATAAGGATGCGTATGGAGTTCCATTGCTTCAATTGACATACAATTTCACTGAACAAGATAAGAATTTGCACAAATTCTTAACTGAAAAGACAGCTGCCATTATGAAAGAAATGGGTGCGAAGACAGTTATGGCCGGAAATCCAATTACCAATTATGATATTGTGCCTTACCAGACGACGCACAATACCGGTGGAACAATTATGGGAGCAAGCCCGGATAATAGTGTCGTCAACACTCAATTACAACACTGGGATGCAGAAAATCTATTTGTCCTTGGAGCTGGAAACTTTGCGCATAACGGCGGCTATAATCCAACGGGGACAGTTGGGGCACTGGCTTATCGAGCTGCGGAAGGGATTGTTAAATACAGTAAAGCGGGCGGATCACTTGTGTGAAAATGAAGGGAGTCTTCGGCAATGAGTTTAGCGAGTATTGGCGTACCTGGCCTAATTATCATCCTTGTTATTGTTTTAATTTTGTTCGGACCGAAAAAGTTGCCCGAAGTGGGAGCTGCGGTAGGGAAGACACTTGCTGAATTTAAAAAGTCAGCGAAAGACATTATGGAAGATGAAGAACCAGTAGCCCCAAAGGAAATAAAGAAAACGGACCAACTATAAGCAGGTGAAAGTATGGATCCATATGGAGATCATAGTCGTAAAATTGTAAGCCCGCTTGACAAAATTCAAGTCGAAAAGGCGAAGATCGTTATACAAGTCACACCGGAAATAGCATCTGAAATAATTCGGGATGAAAAGATTGTCGAAAGCAATTTTGAAGCTGATCCGTCCCTTATCGATCATCTTACAGACCTAAGAAAACAGCTCGTCAAAAGCGCAGCTGTTTTCCTTTTCTTCCTAATCGCAGTGTTTTCGAGTATCAATCTATGGTTCCCGTATATTACACGCGAGCATGAGTTAATCGTTCTTGGACCACTCGAAGTCGTGAAGTTTTATATGTCGATTTCAACAGCGCTGGCATTCGGGTTATCGATTCCTTTTCTCTGCCATTTTCTCTGGCAATTCGTAAAGCCAGGGCTTAATGAAAGGGAAGGCCGTTTTTTGAGCCTATACTCGCCTGTTATGTTACTGCTTTTTCTTATAGGCGTGTCATTTGGTTACTTTATCGTTAATCCCCTTAGTTATACGTTTCTGGTGTCATTAGGAGCTGTAAATTTTAACGTCATGGTATCGGCGCAAGAATACATCAGTTTCTTGCTTATGACGACTTTGCCGATTGGCCTATTATTTGAGTTGCCTATAGTTGCGTTGTTTTTGTCGGCAATCGGATTACTCACTGCGGAATCAATGAAAAAAGTACGTAAATGGTCGTATCTTGCCATCGCAGTTGTTTCGGCTTTGATTACACCGCCGGATTTTGTGAGCCAACTCATTGTGCTCATTCCGATGGTAGTTCTTTATGAAGCCAGTATCTACATCGTTTTGTATACGGAGCGTCGAAATGCTGTTGTAAACTAATTCAGTGTTTAATACTTTGACAATAAAAACGGCAACCCATTTATGGGTTGCCGTTTTTATGCAAAAGCATTTTTCGTTAATCCGTTTTTATAAACGAGTTTACGAATTACTTTGCGTTGTGTTTTTCGTGGGGAGTGTACCTGTGAACGATTCAACCTGTTTCATCAGCTTGTCCCTAGCGCCTTTATTTCTCATTAAATACGCTGCACCGAGTCCAAGTGCTGCCATAGCCATTTTGTTCATCAATTAATCACCCTCCTTATTTACTTGTTCATGATAATATGCCCGAGTTGTGAAATATTAACCGGGAAATCTTTAAGAAGATTGTTCCAGACTGCGTCCTGTTAGACATTAAACATTCATCTCTTTATAATTAGGTAGTATAGAATTACATTTTTTTGGAGGTTATTATGTTTAGGAAAAGAACGAACTTATTACTAATTTTTGTAGCAATTTTACTCGTCATTTCGGGTTGTGGAAACAAGGAGAAGGAAACTTCAAAAACAAAAGAAAACCGATTGGTCTATGCGTCGGAAGCTGAATTTGAAGGGCTTAATCCCCTGTTGGAAGAAACGAACCTGGATGCGTTATTATTCCGCGGTCTCATGCGGTTCGATGACAACAATGAACCTACTATGGATATCGCTGAATCCTATGAACTATCACCTGATAAACTAACGTATACGTTTAAATTGAAAGAAGATATTACGTTTCACGACGGCGAACCACTTACTGCCGACGATGTGATTTTCACGATTGAAAGCATATTAGACGATAATAATGCTTCGTTTTTGAAGTCAGATTTCACTGAAGTGGATTCGGTTACAAAAATTGACGACCAAAAACTTGAGCTGAAACTGAAACGACCGTTCACGCCGATGCTTGATAAGTTGACGGCTCCAATTTTGCCAAAGCATGCGTTTGAAGGCGTTGACATGAGGACGGCTGAATTCAACAGTCATCCAATAGGCGCGGGCCCATACATGTTTGATAAGTGGGATCGTGGCAACAGTTTAACGTTAAAAACCTATAACGATTTCCATGGAACAAAGCCTTCTATTGAAAAAGTGATTTTTAAATTCATTCCGGATAGCAATGTCCGTGCATTGCAACTCAAGTCTGGGGAAGTTGATATTGCACTACTTGACCCCGTACAGGTTGAAGAATTGGAAAAAGAAAAGAATATCAAGATTTATGATATCGAATCTGCAGATTACCGTGGCATCCTTTTCAATACAAGCAAAGACTTATGGAAAGACGTCGATGTGAGGCGCGCGTTTAGCTATGCGGTCGATCGTACTCAAATTGTCAAAGGCATTTTGAAAGGATACGGGACAGAAGCGTATTCACCACTTCAAAAACATGCTTTTAACAATGAAAATGTAGAGAAGTACGCATACGACGTTGAAAAAGCGAAAGAGCTTCTAGATAACGCAGGCTGGAAAGAAGAAAAAGACGGTTTCCGTTATAAAAATAACGAAAAATTGGCGTTTGCGATTACGGCACCTATATCGGATACCGTTCGGGTGAACATGGCAAACTATGCTGCCGAAGGATTTAAGAAAATTGGCGCTGATGTGAAAGTAGATGCGCTTGACTGGAGTGCCATTACGATTGAAGATGCAGAAGCGTTCATGGTCGGCTGGGGTAGTCCGTACGATGCGGATCACCATACACATATCTTGTTCCGAACAGATCAGTCAAGTTTGATGAGCTCCGGTTATAACTTCGGCAGCTATTCAAATGCCAAAGTAGATGAGCTACTCGAAAAAGGTCGTCTTGCGACAGATGCTGAAGAACGCAAAGCAATTTATATGGAGTTCCAAGCTGAGCTTGCGAAAGACCCTGCATTCGCTTATATCGCGTACGAAGATGCGGTTTACGGGATTAATAAAAATCTAAGCGGTGTGAAAGAACGGATACTTGGCCATCACGGATCTGGTTTCCTCTGGAATGTTGAGGAGTGGACGTGGAATGACCGTTAAATGGATTGGGAAGCGAATGATGATGGGGATAATTGTCCTCTTCATCGTAAGCTTCCTCTCTTTTTTCATCATGCATGCAGCTCCCGGTGATCCGGCTGCGGCTTTTTATGGTGGAAATGCACAAACATTGAACGCGGCTGAAAAAGAACGAATCAGCCGTGTTTTTTCGCTTGACCGACCTGTCATTGCGCAGTATGGTACATGGTTAGCAGAAACGCTGAAAGGGAATTTAGGCGTTTCGTATAAAGAAGGGCGGCCCGTATCGACCATTCTTATGGAACGGCTACCAAATACACTACTTCTTTTCGGTGTGACGCTATTTTTTATTAGTATCAGTTCAATCTGGCTTGGAACGGTAGCGGGAATGAAAGAAGGATCTCTGTGGGATAAAGGATTATCAACGGTCAGCATTGTGACGTCTTCAATTCCAGCATTTTGGCTCGGAATTTTATTTATTTCATTTTTCGCAGTGAAAATTGGTGTCCTTCCGTCATCTGGAACGGGAGATATCGGTGGTGAAGGTGGATTTTTGGATAAACTGCGTTATCTACTCATGCCTGCAACGGTTATCATTTTGACCCACGTTGGGATTTACGCACGTTTTCTCCAAGAAAGCATCAAAGTCGAAAGTCGCAACTACTATGTAATGGTAGCACGTGCCAATGGTGTAGCGGAGCAAGTTATTCGAAAAGGGATTTTGCGCAATGCATCTATTCCTTATTTAAATTATATCGGTATGACCATTCCTTCATTTGTTGGCGGGTCTATTATCGTGGAATCACTCTTTTCATGGTCGGGCCTTGGACAACTAACCGTAAAGGCAGTCGTTACGAAAGATTTTCCATTGCTGATGGGTGGTATTTTACTAACGGGTTTGATTGTCGTCATAAGCCTTTTCGTTATTGACCTCATTACGTATTCATTGAATCCGAGGCTGCGGAAAGGGGATGTGCGATAAATGAAATCACGTAAAGCATTGATCTTTTGGTGCACTATCCTCGGTATGATTGTACTCATGACTATTTTTGCAAGCTTTCTTTCCGTGCATGAACCGAACGATATGAATCTCGATGAAGTATACTCCTCTCCCGGAGAAGGTCATCTGTTAGGAACGGATCATCTTGGGCGCGATGTCTTTTCACGTCTTTTGGAGGGCGGTAAAGTAACGCTGACTGTTGCAAGTATCTCTGTACTATTATCACTTGTTATTGGCGTATTATACGGGGGAATTAGTGGCTATGTCGGAGGGCTCGTCGATACTGTTATGATGCGATTTTTAGAAGCGCTCATTACGATTCCTTCACTTATTATCATCTTAGCGTTTCAAGCATTCATGCAAGGCGGAATGTGGAGTATGGCGCTCATTATTGGAGTTACGGGTTGGTTAGTTACCGCACGTATCGTTCGCTCTGAATTTATTCGATTGAAGGATGCGGAATTTGTGAAAATGGCAATAATGTTCGGAACACCGATGTGGAAGATTATCTTTAGTCATATGCTTCGTAATAGTATTCCCGCTATTTTCGTTGTTACTTTGTTCAACTTTGCAGGAGCTATATTCATCGAGGTGTCGCTTAGTTTTCTTGGGATCGGTGTACCACCAGCGATTCCATCATGGGGTAATATGCTGTACTACGCGCAAAATGATATCCTAATTGGCGCTTGGTGGATTGGGTTGTTCCCGGGCATAATGATTTTCATTACTATTCTTGCGATTAATTTTATCGGGGAAGCGTTGAAAGATCCGGAACGGAGGCGTTTAGATGCTTAGTGTACGTCAATTATCGATTGATATCGATGGGAAACCGATTGTGCGTAATAGTTCGTTTTCTGTTCCACTCGGAAAAATCACTTCAATTATTGGCGAAAGCGGTAGTGGGAAAAGTATGACGGTTTCCGCGATGCTTGGGATATTGCCACCAGGAGCAAAAGCGACTGGACAGGTTATAGTTAACGACAAAAACTTACTTACCGTTTCGGATAAAGAAATGATGGAAATACGGAAAACACATCTGTTTACAATTTTCCAAGATGCAGCGAACAGCTTTAACCCCTCAGTGAAGATGAGGCACCAACTCTTTGAGTTTTCGGGAAGAAAAACGGGTGATAAGATTGAAGAATTTCGATTGAAGATGGAGGGCATTTTGGATGAACTTGGCCTTGCATCGGAAATCATGGAACAGTATCCATTCGAATTATCGGGCGGTATGTTGCAGCGATGCATGATTGCATGTGCCCTGTATATGGAACCGAGCCTATTGATTGCCGATGAACCTACTTCCGCACTCGATATGGTGCTACAAAAGGAGTTCATTGGACTATTGAAGCGATTGAATGAGAAGCATGGGACAACAATTCTTCTCATAACGCACGACTTGGATATTGTCGCAGAAGCGGCACATGACATGGTTGTTATGCGTCATGGTGAAGTTGTTGAGACAGGTAGTGTGGCAGAGGTGTTTGATTGTCCTAAGCATCCTTACACGAAGCTTTTATTGGATAGTCGGTTTTAAAGGAACGGAGGTGTGACGGTGTTAGCGGTAGAAAATATTACGAAAAGTTATAGTAGTGGGAGTAAAGAAAAGGGAGTCCTTCGTGCAATCAGTCTGACAGTTGGAGAAGGTGAAATCGTTGGACTTGTCGGAGAAAGTGGAAGCGGAAAAAGTACGCTGACACGCGTTATTATGCAACTCGAAGCTCCTGATGACGGTACGATTTTATTCAATGGTGCGCCCGTCACGAGGCAGTCGAGAAAAGCATTTTACAAAGGATGCCAACTCATCTTTCAAAACGCATCGGCTGCCCTCAATCCATCATGGACCGTCCGTGAGATTTTGATGGAACCGCTTCGTAAGAGGAAAGGGGACCGGGATGCTCACATCCGTCGTATGCTTAGCAAGGTGAAGTTAACGGAAGCTCATTTACATAGACGACCTTCCGAACTGAGCGGCGGAGAAAGACAACGTGTCAACTTGCTCAGATCAATTCTAGTTGAACCTAAACTACTCGTATGTGACGAAATTATTTCCAGTCTGGATCGATTGATTCAAAAAGAGATTATTGATTTACTGATTGAACTTAACCGAGAAACCGGTATGGCCTTACTCTTCATTGCACATGATCTGCAAGCAGTTGCGTATATGTGTGATCGGCTATATGTGATGAATAATGGGGAGATTGTCGATGAAAGTGTGAAAGTAGAAGGTGTATTTGAGTTTACACATCCTTATTCGGCAAGGCTTTTTGGAACGGAATTTGGAAAGGGAAAGTAGTAATTTGATTGTACTAATGAAGGGTTCGGGCGTATATCACTCGGGCTTTTTTTGTATACAGAAATGAACCCGTTGCTTCATTTGAAATCAACGGGTTCAGACTATGATTATTTATTTTTATCGGCATCTAAAATATTTAATACTACTTGTGCATGGTCTGTATTATCGAGTAATCCAGCAAAACGGTCTTTGGATGGACC
>CAZWAW010000051.1:0-20410 GCA_964632025.1 uncultured Sporosarcina sp.
GAAGGGCCACCATACGATTATCGAAAAGAGGGTGTAGGGATGCGACAAAGTCGCATCCCTACACACCCAGACCTCTCGATAATGGTATAGACGTCATTCAATCCAAAGCAATCAAAATGCAACTATTCACGTAGCGCCCAGTAGGTGATCACGTCATTCACTGGTTAATTTTAGTTTATAAACAGTTGTGGCCGACTATATATGTAAAGACGAAAAAACCGGCCCTGGTGGCCGGTTTTCCGATGTAACTATTACCCGATTGAACCTTCCATCTCAAACTTGATAAGACGGTTCATTTCTACAGCATATTCCATCGGTAATTCTTTTGTGAATGGTTCGATGAAGCCCATAACGATCATTTCAGTTGCTTCAAGCTCAGGAACTCCGCGGCTCATCAAGTAGAAAAGCTGCTCCTCTGATACTTTAGAAACTTTCGCTTCGTGTTCAAGTGAAATGTTATCATTTAGGATTTCGTTATATGGAATCGTGTCAGATGTCGACAAGTCATCCATAATAAGTGTGTCACATTCGATGTTTGCGCGTGCGCCATCCGCTTTACGTCCAAAGTGAACGATTCCGCGATACGTTACTTTACCACCGTGTTGCGAAATTGATTTCGACACGATTGTAGATGACGTATTTGGTGCAAGGTGATGCATTTTCGCTCCAGCATCCTGATGCTGACCTTTTCCTGCTAGTGCGATAGAAAGTGTCATACCACGAGCGCCTTCGCCTTTAAGAATGATTGCAGGGTATTTCATCGTCAATTTAGAGCCGATGTTCCCGTCAATCCATTCCATTGTTGCGTTTGCGTCACAAACTGCGCGCTTCGTTACAAGGTTGTAAACGTTATTTGCCCAGTTTTGGATTGTTGTGTAACGGCAATACGCATCTTTTTTAACAATGATTTCAACGACAGCACTGTGAAGTGAATTCGTTGTATAAACAGGTGCAGTACATCCTTCAACGTAATGGACGCTTGCTCCTTCATCAACAATAATCATAGTACGCTCGAACTGCCCCATGTTTTCCGAGTTGATGCGGAAATAGGCTTGCAGTGGAGTCTCTACTTTAACGCCCGGTGGCACATAGATGAACGAACCGCCTGACCACACAGCAGAGTTCAATGCAGCAAACTTGTTATCTGAGTTTGGAATGATTGTTCCCCAATACTTTTTGAACAGTTCTTCGTCTTCCTTAAGTGCTGAATCCGTGTCTTTAAACACAATTCCAAGGTCCACAAGTTCCTGTTTCATATTATGGTAAACAACTTCAGATTCGTATTGTGCAGAAACACCTGCAAGGTATTTTTGTTCAGCTTCAGGAATACCGAGTTTATCAAACGTGCGCTTGATTTCTTCCGGTACTTCATCCCAAGAGCGTTCCGCCCCTTCAGAAGGTTTAACATAGTAAGTAATCTCGTCAAATTTAAGGGAGTTTAGATCTCCACCCCATTGTGGCATTGGCATTTTGTAGAACATTTCCAATGATTTCAGGCGGTAGTCAAGCATCCATTGAGGTTCGTTCTTCATACCTGAAATTTCTTCAACGATTTCCTTTGTCAAACCACGTTCCGAACGGAAAATGGAAACGTCTTTGTCAGCAAACCCATATTTGTAATCGCCGATATCCGGCATTTTTTTAGCCATTACTATTCCTCCGTCCTTTTAGTTACTGTTCGGAGTCATTTCCGACTCCCTTTTCCATCGCCTTCCATGCCAATGTTGCACATTTAATACGGGCAGGAAATTTCGATACTCCCGCAAGTGCTTCAATATCACCTAGGTCGATGGAGTCGTCAACATCTTTGCCGAGCATCATGTCTGAAAAAACAGAGGCAGCTTTTAAGGCTTCATCCACTTTTTTCCCTTTAACAATCTGCGTCATCATTGACGCGGATGCCATTGAAATTGAACAGCCGTCGCCTTCGAATTTTGCATTTTGAACAATGCCATCTTCTATTTGCAGTGTAAGATGGATCACATCGCCACATGTCGGATTATTCATATCGACAGTTATGCTACTTTCTTCGATGACGCCTTTGTTTCTAGGATTTTTATAATGGTCCATGATGACCGAGCGATATAACTGATCTAATTTATTAGTAGACATCTGCGAAATACTCCTTTGCGATACGGAGTCCGTCCACGAGGCGGTCAACGTCAGCTTCTGTATTGTAAATATAGAAGCTGGCACGTGCCGTGGATGATACATCGAGCCATTTCATAAGCGGCTGAGCACAGTGGTGACCTGCTCTGACGGCAATACCATGCATATCGAGCACGGTTGCAACGTCGTGTGGATGGACATCGTTCAGATTAAAAGTAACAAGCCCGGCACGTTTTTCAGGATCGAGTGGACCGTAAATCGAAAGCCCATCGATTTCTGACATCCGCTCCATTGCATATTTTGCAAGTTCATGTTCATGCCGTTCAATGTTATCTAGTCCAATTTCCTCAAGAAAATCGATTGCAGCTCCCAGACCAATCGCTCCTGCGATGATCGGTGTACCGCCTTCAAACTTCCAAGGAAGCTCTTTCCATGTCGATTCATACAAACCGACGAAATCAATCATTTCGCCACCGAACTCAATCGGCTCCATGTTGTTGAGCAACTCTTTTTTCCCGTAAAGGACGCCAATGCCGGTCGGACCGCACATCTTATGTCCTGAAAAAGCGAAAAAGTCACAATCTAGTTTCTGTACATCAATTTTCAGATGTGGCGCAGCTTGCGCACCATCGACAACCATGACAGCGCCATGTGCATGTGCAATTTCAGCAATTTCTTTAATCGGGTTCATCGTACCAAGTACGTTCGATACGTACATGATCGACACGATTTTGGTCCGGTCGGTAATCATTTCCCGGACCTTTTCAAGTGATAGTGTGCCGTCTTCCTCAAGGTCAACGTACTTCAACACTGCCCCTTTTTCTTTTGCAAGCTGCTGCCATGGAATAATGTTTGAATGGTGCTCCATATAGGTAATGACGATTTCATCACCATCACCGACATTCGCCCGTCCATAACTTTGTGCAACTGTATTTAAAGCCGTTGTCGTTCCGCGCATGAATATGATTTCTTCCGTCGACTTCGCATTGATGAAGTTGCGCACTTTTTCGCGCGCCCCTTCATATCCTTCTGTCGCACGATTTCCAAGCGTATGCACGCCGCGGTGGACATTCGAGTTATCAAGGCCGTAATAGTTGCTGATTGCTTCTATTACTTGCCGCGGCTTTTGTGAAGTCGCGGCACTATCTAGATAAACAAGCGGATGTCCGTTTATTTCTTGGTCCAATATAGGGAAATGTTTGCGGATGTCTGAACTAAGCATTAGCGCACTTTCCTTTCGATAACCTCCGTCAATTGCTTCTTAACGCCTTCAATCGGCAATTTGCTGACAACTGGCGCAAGGAAACCATGGATGACAAGACGTTCTGCTTCCTGCTGTTTAATTCCACGGCTCATCAAGTAGAACAATTGCATTGGATCAACACGACCAACCGATGCCGCGTGTCCTGCTGTTACATCGTCTTCATCGATAAGAAGAATTGGGTTTGCGTCTCCGCGTGCCCTTTCACTCAACATAAGGACGCGTGACTCTTGGACAGCGTTTGCTCTTGTTGCACCTTTTGCGATTCTTCCGATACCGTTAAAGATACATGTAGATTCTTCTTTCACAACACCGTGTTTCAAGATGAATCCTTCTGTATCCATACCCCAGTGAACGATTTCAGTTGTGAAGTTTTGGCGCTGTTTACCGCGTCCAACAACAACTGTCTTCATGTCACAATGAGATCCGTTACCAACAAGGTGCGTGATATTTTCAGAAATCGTATCACTATCATTCATCAGACCAAGTGCCCAATCAATTCGGCTATCGCGTCCTGCAACTCCACGACGATTCACATAGGTTGTAAATCCTTTCGCAAGTACATCCACCGCACCGTAAGTAATTTGTGCATTATCACCTGTGAATACTTCAGAAACGATATTAGCTAATCCTTTTGCTTCTTCTACAGTCGATAAATAGTTCTCGACATACGTCACTGAACTATTTGCTTCTGCCACGATAAGAACGTGGTTAAAGAGTGAAGCTTGCTCATCATCATGTAAAAACAACACTTGAATTGGCTCTTCGACAACGACGTTTTTCGGAACATATACGAAAACGCCACCGTTCATAAGTGCTGCATGAAGTGCAGTCAGTTTATGCTCGTCTACTTTCACACCGTCTGTCATGAAATATTTTTTCACAAGATCGCTATGTTCACGTGATGCTGTGAAAATATCTGTCATGATGACGCCTTTTGCTTTCAACTCTTCAGATAAAAACAAGTAAGCAGGTGTGTTATTGTGCTGGACATAAATGCTGTTCTGTTGCTCTTTATCAACAAGTGCACGCGCTTCTTCAGAAAGCTCGTCCAATGAAGCATACACAGCACTCTCTACCGTATGGGCAGGGAATTCCGTAAAGTTCCATTTGTCGATTTTCGTTTTATCTGGTTTTGGCATTGGAAGCTGTTCCGCTCTCACTAATGCGTCTGCACGGAAATCCGCCATCCAATCTGCTTCATTCATCTTAGCGGAATAGGAACGGACGTCCTGTTCGGTTAATGCCATCTTTGTTTCAACCGTCATTTTGAATCGTCCTCCTTTCTTAAACTTCCAGCCCGACAGTTTCGTCTTCGATGCCAAGTTCTTCTTTAATCCAGTCATATCCTTGTTCTTCAAGTTTATGTGCTAGTTCAGCTCCACCGGTTTTAACAACTTTACCTTGCATCATAACGTGAACTTTGTCTGGCGTAATGTAGTCAAGGAGACGTTGGTAATGAGTGATGATTAGGCAACCAAACTCTTCGCCGCGCATTTCGTTGATGCCTTTTGAAACAACTTTCAATGCATCGATATCAAGACCAGAGTCAATTTCATCAAGCACTGCAAATTTAGGCTTCAACATTGTAAGTTGAAGAATTTCGTTACGTTTCTTTTCTCCACCTGAGAAACCTTCGTTCAAGTAACGTGTAGCCATGTCTTCGTCCATTTCAAGGAATTCCATTTTGCTATCAAGTTCACGGATGAATTTCATCAATGAAATTTCGTCGCCTTCTTCACGTTTCGCATTAATTGCAGAACGAAGGAAGTCAGCGTTTGTTACGCCTGTAATTTCGCTTGGATATTGCATGCCAAGGAAGATACCCGCTCTAGCGCGCTCGTCCACTGCCATTTCAAGCACATCTTCACCATCGAGTGTGATTGTACCGGATGTCACAACATATTTGGGATGCCCCATAATCGCTTGCGCGAGTGTAGATTTACCTGTACCGTTTGGACCCATGATTGCGTGGATCTCATTTGTATTGATCGTCAAATCGACGCCTTTTAATATTTTCTTGCCTTCAATTTCAACGTGAAGGTCTTTAATTTCTAAAGTAGCCATTCCAATACCTCCAATATATTAAAGATGAACGGATATCCATTCTCAATTTAGTATCATTCTAATCTTAACGTATTAAGCATTGCCTTGCAAATCATTGAGAATCGTTTCATTTGAAAGGAATGCCCTTAATTCAAGACTTGTATGCAACCATTTTTCAAGTCTTCACTCATTTTCAATTATCAAGTCCTCAATGAGAATCCATACAATTCAAAAAACCGGCACCCAATGTACCGGTTCAAAACTTGTTGATTAGTATTGTTCAGGTTCTAGATTCGTTTTAGTAGCAACAGCATTATCTTTTTTTGTAAACCTATCAACCATAATAGCGAGTGCACCATCGCCTGTTACGTTTGTTGCTGTTCCGAAGCTATCTTGCGCCATATAAAGTGCAATCATAAGCGCAACCATTCCTTCATCAAAACCAAGCATCGTGCTGAGTAATCCAAGTGCCGCCATAACCGCTCCACCCGGCACTCCAGGTGCTGCAATCATCGTAACACCAAGCATGAAGATGAACGGCAAGTACGTACTGAATTCAACCGACATTCCATTCATCAGCATGACACCAATCGAACAGGATACAAGTGTAATTGTGCTTCCTGATAGGTGAATCGTTGCAAATAGTGGAATTGTAAAACCGGTCACTTTCTCTGATGCACCTGTTTCACGCGCCTGTCTCAGCGTAACCGGAATTGTCGCAGCTGATGATTGCGTCCCGAGTGCAGTGAAATAAGCAGGTGCCATTATTTTCATTAGACCGAACGGATTGCGTTTTGTAAGCGTTCCCGCAACAGTATATTGCAAGGTAAGCATAACAAGATGAAGACTGATAATCATAACGAACACCACCGCAAATACGGAAAGTACTTTTGCAACTTGACCGGTATACGTCATATTAAGGAATATCCCGAAAATATGGAAAGGTAATAGCGGAATAATGACGAATGAAATCACTTTTTCAATCAACACATTGAATTCATCAAACACAGCAAGCATTGATTTACTACCAATGGAAGCCATCCCTATTCCAAGAACGAATGCTAGAAGAAGTGCTGACATGACGCCCATTACTGGTGTCATTTCAATGGTAAAAAATGATTCTGCAGCTGCTCTACCCGCATTTTCGATATCATCATTGCCAATACTTCCGATAAACCCAGGCAGTATTGTCGTCGCTGCAAAGAATGCGAGGATACCGGCTACGATTGTCGAAAAGTAAGCGAATCCTGTCGCAAGACCAAGTAGTCTACCTGATCCTTTACCAAGCTTAGCAATTCCTGGTGCGATAAATGCAACAATGATTAGTGGTACTACAAAATTCAAAAAGCCTCCAAAAATCATATTAAATGTAGCTGCAAGACTGACAAACAAATCTGCAAAATCCTCACTAATTTTTGGTATAACTAAACCGAGTCCGACTGCTAATGCAATGGCAATAACGATACGCCATATTAGACCAATTTTGAGCTTCAAAACCATATCCCCCTATGATAATAATATATATTTAATAAACAACGATACCATAATATTTTTGCTATTGGAACAGCTATTTGCCATTAACATCTATTGGAAAACGGAAAGACTCCGCTAATCATTACCTGATTAGCGGAGTCTTCACTGTACTTATTTTACTGGAACGACAGAACCGCCCCACTCTTCTAGGATAAAGTCTTGGATTTCTTTCGTTTTCAGCACTTCAACCAATGCTTTGATCGCTTCAGTATTTTCATCGCCTTCTTTTACAGCGATGATATTCACATATGGAGATTCTGAATCTTCTATTGCGATTGAATCTTCAAGTGGATTCAAACCTGCATCAATTGCATAGTTCGAGTTGATAAGTACCGCGTCGCCTTCATCACTATTGAAAAACTGTGGCAAAAGCGCGGCTTCATAGTTTGCATCGAATACAATATTTTTTGGATTATCGACAACATCTTTTAATTCTGCAGCAGACTTGTCGATTCCTTCAGTCAGTGTAATAAGCCCTTTCGATTCGAGCATGGCAAGTACACGTCCATGGTCCGCAACCGAGTTACTAATCAGAATTGTCGCACCTTCTGGAAGTTCTTCTAGTGATTTATACTTTTTTGAATAAACACCGATTGGTTCAATATGAATGCCGCCAGCATTCGCAAATTTGTATCCGTGGTCTGCAATTTGTGTTTCAAAATAAGGAATGTGTTGGAAATAGTTTGCATCCAGATCGCCCGACTCAAGGTCTTGGTTCGGTAAAACATAATCTTGATATGATTCAATAACAAGTTCGTATCCTTTTTCAGCCAATAAAGGTTTTGCTTGTTCAAGAATGATTGAGTGTGGAGTATTAGATGCACCTACAACAATTTTCGTTTCTTCAACAACCTCTTTGCCAGCGTTACTTGCATTTTCATCTTTACTATTATCTTTTGTTCCGCATGCCGCTAACGCGAGTACAAGGACCGCAAATAAAATTCCTGTTAAAAGTTTTTTCATATTCAATTCTCCCCTTTTTCTATGTGGTTTTATATTTTACAGGCACTGCCTGGCGTTTCTCCGATTAGTGATTATCTCTTGTCTAATTTTTTTACAGCGAAATCCCCAATGAACTGTATGATAAAAACAACAATTAAAATAAGAATTGTCGCCATTAGCGTAACGTCTTCTCGACTACGCTGGAACCCATCTAAATAAGCAAGTGTCCCGAGTCCTCCCGCACCGATGATGCCTGCCATTGCCGTATAGCCAACCAAAGCAATAGCTGTCACCGTAATGCCTGAAATAAGTGCTGGCATCGATTCTGGTAAAAGAACTTTGAATATAACTGTCTTCGTCTTCGCCCCCATTGACTTGGCAGCTTCTATAACACCTTTGTCAATTTCTTGTAGTGCGATTAATACCATCCGTGCGTAAAACGGAGCTGCGCCGATAATAAGCGCCGGCAACGCCGCATCCGGCCCACGGAGGGTACCGATTAGGAATTTTGTAACCGGAATGAGCAAAATGATTAATATGATGAATGGGATCGACCGGAAAACGTTGACAATCATCCCGGTAATCATATTGACGATCTTATTCGACCATAGTTGACCAGGTCCAGAAAGGAATAGCAGAACCCCAAGTGCAAGTCCAATAACAAATGTAAAGAATGTTGAAACGGCTGTCATATAAAGCGTCTGTCCAGCCGCTTCCCACATCTTAGCCCAGTCGACATTCGGAAAAAGGTTTTCAATCATTACCGATCACCTCCGTCTGAACTTCATTTTCATGGAGATAGTGAATGGCTTCCTCAATGATTGCCGAATCGCCAAGGAGCTGTAGTATGAGTGTGCCGTATGCTCCGCCATGTGTATGAGAAATATTCCCTTGCACGATATTCACATCGACAGTGAATTTCCGAATAAGACTTGCGAGCACAGGTTGCTCTGTTTTCTCCCCTACAAAAACGAGCTTGATAAGCGTTCCGGATGGGAATTCTTCCTTAATATGTGCCATTGCCTGCCTCGCTTCCACAGGCTCTGTCACTTGAGAAACAAACCGCTTCGTAATCGGTTCTTTCGGCGATTGGAATACATCTAGGACATCCCCCAACTCGACAACTTTGCCCGCTTCCATTACTGCAACTCTGTGGCAAATTTTCCGGATCACGTGCATTTCATGTGTGATAAGTACAATTGTCAGTCCAAGACGTTCATTAATACCTGTCAGAAGCTCTAGTATTGAATCCGTCGTTTCGGGGTCAAGGGCTGAAGTCGCTTCGTCACAAAGAAGGACTTCAGGGTCATTTGCAAGCGCACGAGCAATCCCTACACGCTGTTTCTGACCTCCAGACAATTCGGATGGATACGCATTTTCACGACCACTCAAACCGACTAATTCAATCAATTCCGTCACTTTCTTTTCACGCTCGATTTTTCGTACACCCGCTATTTCAAGAGGGAAAGCGATATTCTCCCTCACTGTTCTAGACCACAGTAGGTTAAAGTGCTGGAATATCATACTCACTTTTTGTCGTGCTTCCCGTAGTTCTTTACCTTTGATTGCTGATATTTCTAGACTTCCTATTTTCACACTGCCCGATGTCGGCATTTCAAGACCGTTCAGTAGTCGGATCAACGTACTTTTTCCTGCCCCGCTGTAGCCGATGACTCCAAAAATCTCACCTTCAGCAATTTCGAGCGATACATTTTCGACTGCAGAAATACTGCTTGGCCCTACACCAAATCGTTTATTAATATCCGTTAATTGAATCATCTTTTTCACCTCTAAATATTTATGTTGTTATGTTTTCAGAAAACATAAAAAGCCTTCCTGCAGACGGGCAGAAAGGCTTAACGCTCTATTAAAATAAACGTTTGTCCAATCTCTCATCTTTCAAAGCATACGCTTTGTGTGACTTGGCACCATTTCACTTTCGTGACGGTTGCCGGGCTTCGCAGGGCACTATCCCTCCACCTCTCTTAATAAGAGTGACTATTCAATTGAATGTTAATACGAAGTATATCAGTACTATACATCCGTTGTCAATCTATTTTTTCAAGTAGATACGGAACTGACTGAAACGCATATATTTTATGGATTACAACGCCATCCTTTTGTATAAGAAGACAAGGAACGCTTTCGATTTCATAGTCAATTGCGATGTTTTGCACATAATTCAAATCTGCTTTCCCAATTGGTATTTCCGGTCTCATGATGTTAATAACGTTCATCATTTTAGAAGCGACCGCACATGTTCCACACATCGGTGTATATAAATAAAACGCCGCTAATGAAGACCCCTTCAAAGCCGTCTCCCATTGTCCGCGTGTCCAAGTTTCCATTCATTCTACATCCTTTAAATTAGAAATTCCGGTCGAATTTTAAAATTCGCACCTTGTAGTATTGTAGCTAACACTTTATACGGGGTTGTCTCCACTTCCCGGTAAACCTTTTCTGTGTACAAATGGATTGCTGCTGGAAACTCTCTTTTGAATAAAATGCGGGTCTTTTCTCCATCTTCATCCGCATCAACGAAGACGAATAGTTCATGTTCTTCATAAGGTGCAAGCAACTCTTCAAGTCTATAAGGGCTTACTGTGCCGTTCGTACAAATAATTTCTACAGGCTCAATAAGTATTCTTGCCAGGCGCTTCTTATCCGAACCACCCTCAACGATAATTACTCTTTCATCCGACACGGGAAGCCCCCCTTCATCGCTCTATTCTATATAGATATGCAAAAAGCGCCGAAAAAAATATCGGCGCCATGTCTTAGTTATTCTCCGACAGTCATTTTTTCATACGCTTCAGCTGACATAAGTTCATCTAGTTCAGAAACATTTGAAGGTTCAACGACGATCATCCATGCGTTTTCATACGGTGATTCATTGACGAATTCAGGGCTATCTTCAAGTCCTTCGTTCACTTCAATTACTTTACCGCTGATTGGTGCATAAAGTTCAGATACTGTCTTAACTGACTCAACGCTTCCGAAAGGCTCGTCCGCTTTGATGTCGTCGCCAACAGATGGAAGTTCAACGAATACGATATCGCCAAGTTCAGATTGTGCAAAGTGTGTAATACCGATACGATAGTTACCGCCTTCGTCTTTTACCCATTCATGCTCTTCAGAATAACGCAGATCTTTTGGTGTGCTCATTCCGTATCCCTCCAAATAAATAGTTTCATTCTCTTCAATTCTGTCATATTTCTCGGATAAAGACAAGACAGGAAATTAGTTAACCCATACTTTGTCGAACTCTTCTTCCTTGAATCCGACAGTCACCTTATCATCACCAAAGACAATTGGTCTCTTTATCAACATACCGTCAGATGATAGCAAGCTAATTTTCTCTTCATCTGTCATTGTGAGCAATTTGTCTTTCAAGTTTAGCTCTCTATATTTCGTCCCGCTAACGTTGAAAAACTTTTTCAGCTCCAAACCTGATGCCGCAATCATCTTCCCGAGTTCTTCTTCCGAAGGAGGAGCCACCGCTATGTTCACTTCCTGGAAGTCAAGGTTGTTCATCTCAAGCCACTTCTTAGCTTTCCTGCATGTCCCACACTTTGGATAACCGTAGTAAATTAATCCCATACCGCAACGCCTCCATTTCCGCCATTATAACAGAAAAGACGTCCAGGTACCTACTGGGCGTTACGTGTATAGTTTACTTTGGATGTTTGGATTGAATGACTTCTATATGATTATTCGGATGTCTGGATATGTACTCAGCACTTAACAAATGCAAAGCAAGGGAGTTTTTTGTGATTATTACTAGGAAGTAGTTTCCAATACCGCTTAGTCGCTAGATTCATTCGCCGTACAAGGAAAATAGTATAGGTTCTATAGAATTCTAAATTAATCGTGCCTTTTATATAGTATCTCTCTTTTTATATTAAAGAAGTGTCACTTTCTTGTAGAGCACCACATAATCTTTGCTGAAAGTAAGCAAAGAACGCAATGTACAACGTGCTAGAGTGCCCGAAATTTCATCTTCGGGCTCTTACACCCTCTATAGAAAGACATCTATTCTTTTCTTCCAAAGAAACTGCATTTTCCACTTAAATAGTTTAGGAACGCGACAGGCGAATAATCACAACAGGATGACTAAAAAGGTGTGGCTAGAAGTGACTCAGTCACTTCTAGCCACACCTGCCCCTCAATAATAGTGTCGTAATTATTTAGCCGTAAGCGGACCGAAAATAATCCAGTGAAAATGGCGATTTCCAAGCCCTTCTCGAAAGCGCTTTATGCAAGTAAATGGTTAATCAACAGACGTATTAAACGATATACTTTTCTGCTTCGATCAGTTTGACCGATGCTTCACGTTTTTTCAAGATGATATTATACGGATTTGAGCGTGTCAATTTACGCAGTGCAGAAATCATCATGCGCTGGTTGTCGCCATCAACAGCTGCCATCAATGTTTCTTTCGCATCTCTTTCAATATCCTCAAATGCTTCTTGACAGAAGATTTGTGTGTAAAGAATTTTCTGTTGTTCTTTGTCTTCCCCATTACGTGCAATCGCTTTTTCTGTACGTAGAAGTGCAGACTCCATTGCGAAGACATTATTAGCGATGTCTGCAATGTTTACAAGTACTTCTTGCTCGGCTTCTAGCTTCGTGCCGAAACGCTGTGCAGCGAGACCAGCAGCTAGCAAACCGATTTTCTTAGCGTTTTTCACAAGTACTTTTTCTTGTGCAAGCGCTTCGTCACCGATTTCTTCAGGCATCATCATTAGAAGTTCTGCTTGAAGTGCTTGCGCCTGTTGTAGCAATGGCAATTCGCCTTTCATTGCTTTTTTCAGGAACGTGCCTGGCACTAGCAGACGGTTGATTTCATTCGTTCCTTCAAAAATACGGTTGATGCGTGAATCGCGGTAAATGCGCTCTACTTCATATTCTTGCATGAAACCGTATCCGCCATGAAGCTGAACAGCTTCGTCGACGATGTAATCCAATACTTCAGATCCCACTACTTTATTGATCGAACATTCGATTGCGTATTCTGCGATTGCTGCGGCAATTGCTTTGCCATCTTTTTGCTCTTCAAGACTCAACTGGCTTTGACGCTCTTCAAAATAGCCAACTGTACGGTAAATCAAGCTCTCAGCTGCATAAAGTTTAGATGCCATTGTTGCTAATTTTTGTTTCGTCAAGTTGAATGAAGAAATTGGCGTTTTAAACTGTTGACGTTGATTTGTATAGGTAATTGCAAGTTCAAGCGCACGTTTAGATCCGCCAATTGTGCCGACTCCTAATTTGTAACGGCCGATATTCAAGATATTGAACGCAATAATATGTCCGCGACCAATTTCACCTAACAGGTTTTCAACTGGCACTTCTGCGTCTTGTAAGATTAGCGTACGAGTAGATGAAGATTTGATACCCATCTTTTTCTCTTCAGCCCCAACAGATACACCTGGGAATTCTTTTTCAACGATAAACGCAGAGAATTTATCGCCATCAATTTTCGCGTAAACAACGAAAATATCCGCAAATCCAGCGTTCGTAATCCACTGTTTTTCACCATTTAAGATGTAGTGTGTTCCAGCAGCATTCAATTTCGCATTTGTTTTCGCACCCAATGCGTCAGAACCAGAACCTGGCTCAGTCAGTGCATAGGCAGAGATTTTGTCGCCTGAAACAGAGTTAGGTAAATACTTTTTCTTCTGCTCTTCATTTCCGAAAAGGACGATTGGCAACGTTCCGATACCGACGTGTGCGCCATGAGTGATCGAAAATCCGCCTGCTACAGACATTTTTTCAGAGATAAGTGCAGACGCGATTTTGTCGAGTCCAAGGCCACCATACTCTTCAGGTACATCCGCTCCCAGAAGCCCAAGATCCCCTGCAGATTTCAGTAGTCTTACCGAATGCTCGAATTCGTGATTTTCAAGATTTTCCACTACAGGTTGAACTTCGTTTTTCACGTAGTCTTCTGTTGTTTTTGCAATCATTTTCTGTTCATCAGTAAAGTCTTCAGGCGTAAATACACGGCTTGCTTCAATGTCCTCTGTTAGGAAAGCTCCGCCTTTGATCAGTTCGTTTGTTTTTAATTCAGTCAATGTTGTTTCCCCCTTTTACTCTCAAGAAAGTGTATGTCCACTATTACTATAAAATTCACTGGTGTGTTTACAACAGTTCAAACACGCCAGCCGCACCCATTCCGCCGCCGATACACATGGTAACGACTCCGAACTGTTTGCCTTGTCGTTTTAATTCACTCATCATACGGATCGTTAAAATAGTTCCTGTTGCGCCAAGTGGATGCCCTAAAGCGATTGCTCCGCCGTTGAAATTCACCTTATCCATATCAAGACCTAGATGACGGATAACCTGGAGTGACTGAGACGCGAACGCTTCGTTCAACTCCCAGACATCGATATCTTCTATAGAAAGCCCTGCAATTTTAAGTGCTTTTGGAATGGCTACAATTGGTCCGATTCCCATCACTTCAGGTGGCACGCCTCCTACAGCAAATGATAGGAATTTCGCGATTGGCTTCAAGCCTTGTGCTTCTGCCACTTCACGGTCCATCACAAGTACTGCGCCCGCACCATCTGAAGTTTGTGACGCATTACCTGCCGTAACAGTACCCGTTATAGAAAATGCCGGACGCAATTTCGCTAATCCCTCTACGCTTGTTCCGTGACGGACTCCTTCGTCCATTTTAAATGTGAAATTCTTCTCGCTATATTTACCATTATCATCTACAGAACGCTTCACGACTTCGACTGGGACGATTTCATCATCGAATTTTCCAGCTGAAATCGCTGCACCTGCTTTTTTATGAGACTGTACAGCAAATGCATCTTGTTCTTCACGGGTGATACCGTATTTTACTGCAACTTGCTCAGCAGTGTGACCCATTCCCATATAATACTGTGGAGCCGTTTCTGCTAAGTGAGCATTCGGCCTGATGGTATTCCCCATCATCGGTACCATACTCATTGACTCGACGCCGCCTGCAAGTATCGCTTGCGAGTGTCCGAGCATAATGCGTTCAGCTGCATAAGCAATGGATTGAAGACCTGATGAACAGAACCGGTTTACTGTTATAGCAGGCGTTGTATCAGGAAGACCTGCAAGCGCACCAATATTTCGTGCAACGTTCATCCCTTGTTCAGCTTCAGGCATCGCACAACCAATGATTAAGTCATCAATTGGGCCGTCATAGCCCCCTGCACGTTTCAACGTTTCTTTAATGACAAGTGCCCCTAAGTCATCCGGGCGTACAGTTACAAGAGAACCTCTACCCGCTTTTCCCACCGGTGTCCGTGCACCGGCTACTAGTACTGCTTCACGCATTGAATTTCCTCCTTTATATCGATTGTTCAAAAAGTCCGGTGAAAATTGAGCCCTACAAGAAGTAGGTCATGCAGTGGAGAGAGATTGAAGTTCATCCCTCTTTGATGCGACAGGACATCGCGACTTTAAACTGCCTTCCCTCCTCGGCTCTTTTCATACTCCTTTTTAAACTCTCATTTTGCTATACAATACAAACTTAGTTGCGCAGTGGTTTACCTTTTACGAGCATGTGCTGCATACGCTGTTGTGATTTTGGTTCCGCCACAAGGCTCAGGAACGCTTCACGTTCAAGGTCCAACAGATATTGTTCGTCAACAAGTGTTCCATATGGCACTTTTCCGCCGGATAAAACAAACGCTAGCTTCTTCGCGATTTTCAAATCATGCTCGCTGATAAAGCCAGATAGGAACATCCCCTCTGCTCCGAGAAGCATCGTCGCATAACCCGAATCACCTGTAACAGGGAATTTCTCACGTTGAGGTGCTTTATAACCCATGTCAAACAATGCAATAGCTGCCTGTTTCGCATCATAGATTAAGTGATCTGCATTGACACTAATACCATCTGCGAAATCGAGGAAGTTATTTTCACGTGCTTCGTCTCCCGAAGTCGACACTTTTGCAGTCGCAATTGATTCGAAAACTTTATTGGCAACAAATTGATAGTCAATATGGACGCCCTTTGGTAATCCTTTTAAATGTTTCGTATAAAGTCCTACGTTTCCGCCACCGCCTGGTATCAAACCAACGCCGGCTTCAACGAGCCCCATATAGGTTTCCATTGACGCTTGAATATGTGCTGCTGGCAGACAAACCTCAGTCCCTCCACCAAGCGTCATTGCAAATGGTGCTGCAACAACAGGTTTTGAGGAATACTTGATTTTCATCATGGCATTTTGGAATGAGCGTACAGTGAAATCAAGTTCAAAGATATTGTCATCCTGCGCTTCCATAAGAATCATGCCTAGGTTTGCACCCACACAGAAGTTTTTCCCTTGATTGCCAATGACAAGCCCTTTGAAGTTTTTCTCAACTTCATCAACAGCGAAATTGATCATTTGAATGATGTCAGGACCAATTGAATTCGATTGTGAATGGAATTCAAGAAGTGCCACACCATCGCCAAGGTCGATTAAGCTAGCGCCTGAATTCTTTTTAATAACGCCATGTTTTTGCTTATAGCGCTTCAAGTCGATTACTTTTTCATTAACAGGAACAAGCTTGTAATCTTCTCCATCAAAGAAGTAAAGTTCACTATCTTCTTCTTTATAGAAAGTTTCATAGCCTTTGTCGATCAAGCTTTGAACGAATGCTGGAACTTCTTCGCCTTGTTCTTTCATCTTCTCAACAGATTTTGCTACGCCGATTGCATCCCAAATTTCAAATGGCCCCTGTTGCCATCCAAAGCCCCATTTCATGGCATTGTCGATGGCAACGATATCATCTGCAATTTCACCGTTTAGTTGTGCAGCATAAAGCAATGTCGGTGACAGGATATTCCACAAAATTTCACCCGTACGGTCATCCGCATAGACAAGCGTTTTCACTCTATTGGCGAGTCCTTTTTGTTGTTTAGCCATTTCAATAGAAGGTGTTTGCAACTTTTTAGCAGGGCTGTAGTCAAATGTCTCTGTATCTAGTTCGAGAATCTCTTTACCCTTTTTCACATAGAATCCTTGTTTTGCCTTAGCGCCAATCCAGCCGTTATCAATCATTTTCCTCATGAATGGCGGCAATTCAAACACTTTTTGCTCGTCGCCCTCCGTCTTGTCGTAGACGTTTTTCGCTACGTGCATGAACGTATCTAGTCCAACAACATCCAGCGTACGGAATGTTGCCGATGTCGGACGACCAATCAGGGTGCCAGTGACCGAGTCAACTTCCCCAATCGAATAACCGCGTTTCTCCATCTCACGCAACGTGATAAGAAGACCATACGTACCGATTCGGTTTGCGATGAAGTTCGGTGTATCTTTTGCGATTACTACGCCTTTACCCAGCGTATCTTCACCAAAACGAGTCATGAACTCAAGTACTTCCGATGCTGTTGTGCTAGCTGGAATAATCTCAAGTAATTTCAAGTAACGCGGTGGATTAAAAAAATGTGTGCCCATGAAATGTTTTTGGAAATCTTCCGAACGACCTTCCGCCATCGCTTCAATACTAATACCCGATGTATTTGAAGTGATGATTGTACCCGGTTTACGAACTGCATCTATTTTTTCATACAAGCCTTTTTTAACATCAAGATTTTCAACAATTACTTCAATAATCCAGTCAACATCTTTTAATTTATCCAGATCATCTTCGAAATTTCCTGCTTCTATAAGGGACAGATTACTTTTTTTCGTTAGGGGCGCAGGTTTTTGTTTCAATAGTTTCTGCAAAGCACCTGTTGCAATTTTATTTCTTACAATGCCATCTTCAAGCGTAAGACCTTTTGCTGCTTCCTCTTCCGTTAACTTTCCAGGAACGATATCCAACAGTAAAACCGGAATTCCTATATTAGCGAGATGAGCTGCAATACCCGAACCCATAACGCCTGAACCTAAAACTGCCGCTTTTTTAATTTGATAAGTCACTTGCGAAGCCTCCCCTTTTTCGTTTGAATGAACACTCATTCATTTAATGGGCAAAAAAATACAAAACCATTTCTATAACTCTCAGTGTAGAACATGTTGCTAGTTTTCGCAATATTTAAATCTAAAAGTTTTCTATTTTTCTATCTGAAACATATCATTACCCGACTAAAGTGATTACGTTGTACACTGTCCATATAAAGGAGGTCAATCTATATTATGAAACCAATTACAACAGTTGAACAGTTCAATGAAATTATTTCTGGAAATTCCAAAGCACTTGTTAAATTCCAAGCAGGATGGTGCCCTGACTGCACACGCATGGATATGTTTATTGATCCAATCGTCGAGAAATATGATGACTACACATGGTATGACGTCGACCGTGATGTACTGCCAGAAATCGCGGATAAGTATGATGTCATGGGCATTCCAAGTCTTCTTGTTTTCCAAAACGGAGAAAAGCTAGCGCATCTGCATAGCGCTAATGCAAAATCACCAGCACAAGTTACTGAGTTTCTTGAAGGCGTAAAAGCTTAATAGCGTACAAACAACATCTAAACGGATAGACTCATGTCTATCCGTTTTTCATGCACCTTTTTTCCATATGAAGTATAATAGGGTAAAATGGTAATGAGGTGTATTACTTGGACTACGAAAATGAAATCCGACAGCTTAAAGCTAAAATTGCTTCTTATGAAAAGATTATTCTTGAAGCAGCGGCACCAATCATTCCTTCAATTGTTGAAAATACAATTCTTGTTCCAATTTCTGGCCACACTAACCAAGATCGTTTTAATTTAATCCGCACACGCATCCTCGACTACGTTGGAGTCCACAGGGATACGGTTTGTGCAGTATTCGATTTCACCGGAGTAGGTCTCAATGACGTTGAGGAATTCGATTTTAATATACTTACACTTGAAATCAACCAACTGAATCACGCATTGAAAATAATGGGCGTACGCCCTATTTTCGTCGGCTTCAATCCGAGGATCGTCAAAGAAATCGTGCATGCTGGTATTCACATGGAAATTGAATCCTATGTAAACTTCAAAACTTCATTAAAAACTTTGCTAACCGAAAACGACAAATCACTTTCTTCTTTTTGATGAAGTGATTTTTTCATTATGAGAGGTGGGCCTAGTGAAAAACATGCTGAACGTGAATGGCAAATCGCAATATGACGAGGATATCAACGAATCATTTCGTACTTCCGCCTGCGGACCGGTGACGGCTCGTGTGCTAATGGATCAAATTTCTCCCGAAGCATGTCTATATGATGTAAACGAATTGTATAAACTTCTTGGCGGGACGAAAATCGGACTTTCAAAAAGGCGTTTCATCTGTAATATGCGTGAAGTCCTTGGCACCGACTGGACTGTAGCAGAGTGTAGTATAGACGAAGTGATTCGCCAAATTGATAATGGGCGGCCCGTTGCGGCGAAGTTTGATAAATGGTTTTCTTTCCGTTGGCGTGGCAGTTACGAATTTGATTACCACTGGGTACCCGTTATTGGCTATGAAGAAAAAGATCATGATGTTGAGCTAATTATTCATGATAACGGAGGGCGAAACCGTCGGAGTCAAGTGCGGCACGTTTCTTATTTGAGGGATAAGCCTGTTTTGTCATTTGTGAAGATTGAACTGAAAAGTTGAATGCAAAACACATCTGTCGATTAACTAAAAGTAACCAGAAATTGATTACCCACTGGGCATTATGTGTATAATTTTTTTGAGGTCACTTTCGATTGAATGACTTCTATACGATTACCGGGATGTCTGGATGTGTAGGGATGCGACTTTGGCGCATCCCTACACATTTTTTTCGGTAATCGTATGCTGGTTACTCATCCGTCGCTCTTCAAAAACACAGACACACGAAGTGCTGAAGCTTTTTGGGACGAAAGAATAGAGGTGCTTCTAGCCTGGAGAAAAGCCGCCAAAGAAGCAATTTTGGCGGCTGATGTCTTCTTTATGGTTTTTTCTATTCTCATTTAGTTAAAGCACCCGTTAGTTGAATAAGACCTACTATCTAAATTAGCATCGGTAAGTCATTTTCAAAAATTCAAAACTATCTCCATTTGTATCCTGCATGAAAGTATCAACTTCTTCAAATCCAATTTTTCTATATACTTTTATCGCTCTCTGATTGAAAGTTGCTACTGATAATGTTATTTTTCTGGGTGTATATCTTGATTCGGCAAACTCTAAACCTGCTTTTAAAAATTCCAATCCATTTCCATTGCCGATTAAATTTGGTCTCATCCCTAACCCAATATCGATAGTATTTATAGCAACTTTATTAAAGCTAAAGAAGCCTATAATATCATTGTCTTTAGTAACAACAAAGTTTGAGTCACCTCGTTTTTGGGGGTCTAAGAACTCAACTAAATCTTCTTTATCTGCCTCCATATCGTAAAAAGAATATTCAGCATCATAGTGCCAATTAAATGCAATTTCTTCCGCTTGTTCTTGTGTCATAATTTCAAACTTATACCCCATAATTATCCCCCTTGTATCACTATTAAAATATCATCCATCCATTTACCTTCTTCAACTAAACTGCCCCGTTAGCCATCCATGTAGCGCAAAATCAGCGCTACACCACAGAGGATGAAAAT
>CAZWAW010000052.1:0-20074 GCA_964632025.1 uncultured Sporosarcina sp.
TTTGAATAAATGGAGTAATAGGATTAGTCGTGGGTAGTCTGAGGTATACAGAGTAAATGAAAGGTTTTTCGGAGAAACTATTTTTTGACGACGTGCATACAATGTTGTATGATGCTTATAACCAAGTAAGTTAATATGAATTAAGGAGAATGGATATGAAGAAATTTAGTTTACGGCTAGTTCTATTATTTGCGGCAATCATTTTACTTGCAGCATGCGGAAACGCTAATAAAGGAAATACAAGTGGTAGTGAAGAATCTAAAGGAAACGGCGATTCAGGAAAGAAAACTGAAGATTTGCTTACGAAAGTGCAGGATGAAGGCAAGTTAGTTATTGGCACGGAAGGAACGTATCCGCCATTTTCATTTCATGATGATAAAGGCGAACTCACAGGTTTTGATGTTGAGATTGCAAGAGAAATTACAAAACGTCTAGGGGTAGAGCCTGAATTTTTAGAAACGCAATGGGATGCAATTTTCGCAGGGCTTGATTCCAAACGTTTCGATATGATTGCAAATCAAGTTGGGATTCGTGAGGACCGTATTGCGAAATACGATTTTTCGGAACCGTACATTACATCTTCAGCTGTGCTCATAACGAATGTCAGTAATAAAGAGGTTACAAAGTTTGAAGATATTAAAGGGTTAAAATCCGGGCAATCATTAACGAGTAATTATGCAGAAACTGCAAGATCTTATGGAGCTGAAATTGTGGGTGTTGAAGGATTCAACCAAGCTATTGAGCTCATCAATTCCAAACGTGTCGATGTAACGATAAATGATAAATTATCTTTCTTAGACTTTAAAAAGCATAAACCAGATGCACCAGTTCAAATTGTGGCGACAGCAGATGATGCTGCACAAAGTGGTTTAATGTTTAGAAAAGGTAATGAAACACTTGTTACCGAAGTAAATAAAGCATTGAATGAAATGATTGAAGACGGAACATACTTAAAAATCTCTGAGAAATGGTTTGGCGAAGATGTACTTAACTAATATTTTTGCTGACCCAGAAAAAGTACAAAGATTGTTCGATATTGCCCTAACATCCCTCCGGCCATTGCTGGAGGGAGCTCTTTACTATACGCTACCATTAACGTTAATCTCTTTTTTCTTTGGAATTATTCTTGCAGTATTAACTGCATTGGCAAGAATATCTACAAACAAGCCACTGCAAATTATCGCAAGGATTTATGTATCTGCAATACGTGGGACACCGTTACTTGTACAATTGTTCATTCTGTTTTATGGATTGCCAACGGTTGGTATTGTTATAGATCCATTTCCAGCAGCTGTTTTCGGGTTCACATTGAATGTTGGTGCATACGCTTCTGAAGTTATTCGTGCATCGATACTATCGATTCCGAAGGGGCAATGGGAAGCAGCTCATACGATTGGCATGAATTATTTCCAAACATTAAGGCGAATCATTTTGCCACAGGCAACGAGAGTATCTATTCCTCCTTTATCAAATACATTTATTAGTCTTGTGAAAGATACTTCGTTAGCATCGCTCATTTTAGTGACAGAAATGTTTAGAAGAGCACAAGAAATCGCTTCTGCAAACTATGAATTTTTACTACTTTATACCGAAGCGGCAATTATCTATTGGCTCATTTGTTTTATCCTTTCCTTAATCCAAGACAGAATCGAACATCGATTGGACCGATATGTGGCTAAGTAAATGAGAAGGAAAAAACAACGGTAAGAAGGAGAGCATTATGATTTCAATAAAAGGCTTGTATAAAAAGTTTGGAGAACTGGAAGTGTTAAAAGGAATTGATCTGGAAGTGAATAAAGGAGAGGTCGTTGTTGTCATAGGTCCGTCGGGCTCTGGAAAAACGACACTGCTTAGATGTTTGAACATACTGGAGGTCCCAACAGCTGGAACAATAACTCTTGATGGTCATGAAGCAGACTTTTCTAAACGAGTAGCGAAAAAGGAAATTGACTATTTCAGAAGTGAAACAGGCATGGTGTTTCAGAATTATAATTTGTTTCCTCATAAGACCGCTCTTGAAAATGTGATGGAAGGGCCAGTCATCGTAAAAAAAGAAGCTAAAGATGTAGCCCGAAAAAAAGCAGAGAGCTTGCTAAAGAAAGTGGGATTAGGTGACAAATTCGATTTTTATCCTTTCCAACTATCAGGAGGCCAACAGCAACGAGTCGGAATTGCGAGAGCGTTAGCGCTAGAGCCGAAAGTAATGCTGTTTGATGAGCCTACGTCCGCACTAGACCCAGAACTAGTCGGGGAAGTGTTGCAGGTTATGAAAGACCTTGTCAATGAAGGAATGACAATGGTTGTCGTTACACACGAAATGCGTTTTGCACAAGACGCAGCCGACGAAGTCATTTTTATGGATAATGGAAAAGTAATTGAGCGAAATAAACCGAGTGAACTATTTACAAATCCAAAAGAAGAACGAACTCGACAGTTTTTGAACTTGATATCATAGCTGGAATATACGAAAAGATAGCCGATAATCGCTTATAAGCGTGGTTATCTTTTTTTGTCTGCGACCGGAAACCTCGCTAAAATAGTTAAAAATCGTTATGATAGAGGAAGTTGTTATTTTATGAAATGAGGCGATTTACATGAGTGAACAAGCAAATGTTGTACTACCTAAAAAAACATGTACCATTGAGAAGCTAGTTACGATTCCAAAAGATGTTCAAAAAGTACTAAATGGTGAAAAGACAGCTACTCGCCGCAATGGCGTTTATGCAGATCTTGGTGAAATTATGGTACTTGACGGTAAAGAGTTCAAAGTAGATACAATTTACAAACAGACTCTTGGCGAAATGACGGACGAACATGCACAACAAGAAGGTTACACAACGATGGAAGAATATAAGCAATCTATTCTTGCAATGCATGATAAAATGCCATGGTTACCGACGATGAGTGTTTGGGTGCATGAATATAGCCCTGTAGAGAAATGATGTTCTGAATGAATTCGGGAATCTATGGTGCGATTGTTTTTTTGCATGTTATTAGTGCTGTCCTCGCCATAGGTCCATTATTTATATTAATGCCGATCATTAAGCGATTACGTGGCGTTGAAACAGTAAGTGAGGAAGTATATTTGACTGTTGTCAACGTCATTATCCGCCTCGTCATGCATGCAGGACATGTTCTCGTCTACACTGGTGTCCTCTTATTAATATTTGGACCTTGGCCATGGCATACGTCATGGGTGATTATGACGCTTGCTGTTATGCTTTTATCTGGTGTTTTTCTGGCAAAAGGATTTACAGTTGTGCTACGGAGATTTAAAAATCCAAATGCTGATAAAAATAAGATACTTGATCGTTTGAATACCACTTCATGGATATACATTGTTCTAATGTTGATCATGCTTTGGCTCATGGTTCAAAAACCGATGCTTTGGTAACTTGAATGATAAATACATGCGTTACATAGAAAAGGATGTGCATCTAACCGGTGCACATCTTTTTTGATTGTCCATGTATTAAGCACTTTTAACTTCTCATAGCGCATGGACAGACTGTAGGGTAAGATTCTGGGGGGGAATGAAAGGATGATTCCAACTGGACGGGGGGATAAAATATATAAGCAGTAAACGGTTGCAGACCTTTTGGCAAAAAGAATAAGTAGCCTGAATCAGCCTCCCTCATTGGTCTTTATTTAGTAAAAATACATCTTCTTCTATCATTTCTTCCATTAACTTTCCCATCATATCAAGTAGGATATGGAACGGAGTCCGAAATGAGAAAGATTATCTTGTTTTAAGAAAGAATTAAAAAAACAATGGAAGCTATGATTTTATTGTATATTGGTTGTTAGAAGATGCAAATGAAAATCAAAAAGGGTTAATGGATCCCGGCCAGTGCCATTGGACAAAATTCAGGCATATTTTTAGCTCCCTTGTATGTTATGTTCGATAAAGAAAGCTTTCCTCTATTGAAGAGATTTCAAACCACTTCACCTCAAATTAGTCTTTTATGGTAAAATTATCATGGGATTCTGGAGTTGAGATTTAATGTGAAGGGGGTTGTTGGAAATGGAATTTAAGCGGTATCAAGATGTACATGAATTTGCGGTGAAAGCAGAACCGATTTTGTCTAAAAGGGAAGATGTATACAGTCTTTTTTTGGGAGTGCTGCAAGCAATTAAGGCAGGACGATACGAAAAGCCATTCATGGCAACAATTGAAGAATACGGGGAAGTGTTGGCTTTATTTCAAATGACTCCCCCGCATCCGCTAAACTTTATTATTGCCAATGAAAATAGGTTGAAGGAATGTATAGATGTAGTAATAGGAAATTTATTGGAGCTTGAAATTGGAATTAGTTCTATCATAAGTTTGAAACCATGGGCGTACAGTTTCGCGTGGAAATGGGAAACTAGAACAGGAATTGGACATCAGATATTAATGGATCAGGGCTTGTATCGACTGAACAAAGTAAATGAAACGCTTGAACAAAGCCCTGGTGCATGGCGTTTTGCGGAAAAAGGGGATTGTCCACTTATTGAGAAGTGGTTCAATTTATTTGAAAAAGATGCAGGCGTTCCGCTTACACCAATGGAAGATGTGAAAAAGCGGGTTGCATCGTTTGTTAACGGACAGGAAGTATTTTTGTGGGAGGATAATGGGAAAGTCGTATCAATGATGAAAAAAGCGCGTCCATCTAAGCATGGAGTAACCGTCTCTTTCGTTTTTACACCAAAGGAAGAACGTAAAAAAGGCTATGCTCGGACGATGGTTGCAGCTGGAACGAAAGAACTTCTAAAAGAATATGACTTTTGTGTACTCTATACGGATATGATGAATCCAACCTCAAATAAAATCTATATGGAAATTGGATATGAACGAATTGCGGATTCGGTCCAATTAGGTTTTAATTCGAAATGAAACGAAGAATGTCTAAACTATATAAATTGAGCGAGGATCTCTTACAAGGGGATTCTTATTTTAACATATATAGTCTTTGTCCCTTATCAGAACAACTGTCTACCAGCGAATTGTTGCTTCCATTCATCGGAGGCGTCCGAGAAACCAAACCTGAAATTATTATTCAGACTATCCATTTTGTTTGGATAGTCTT
Organism: uncultured Sporosarcina sp.; assembly: GCA_964632025.1. Taxonomy (GTDB): domain Bacteria; phylum Bacillota; class Bacilli; order Bacillales_A; family Planococcaceae; genus Sporosarcina. The sequence goes on from CAZWAW010000052.1 coordinate 5,070, forward strand.
TTTTATTGGTAAAGAATAGTATGGTGGGGAGTAAAGAAAAGTATGGGAATACGCTGAATGCTCGAGTGACTTTTATCAATAAAAAGAGGAGTTGGTAAAATGAACGTTATTGAAGTGAAAAACTTAACGAAAACGTATGGCAAAGCAAGAGGTATTTCAGATGTGAGCTTCAATGTCGAGCAAGGTGAAATCTTTGGCTTTATCGGGCCGAACGGGGCTGGGAAATCGACGACTATCCGAACGTTATTATCATTAATTCATCCAACGAGCGGGAGTGCAACGATTTTCGGGAAAGACATACTAAAAGACGCACCGGCAATTAAAAAGGACATCGGTTATTTGCCTTCGGAAGTATTCTATTACGATAATATGAGAGTGAAGGACTTGTTAAAGTACTCCGCTAGTTTTTATAAAAAAGATTGTAGAAAACGAATGAATGAACTTGCGGAGATTATGGAATTGGATCTGAATCGTAAAATCGATGACTTGTCACTGGGGAATAAAAAGAAGGTCGGCATTGTGCAGGGATTATTACATGAACCCAAATTAATCATTCTCGATGAACCGACAAGTGGATTAGATCCTCTCATGCAACATAAATTTTTTGAACTGTTAGAGGAAGAAAATAAAAAAGGGGCGACGATTTTATTTTCATCACATATTTTATCGGAAGTTCAACGATTATGCGATCGTGTTGCAATTATTAAAGAAGGAAAGATTATTAAATTGGAGAAAATAAGCACGTTAAAAGAAAGTAATTATAAAAAAGTCCATATTGAGACGTCTACAGAAATTGGAAAAGACTATTTTGCGATTGAAGGAGTAACAGATTTAGTTGTTGATAGACATAAAGTTGATTTTCTTTTCAAAGGAGATATTAATGCAGTGATGAAGAAAATCGCTACCACTCACATCGTAAATATAGGAGTAGAGGAGCCGAATTTAGAGGAGATTTTCATGCATTTTTATGAAAAAGAGGAGGCGTATTGAAAATGAATATTTATTTACATGAGTTGAATGGTTACCGAAAATCCACATTGATGTGGACGGCAACACTCGTGTTAGTTGTTTTGCTATTCATGTCCATATACCCTGCTTTTTCAAAAGATGTAACGGCGTTTAAAAGTATATTGGAAGGATTTCCTGAATCGGTTCGAAATGCCATCGGATTAGAGGTGAATCAGTTTTTTTCGTTGTTAGGTTTTTATTCCTATCTATTTCTGTACATTAAACTTCTTGGAGCCATTCAAGCGATGAATTTAGGAATTGGTATTATTTCAAAAGAAGTACGCGATAAAACCGCTGATTTTTTGTTGACGAAACCAGTGAGCCGTGTGACTATTTTAGTTGCAAAAATGATGGCTGCGTTAACTTGTATTGTCTGCACAAACGTATTTTTTTTGCTACTAACCTATCTAATTGTGTCTTATACGTCCAGAGAACCATTTAGTTCGAAAACGCTATTTATGCTATCACTAACATTACTTCTTCTTCAACTACTCTTTTTAAGCTTAGCATTTATGATTGCGGTTGTTGTGCAAAAAATAAAAGCTGTGCTCCCTCTATCACTCGGTGTTGTGTTTATGTTCTTCCTACTAAGCTTATTTGGTTCAGCGACCGGGGACAACTTACTACGCTATTTGACTCCATTTCAATACGTTGAACCAATGTATATTTTAAAAAATAATAGCTATGAGCCAGATTTTCTACTTGCTGGCTTGATTGTTCTAATCGTTTCCATCGTAGTCAGTTATGTCGTCTATACAAAAAAGGATATCCCATCTGTATAAGATTGAAAAAATTTATATGAGGGAGGATCATTTCGATGAACATTTTTAAAAGGGAAATGAGAGCGAATCGAAAATCGCTCATTATTTGGTGTGTCGGTGTACTGTTCATCGTTGGAAGCGGAATGGCTAAGTATGCGGCTTTAAGCAATACAGGCGATTCGATAAATAAGTTAATGGCAGATATGCCATCGTCATTGCAGGCACTTATGGGGATTGGATCGTTGGACTTAGCGACCGTGGACGGTTACTTTGGGTTGTTGTATTTGTATTTGGTCATAATGGCGTCCATTCATGCAGCATTGTTAGGAGCGACAATGATATCAAAAGAAGAGCGTGATAAAACAGCTGAATTTTTATTTGTAAAGCCTATTTCTAGAACAACGGTAATTACAGCTAAATTAGGGGCATCCATTATTATTGTCATAGTTTTTAATCTTGTAACCCTATTGTCTTCTATTGTTTTCGTTGACTTTTTTAACAAAGGAGAGTCCGTCACTCCCGAAGTTGCATTATTAATGGGTGGAATGTTCATGATGCAGCTGCTCTTTTTATTTCTCTCGGCAGCTGTTACGGCCTTTGTGAAAAAGCCAAAGCTGTCTATCCCGGTATCATCGAGTATCTTATTGGTCACATTTATAATGTCTGTTGGAATTGATTTGAACAGTAATCTAGAGGGCCTTAAGTACGTAACACCATTTAAATACTACGAAGCAAAGAACTTACTTCATGATGGCGGATTCGATGGGGAGTTTATCATATTATCACTTCTATTAATGGCAGCATCTATTTCGATGACGTATGTCTTTTATAGAAAGAGAGATTTACATATTTAAAAAACTGACGGACTTTTACAGTCCGTCAGTTTTTAACAACTTAAATTGGTTTGGACATAGGAAAGACGTTGTGCAATCTCATCATCAATCTCATCAATCTCAGCAATGCTAGGATTGGGATGAAAATCAATATCTCTTTTTTCAGGAAGATTTTGCATGCCTAGTAACAAGGATGGTTTAATACCTTCACAGACAGTTTCACCTCGATACACAAGCGTAACATTTGCTCCGTTGCTAGAAAGATCAATTGCAGATTCAATAGATCAATTTTTACTGCCGACAACTGTAACATGTTGTCCATAATAGAGATGGCCTTCTTTATAACAACATCATACATACAACAAGTATCCTCCATTAGCATAAATTAAACACATATCTATAAAGATTCTTATAGAATATATTCGAGTAAAGGGATAAGATAACTTTAATATGTAAGGTAGCAGATTATTATCAAGTGAGGGATTGGATTAATTAGCCTAGGAATAAAATACAGAGGGAGTTGTTAACAATGAAAACTGTGAAAATTTATCATTACGATGCATTTAGTAATAAACCGAATAAGGGAAATCCAGCGGGTGTCGTTTTAGATGGCAATAACCTAACGGAAAAAGAAATGCAAGAAGTTGCTTTAAATGTAGGTTTTAATGAAACCGCTTTTCCTGTAAAATCAGATGTAGCTGATATTAGAATTCGTTATTTTACACCAGGGGAAGAAATGGACTTGTGTGGTCATGCAACGATGGCTACTATTTACGCACTGAAATCTAGAGGGTTATTAGGGGAGAAAACGGAGTTAACAATTGAAACAAGAGCAGGGATTTTACCAATTAGGATAAATTCGACCATAGATAATGAACTATACATAACTATGAAACAGGCTTCTCCACAGTTTGAAGAATTTAAAGGCTCAAAAGAAGATTTGGCAATGTCAATCGGACTTGTTGAAGATGATATAGATTCTGAATTACCGATTTTATATGGAAGTACAGGTTTATGGACTTTGTTAATTCCTATAAAAAAGCGCAGTGCATTCAATAGGATGAAGCCCAACAACAAAGTTTTCCCAACTATATTAAAGGAAATGCCAAAAGCGTCTGTACATCCTTTTTGCCTAGAAACGGATGATCCTGATGCACATATGCACGCCCGTCATTTCTCCTCTCCGTTTTCTGGTACGATAGAAGACCCTGTGACAGGCACTGCTTCAGGGGTGATGGGTGCTTATTATGCCGAAAATATAGCAAATGATTTTGATACTAAATTAACCTTGTTAATTGAACAAGGTATTGAAATTGAAAAAGATGGTAGGGTAAAAGTCGAAGTTACGAAAAATGATCAGACTTATGACATCGAAATTACTGGTAATGCTGTTTTTGTAAAAGAATTTAAACTTTCTATTGGAAGTAATAGAATACCCTTATTAAATTAGTGGATGTGTTTCTTTTGAAAGTTAGTGTTTAAGCTATGTGTACAATTGCTTTGATTTCTCGTTTAAAGCTATTTTCACCGTTCTAAGTAATCTCCATATACTAATAGGAATTACTTAGAAGGGGGAATATGTCTTGTATTTCGATCAGCATGGAGGGAACAATAACCAACAAGGCCTTCGGCACCACCAAGACAATTTTGGACCACCGCTATTTGGGGGAGTTCCTATGGGTCCTCCGCCTGGCTTTTCGCCACCAATACCTGCGTGGCAAGTTGGTCCGAGTGGGATAAGAAATTGTTTATATAGCAACACCTATATTTGGTTGAGTAACGGCAACAGCTTTTGGTTCTTTCCAACATTTATAGGGAGGCAATTGATTATTGGGTTACGTTGGAGTAGAAGGCGTGGCTGGATTCATCACGTGGTCAATCGAAAAGATATTCGTTCTTTTCAATGTTTCTAATGAAAAATGAATAGTTAATGCAAAAAGGCCAGGAGATTATTCCTGGCTTTTTTGAAGTGAAATCCAATTTTAGTTATCTTTTCATGAAAAGATAGCGAGTTTTTCAATCCGTGCTACTGCTTCTTTTAAACGATCTTCATTCTCCAATAAGCCTACACGTACATACCCTTCACCATAATTTCCAAAAGCATGGCCCGGTGCTACAGCAATGTCTGCTTTGTCCAATAGTAATTTTGTGAAGGATTCGCTCGTATATCCCTCTGGAACAGGTAGCCAAGCGAAGAAAGATGCAGTAGGCGCAATGACATCCCAACCGATTCGTTTACATTCGGAAACTAAAACATTTCGGCGGCTTTCGTATAGTGAAACGAGCTCGTTAACACAATCCTGACTTCCCGATAATGCCTCTGTAGCTGCGCGCTGTATTGCTGGGAATATATCTATGAATAAATGGTCTTGCAATAAGCTGATAGCTTCGATGATATCGGCATTACCGATGGCAAAACCGACCCGCCACCCTGCCATATTATACGTTTTCGACAATGTGTACATTTCAATACCAACTTCTTTTGCACCTTCTGCTTGCAGGAAACTGACAGGTTTTGCACCGTCAAAACCAATTCCACCATAGGCAAAGTCATGCAAAATTGCAATATCATTGGCTTTTGCCAGAGCAATCGTTTCTTCAAAAAATGGAAGTGTGGCGGTTGCGCTCGTTGGGTTATTTGGATAGTTTAAGTACATTAATTTTGCTTGCTTTTTTTGTTCATCGGAGAGAGTAGTGTAATCAGGTAAAAAATCGTTTTCTGCAAGTAATGGCATTAAGTCATATTTAATATTGGCCAAGCTTACACTCGATAAATAATCGGGATATCCCGGATCCGGCAATAAGAGTAATTCATCTTCGTTCATAATTGCGAGGGGTAGCTCGACCAATCCCGGTTTTGTTCCAAATAGAATCGCAACTTCAGTTTTAGGATCAATATGAACATCGTATTCTCGTTTATAAAAGTCAGCAACAGCCTGTTTTAATTCGGGAGTCCCTCTGAAAGGGGAGTATCCATGTGTTGCTGGATCTTCAACTGCTTCTTGAAGTGCTTTTACAATATGTGGAGGTGTCGGTTGATCGGGATTTCCTCTCCCCAAGTTAATTACATCGCGTCCTTCAGAAAGTGCTTCTTGAACGTTTCGAACGAGTGATGCGAAAAAGTGTGGTGGTAGGTTCTTGAGTCGATTTGATAGTGTCATGTGATAACCTCTCTTCTATGTAATCGCGGGCCTACAGGATGTAGGTCATGCAGTCGTTGCTACAGGACGTCGCGGTTTTAGACTGCCTTCCTTTTAGGCGCATTGCACTTTATTTTATTGTCAGTATACATGGAATGGAGTGAAAATGATAATAAATTGTTATATATCAGAACATATTATGTTGACAAACTTATTGGGACATACTAATATGAAACTTATCAATAAAAACAATTACATAATGCTACTTATCAAGAGAGACTGAGGGATAGGCCCGATGACGTCCAGCAACCCCTTGCGTAAAGCAAGGAAGGTGCTAACTCCTACAGAGTGAATTTCATTCTGAAAGATGAGCTGAAACCTTTTTATTTTCGGTGCTTCTTTCATATATGAGAGAAGCATTTTTATATGGTCAGACATCGGAGATTTTGTACTTCTATTTATAGAAAGAGGAGAATTGCATGATTCAAATTCAAAACGTGTCAAAAATATACAAAACAAAAGAAAGAATTGTAACAGGTGTTGATAATGTATCACTCGATATTAACACAGGAGAAATTTTCGGAATCGTTGGTTACTCGGGTGCAGGGAAGAGTTCTCTTATTCGTTGTCTGAATTTACTGGAAAAACCAACAAGTGGAACGATTTTAGTAGATGGATTAAATTTGATGAAATTACGGGGGAATAATCTCCGTCTGGCACGTTTGAAAATAGGTATGATTTTTCAACACTTTTATCTAATCAGCCAAAAGACTGTATATGAAAATATCGCATTTGCTTTACGAGCAGCTAAAACTCCTGCCAATAAAATAAGCGCTCGAGTAACGGACTTGCTAGAAATGGTCGGCCTCTCTGATAAACGGGATGTCTATCCAGCACAGTTGAGTGGTGGCCAGAAGCAACGGGTAGGTATTGCGCGAGCACTAGCGAATAACCCTTCAGTGTTGCTTTGTGATGAAGCAACATCTGCATTAGATCCGAATACGACGCTATCTATTTTAAGGCTGCTAAAGAAAATAAATAAAGAATTACAGATTACAATCGTTTTAATAACGCATGAGATGAATGTCGTGAAAGAAATTTGTGATCGTATGGCAATTATGCAAGATGGAAAAGTGATTGAAGAAGGACAAGTGTATGATATATTTTCAGACCCTCAAGAAGAATTGACAAAAGAATTTATCAGTAGTGTTGTGTCATTTGATGTACCGGCAATGATTTTGAGCAAGTGCACGGGCAAACTGGTCAAAGTGATGTTTAAAGGTGATGTTGCAGGTGATGGTATTATCTCGGATACTGTGCAGCAATTTACGATACAAGGTAATTTCCTACACGGCTCCATTGAATATATTCAAGAAAGGCCACTTGGTACATTCTTGATGGAACTAAAAGGGGAAGATGACGAAATAGAAAAGGCAATTGCCTATATGTCATCACGAGCTGCTCAAGTGGAGGTAATTAACAATGGGAATTGATTTTCAACACGTTTTAGAGTTAATGCCTGATATTACAAAAGCATTTGGAGAAACGCTATATATGATAAGTATTTCTCTCGTTATTGCACTTGTTATTGGACTTCCGTTAGGGATTTTGCTGTTCACTACCGATAAAGGATTATTTTTAGAAAATCGGGCATTGAACTCAGTGATTGGTTTTATCGTCAATATGGTCCGTTCTGTGCCGTTTATTATTTTGCTTGTCGCGTTAATCCCTTTAACTATTTTAATAGTAGGTACTCCGATAGGCCCTGGAGCTGCTAGTGTTTCGTTATCTGCGGCAGCAATCCCTTTTTTCGCAAGAATTGTGGAGTCTTCACTAAGGGAGATTGATAAAGGTGTCATCGAAGCTGCAATCGCTGTTGGTGCAACTCCATGGATGATTATCAAAGATGTACTATTGCCTGAAGCAAAAACAAGTATTATTCAAGGCGTAACACTTACAGTAATTAGTTTAGTCGCCTATTCAGCAATGGCTGGTGTTGTTGGTGGTGGGGGAATCGGGGATTTAGCAATTCGATTCGGCTACTATCGTTACGACAATACAATAATGGTAGTGACCGTGGTGATATTAATACTATTTGTACAAGTTATTCAATTTGCAGGAGATCGGATTTCAAAAGTAATTGATAAAAGATGATGGGGAGAGAGAAAATTATGAAAAAATTACTATTAGTCGTTTTAGTACTCGTACTTGGAACTGCACTTGCTGCTTGCGGTGGCAAAGAAAAAGCTTCGGATGAAAAATCCTTGAAAATTGGTGCAACTGCTGGTCCATATAGTGATATGTTGAAAAAGGCGATTATTCCTGGACTTGAAGAAAAGGGGTATAAAGTTGAACTAATTGAGTTCAGTGATTATATCCAGCCGAACAAAGCACTGGCAAGTGGCGATATTGATGCAAACCTGTTCCAAAACACGACTTATTTAGAAAATGTCGTTAAAGAAACGAAAGAGGAGTTATCACCACTTATTATCGTTCCAACAGCGCCAATGGGCATTTATTCGAATAAATTCAAGACAATAGAATCCATTGAAGATGGAGCAAAAATTACTCTTCCGAATGATCCCGTTAACGGAGCCCGCGCGCTTTTAGTATTACAGAATGAAGGTCTAATTGAATTAGATCCGAATGCAGAAGTGCTAAAGGTATCTGAAAAAGATGTAACAATGAATAAGAAGAACTTGGTGTTTCAGCCTATCGAAGCGGGTCAGCTTCCACGTTCAGTTGATGGTACTGATTTAGCTGCAGTTCCTGGAAACTTTGCCTTGGCTGCAAGTATGAATTTACTAGATGCGCTAGCGCTAGAAGACATGCTTGATATCTACAGAAACGTGGTTGCAGTAAAAACGGAAAATGTTGATAAGCAATTTGCTAAAGATATTATTGAAATAGTAGAATCGCCAGAGTTTGAAAAAATGATTGATTCGGATTTTGAAGGCTTTGGCAAACCAGCGTGGATGAAATAGAATTTAACCAGCAACAGCAAAAAGCTGACGAGACCCTAATGGTTTCGTCAGCTTTTTGTTTTGTTCTTATTGTGAAACGTTAGCCGTTTCGTTTGCCTCAATTTCTTCCGTTAACAGAACTAGCTGATCAATTAAATCACCGATGTAAGCAATTGTGTCTCGCAATGGTTTTTCTGTTGTAATATCAACACCCGCCATTTTTGAAAGTTCAGCAGGGGATTTTGTCCCGCCAGCTTTCAATACTTCGAGCCATTCATCGACAGCAGGCTGACCTTCCTCCAAGACACGTTTTGATACCTGTGTGGAAATAGTGAGTCCTGCACTGTATGTGTATGGATACAAGCCCATATAGTAGTGTGGCTGGCGCATCCATGTAAGCTCAGCACCTTCATAAATCTCCACATCATCTCCCCAGAACTCTTCAAGTACCCCTCGTTTCAAGTAGATAAATACACCGGCGTTGACACTTCCACCTGCGTCAATGCGTTCATAGACTTTTCGCTGATAGGCAGCTTCCAGTAAATGCGTTACAAAGTTATGGTAGTATGTGCGTGCAACGATTGATGAAATGACCCAACGTTTGAATTTCGGATCTTCCGAGTTTGAAAGCAAGTGGTTTGCCACGAGCATTTCATTCATCGTCGAAGGTGCTTCGATGAAATACAGAGAAGGGCGTGCATTGAATACGTTTTGCTCACGGTTCGCATTGTAGAAATGCCCAGCATGGCCTAACTCGTGAGCTAGGACGAATACATCATTCATACTGCCTGTCCATGAGATAAGGATATATGGATGGTTACCGTAAGGGCTGGAACAGAATGCACCTGTCGATTTCCCTTTGTTCTGAGCAAAATCAATCCATCGTTCTTTGTATGAACGATCCACCATCTCCATGTAATCAGCACCCATTATAGCGAGGGCATCATCAATATATTTCTTCGATTCATCTACCGTAATTTTTGGTTCGTACGTTGGATCAAGCGAGATTTTTAAGTCGGCAAACGTCATTTTATCGAGTCCATGGACTTTTTGCAGAAGTTTCGCGTACTTCCGCATATGCGGTGCAAGTTCTTTTGTGATTAAATCAATTTGGCGGTCATACATGGACTTATCGACTTCTTGATTGAACAATAAGTAATCGAAAATTGAATTATAACCTCTTAGGTCAGCTGTCGTTTTTTCCGTTTGTAAATGCATGTCATATGTTTTTGCAGTTGTATGTTGATAGTCTTTTAACTTAGCTGAGAATGCTTCGAATGCAGCACGGCGTTTGGCGGTATCCGTTTCGCCCTCCCAGTCACCTTCGAAGGACACATAGCTTAACGGATAACTTTTCCCATCGACTTCAAAATCATCAAATGATATATCAACCATTTTCGTCGTGTTATACAAGCCGTATGGGCCAGCAAATGTGGAAGAAAAGGCAGCTAATGTTTTCTCAACTTCAGGGTGCAATTGGTACTCTTTTTTGCGAATCAATTTCTCCAAGTAGTTTTTAAAATCACCTGACTGTTTCATGGCATCTTCCAAAATATTAATGGGTAATTCGGAAAGTTCACTGTTGACGAATGATAGTTTGCTGTTTATTTTTGCGGCAGTTGAACCAAACTTGCTTGAACGCATTTGTGCTTCGTCATCGGTTTGGTCTGTACTAGATGACAAACTCGTATACGTGCCAACAGGAACCACTTTTTCATAAACAGTCGCGTAGCCTTTCAATGCTTCAATTACAGATTTAGTATCTTTAATATTGCCATTGAATTTTTTCACATATGCATCGACTTCTTGTTCCAGTTCAATTACTGCAGAATTGTACGCTTCTTCCGTTTTGAAAAGGTCTTGCAGATTCCATGTTTCTTCTGTCTTAACTTCTGAACGCAGCGGCATACTCTTTACCAATCTAATCTCTCCCTTTTATTACGGATTTCGAACTAAATACTAGTATATAGTAGAATGAGATGAAAGTAAAAAACAAATCACTGTTTTTGGAACGTTCAGATATATGACGTTATTTGTGCTTTTTTGAAAGACGTTCGATTTCATCTGTTAGGATAAAGGCAAGGTCATCATTGCCAAAAAGTTGTAGGACATCGAGCATTGTTTCGTTATCAATATTGATTTCTTCTTCATATTTAGCTTCTTCAATTATTTTTTTCATCGTCTCATTTACTTGTTGGTCTGGGTATGCACGGCCATATAACTCATGCGGATTCACTTCATTATTAGCACACCATTGTACAAACAACCGAATCATCAGCTGCTCATCCTGTTGATATTTTTGAATGACTTGTTCATCAATGCTTTTAAATTCCATGTTAGTTGGCTCCTTTTAGTACAGTTCTCATAAGTATATACGAAGTGTGAAACTTTTATGGGATATATAGACGAGGAACAGCGGTTTTTGAATGGATTTTTGATTGCTTCTCTTAAATAAACGACATCGGCCTGAGGCTTTAACTTTATAAAGAAGTGAGAGACTTCCTTATAAAATTAAAAAGGACAAGAATAGAATGACTATCTTGCCCTCACTTTGGAATGGTTAAATTTTATTGCTGATGAAAAACTGAACAATCCAATCCACGTCAATTGGACCGTCAACGATTTCGTAATAGAGTGAAGAGTTCTCGATGATTAAATCCTCATTAACAACAATGCTAAAGTTGTCTCCATTTTTATCTGTTAAGTTAATAATGAACTGATTGATGTCATCGACCCTATTGATTTTGTTAGGCTTTAATTTCCGAACGTGATAATCTTGAAGAAATTCAAGTAAGCTTTCAATTTCAGACTCATCATCGACATTCCAAATTTTTGGGGCGGCTCCTGAAAGGGAAGGTTCTGAAAAGGTCATTAAACTAAATGGAGATTTTGTGGTGTCAAGAACCGCTAAAACCTCTTTCTTATCATAGCCCAGGAAAACTTGAATCATTGCATATGTGCCCATGATCATAATCGCAATCAATAATAGCGCCCTTATTTTCATGTACTATTCCCCCTGTAATTCATTTCTTTAGTATACGCAGATGAAGATGTACAGGATCATGCTTGTACATTAATAATCTATGCAGAATCACACGGAAAAATTTGTAGAAAGGGGATGTAATCAAATGTTTTTGAAAAAAATAACGCTTCTACATAATGAGTCGCTATCAAAGGAGGAGTACCCATTTTCTATTCCTTCAATTCAGTCGCTAACGGAATTGGATTTAACGAATAGTGTTACATTTTTTGTTGGGGAGAATGGTTCAGGGAAATCGACATTGCTTGAGGGGGTTGCGGATTTATGCGGGTTTAATTCGGCAGGTGGAGGTAGGAACAATACATATGAAGTAGATGCATCTGAAAGTGCTTTAAGTGATTATCTTCGCTTGTCATGGATGCCGAAAGTGACGAACGGATTCTTTTTACGGGCTGAATCTTTTTATCATTTTGCTTCACATATTGATGGGCTAGGCGCTGGTGTTCTTAAGAGCTATGGGGGGAAATCATTGCATGAACAATCGCATGGTGAATCATTTCTGTCATTGTTTTTAAATCGTTTCAATGGAAAAGCGATTTACTTACTCGATGAGCCGGAAGCCGCATTATCACCGCAAAGGCAGCTGGCGTTTCTGCGCATCATGCATGATCTGGTCCAGGAAGAAAATTGCCAGTTCATCATTGCAACACATTCGCCCATAATTTTAGGCTATCCAGATGCGACAATCTTGAGTTTTGATGATGGGGAAATAAAGGAAACTGAATATGAAATGACAGAGCATTATCAGATCACAAAATATTTCCTGGACCATCGAGAAAAATTTCTGAAGGATATTTTAGAGGATTAATAGATTGTCGGAATGTTATAATGATTACGTAGGAATGGGGGATGAGTGGGATGACTAAAGAAGTAGTACATGCAATTCAAGATGACTATCCGGATGATTTCGCTTGGTGTTTCGGTTGTGGGCGCTTAAATGAAGATGGTCACCATTTCCGTACGGGCTGGCAAGGGGAAGAGACGGTGACCTATTATGAACCGTCACCGAAGCATATTGCCATTCCAGGATTCGTCTATGGAGGGTTGATTGCATCGTTTGTTGATTGTCATGGGACGGGTTCGGCTGCACTTGCACTACACCGAAAAAATGGGTATGAGCCAGGAAGTGGAGAAGAACCTCCACGTTTCGTCACAGCGTCATTGAACGTGAATTATATGAAACCAACTAAGCAAGGAACACTGTTAAAAGCGGTTGGCAAAGTGGAAGAAATTCATCCGAAGAAATTTAAGGTGTCTGTTGAAGTATTTGCAGATGACACAGTTGTTGCAACGGGGGAAGTCGTTGCTGTTGTTATGCCAGCAACATTTGCTGCTAACTAATGGAATAAGGAAATGTGAAAAGCTGGTTGCCCCGTGCAGCCAGCTTTTTAGGATTGATTATTAGAAGGTTATTGTAAAATTAATACATATAACCAAATGCTGTCATAATGTCATATGTCAGTATCTGTTACTCCTATCTCTAAAGGTTCCAGCGCTTTTGTTTGATCAATAAATATAAAAGCATCGTACCGATTTCCAATTTGGGATGGTACATAATTCCCGTACTGCTCGTAGTCAGGGTTGTAGACGACCCCGATTGCTCGATGACCAATCCAACCTGAGAAATAGTTACGATTTTCTTCGTTGAAAACGAATAGTTTATTGAAAGCGCCTGACTTGTGTAATAAATCTTCCCAAGAATGTTGACGTGCGGGAGGGACTTCTATTTTCTCAAAAGGTACCCCCCATTTTTCAGCTGCTATGACGGTGCCTCGATGCGTACCGAATCCTACTGCATAGACATCTTCTTTCTTAAATTGTTCTCGAAGCAGTTGACCGACATTGTGCATCCCGTCCTCCTGCATTGTGGTTGCACGGGCGTCTCCGATATGTGTATTATGTTCCCAAACGATAATCTTTGCATTTTCTCCATAATGATTCATTACTTCATTAATCGCTTCAACCATATGTTCATCGCGAATATTCCAGGAAAGTGCGTTGTCTTGGAGCATGGCACGGTAATATTCTTCGGCATTTTTAGTCACGAGTGCATTCACTTTTAAATTTAAAGTGGTTTCCTGATCTTCTTCTTAGTGTTTATTTTGCGAGCGTATGGACGATAATAAATCACTCTCTTCGTAAATGCACTCTTGTGAAAAATGTGCTGTGGAAATTGCATAATGATCTGGCATACCGTTGAAAGGTTCGAAGCAAGAAAAAGCTTTTTTAGCAAGTTCTAGATCGGCACCCACGGGATTGGATTCTGTTAAGTAACGGATAATTTCCTCCATCGATTCCCAGAGGCTATACATATCAATTCCATAAAATCCGATTTTTTGATCGGGAATCCTATTGTCATTATGCATTTTCAACCAGTCGATAAACTCCGCAATCTCTTCATTTGCCCACATCCACGTCGGCCATCTGCCGAAAGCTTTCAATACTTCTTGGGCATCATCTTTACTTTCACTATTTCCTTTTATATAGCGATTAACATGCTGTGCGGACGGCCAATCACCTTCGACCGCGATGGCTGAAAACCCTTTCTGTTCAATTAGCATTTTGGACAGCTTAGCCCGGACTGTGTAGAATTCTGATGTCCCATGGCTTGCTTCCCCTAATAAGACGATTTTTGCATCACCTATGGCTTCGATTATAGTTGAAAGATCAGCATCAGATTGAAAAGGGAGTGCATAATTTTTAACGGCTTCCTCAAGTGTGAACTTCAATTGGATAACCCCATTTCCTGCAACGTATTATGGAAGTATACCCAACTATTCGCATCGTACCCTATGAAGGCTGAACAAAATGATTTGCAATTGTATGACAGACAATTGCAATAATGTATAATTGACCTAATTACATGAATAAGGGGCGATTGAAATGCTAGAGGGAGTTATTATTGTTGGGCTTGTGATGAGTGTACCAATCATTGCTATTATTACGGATCACCAAAGAAGAATCGTGAAAATTAAAGGGGAATTTATGCGGGATGAAATCGAACTTGAAAAACTAAAACAACAAAACTTTATCATGGAAACTGAAAAGATGAAAATCGAATTGGAACAAATGAAGCTGGATTATACTTCCGGGAAAAATGAAATTATTAAAATATAGAGTAAGGGGGAGTGAATGAGTATGAGCGATGATAAATTAACCCCACCATACAACGATCTGATTGGCGATATTTTAAAAGAGTATACAAAAAAAGGTGGCATGGATAATTTGGCGGGACAAGGGAAACCATTATCGCAGGAGTA
>CAZWAW010000053.1:0-20042 GCA_964632025.1 uncultured Sporosarcina sp.
GCTACTGTCACACGAGAAATTTTGGCAACAAAGAATAGCGCACTTAATATAACAACACTAACAACACCAATCGATAAATTATGTGTATATAAGATAATCGCAATTGTAATGAGCATTACAAGTGATTCCGATTTAGGCGCTTGTTTCAGAAACTTAAACGAACCCCAATTAAATGTTGTCATACTAACCATAATCATCACCCCAACAAGAACGGGCATCGGAATTTTGATAACTATATCACCTAAAACGATAATTAAAAACAGTAGAAATACACCCGCGGTCAATGTCGATAAGCGCCCTCGTCCACCTGATTTAATATTGATGATTGATTGACCAATCAAAGCACAGCCTGCCATCCCACCGAAAAAACCAGTGATAAAGTTGGCGATCCCTTGCCCGCGTGCTTCTGTATTCTTATTACTCGATGTATCAGTCATATCATCCAATACTTGGGATGTAAGTAATGATTCCAATAAACCAACAATTGATAAAGCCAAAGAATAAGGAAAAATGATTTTTAACGTTTCAAAATTAAGTGGAATATCTGGAAGAAAAAAAACCGGTAATGAATTTGGCATCGTCCCAAGATCACCTATCGTCTGTAACTTCACACCACTTAGGAGCGCAATACAAGTCATAACGACAATCGCAACAAGTGGTGCAGGAATAGCCGTGAAAAATCGCGGAATCGCGTACACTAAAATTAATGTAACAATCGCAAATAGATAGGTCATACGGTTTGACCCAAGTAAATAAGGCATTTGCGTAATAAAAATCATAATCCCTAGTGCATTCACAAATCCTAGCATGACGGAGTTTGGGATGAAGCGCATTAAATTCGCAACACCAAATCCCCCGAGTATTAATTGAATAATTCCTGTTAAAATTGTGGCTGCAAGTACATATTGTAGACCATGATTCGCCATTAAGCTGACGAGCACTAAAGCCATGGCACCTGTCGCAGCTGAAATTAAACCAGGTCGTCCACCTACAAACGAAGTAATGACCGCAATTGTAAACGAAGCATATAACGCGACACGTGGATCTACACCCACAATAAACGCAAAAGCCAATGCTTCAGGAATGAGCGCCAACCCTACAACAATACCTGCTAAAATATCGGCACGCACATTCCCAAACCACTGTTGTTTTAATGTATACATATTGTTCCCCTCTCATCATGTCTAAAATTACAAATAAGCTGATTCCAATGTTAGAATGTTAATATCATATCATTTTTATTCCCACAAGGTAATAGTTTTGGGAAGTTAGGAGCGAATAAATGAAATACGGCTATATCCGTCCGATTGTCTTGGATCAGCATTGCACCCACCAATTAAACGAACTTTTCATTGATACATTATTTATAGAAACACATGGACTTGCCAGGAAAAGAACAGAGCTTGAACACTTATTAATGACTGTCCAAAAAGATGACGAACTTTTCATCCAAAATGTTGTAGTATTAGCTGATTCCCTGCAGCAACTTTTAGATATTTTGCGACTAGCGGAACGAGATCAAATCACCATTCACTTCGTCGATGAACAAGTAACCAATCAAACAATACAAAAAGTTTCACTACTTCAAAGTGCTACTTTTTTTGCGGATTTACAATCTAAATTTCTGAGCCATTCTTCTACATTTACGCTACAAGCTGCTAAACAGCAGGGCAAATCGATTGGTCGTCCACGAAAAACAGATGACAATTTACAGTTGGCTTTTGCGATGTATGACAGTAAAAATTATACGCTCTATGACATAAAAGAAACGACTGGAATTAGTAAGTCTACTTTATATCGTTATTTGGATGATCGCTCTACATCGTTATCCGATGACAAAGAGTAGTAGAAGTAAACATAAGATGATCAGGAACTTCATTTTGTACAACGACCTTTGTAAACTGATAAGTTCTTACTAAATTTTTAATAATGAAGTCTTAGGAATGACCATACACCAACAACAAAGAGACCTATCCGGTATTGCGAATAGGTCTGTGATTCACGTAGCTCTATTGTGGTTTTGTCCCCCAATAGAGAACCCGTTAATGTCAATGATTGCATAACATCGAGTCGATCGTTGAACAAGCTTGTACATGCCAGACACAACAAGTTAACATAACACCACTTCACTGAAGTATTAAACTCTATTACTCTATAACAACAAAGTTCCTTAAAACATACCAAAAGCGTTAGTTGCTAATATTGAAATCACTACTATCATGCCAAATACCAACTGACTCAAAGTAAAAATATATGCGTTTTTATTATCCGCATATCTCCATTCCATACATGCTCGAACAGCCTCTGACACTATAGTTAAACTCAATAATAAATACCATGGCTCCAAGAACAAAATTCTTTCTGTATAACCTCGCGTGACATTAATAATAGATCCCGATATCATAAAAGCGATGAAGGTAATTCTAATCGTCCAATCGATTTTTTTGTGTTTGTCATTCACGTGGTTATGTGAAAAAAATTTCCTCTTTTCAACTTTCAACCATCTTCTCATAACTGAATTAAAAATAAAAAACAATAGTGAAAGAATGACTATCAAAAAGACTAACTTAAGCCAGAATATCGGTTCTAAACCATACACAGCAACATTACCCCCTTACAACTGATACCTTTTATACGAATCAGTATGTTAAAGGGTTTCAATTTCAGAAAAACAGATATATTCCTTCTTAAACTACTGCTTTAATTCAAGAAGAAAAGGCGCTATTCTCCCTGGTATAAATGTTTATAATCTACTAGTTCAATTTTGAACCCATGATTACATTTCAACTTATTAAACTTATCACTGTCACAGGATGGGGATATCCTTACCTTAACTAGGTCTTCTTTATAATCATCAGGATTTTCAGAAGGAATTTCTATTCTTATAGAAACATCATAGGAATGATTGTCATTGTAAGTAATATCAACAATCCTTTTCCATTCCCAGCCAAAAAGAGTATCTTGCCCATACTCTTTCACCACTCTATTGTCAATAATCGGGAATACAATATCTAAAATAATATCCTCTGTTGTAGTATTCATTCCTTCTGCATTAATAACGTTTTCTGAATTAACAACTTGCGTAAGCGTAAATACCAAAAATAAAAATCCTGACCCCACTAAAAATAAGTATTTCTTAATCATCAAGATTCACCTCAGTTTTGTATTTACTCCTTATCCTTCCCACATTGCAATTTTTTATTAAACGTCCCCGTTAGCCAGACTTGTAGCCTAGAGGATGAAAATTGTCGCCAAAAAAAACACCCTCTTATCTAGCGGGTGTTTTTTTCTTGCTTTCAATTGGTGTATGTATGACAAAGAAGTATTAAGAATCGACAAGTATAGAAATCATATCCACTACATTGAAAAAAATGAGATTCTGTGATATATTTATACAGATACACATCTAAATATAAAAGTCCATATCATGTCCCTACTTTAAATTATACAACATATTTTTTCATTTGTCAAATCCAAACTTTTTAAGGAGTGGTTGCTTTGGATTCAGAATTTCAGCAGGAGCAAAAACGAGTGGACAGTGTAATAGAGACAATAACGGAGCGAATCAGCATATTAGAGGAAGACACTTCTCGGCGTCGGAACGAACTGGTTACTATACGCAAAAACATTTGGGATGAAGTCAAGGTGAATGTTGATACCTTCGACGATTATCTTGAGACCATCATCGGCTTGAGACAAGAAGCTCAAGTTCTATCAGTAAGCCAAAGCACCGAAAGACATGTATCAAAGAATTTATCCCAGCTTCGACGTATGCAGCAGGTTCCCTACTTCGGCCGAATCGATTTCATTGAAGAAGGAGATTCTACTCGGGAACAAATTTATGTTGGAATCTCCACACTTACGGATGCAAGTGGCGAAGAATTTCTTATCTATGACTGGAGAGCACCGGTCTCGAGTGTTTACTATGATTACCAGCCCGGTCCTGCCCAATATGCTGCACCCGGAGGCGTATTCCCAGGTATATTGGAGAAAAAGTGGCAATATCTTATCCGCGGTGGTGTTCTTCAATCTATGTATGATACGAGTCTCACGATTGGAGACGAGATTTTACAGCAGGTTCTGGGCAAAGGTACTGACAAACATATGCACAGTATAGTAGCTACCATTCAACAGGAGCAAAACCGAATCATCCGTCATGATCGTGGGAGATTGCTCATTGTACACGGTGCAGCTGGTAGCGGTAAGACATCGGCCGCCCTTCAGCGGATTGCATTTTTGCTCTACAAATATCGAGAAAGTATGGATGCTGATCAAATTATTCTATTTTCTCCTAATACAATGTTTAACAGTTATGTGTCCAATGTGCTGCCAGAACTCGGCGAAGAGAATATGCAGCAGGTCACATTTCAGGAATACTTAAACCATCGGCTAAGTGAACAGTTTCAAGTTGAAAACCCCTACGAGCAATTGGAATATGTTTTAACAGCTTCGAATACCCCTTCTTACAAGTCAAGGGTTGCGAGCATTCGATTCAAAGCATCTCCCCTATTTTTCGAAGCGATTGAATCATATAGGAAGTCGTTAGCGTTATCTGGAATGTTATTCAAGGACATGAACTTCAGAGGAAAAACGATTGTTACCGCGGAGCAACTAGCAGAAAGGTTTTATAGTAACGACACTTCACTCCGCTTCCATAATAGACTTGAAAAGTTAAAGGATTGGCTAGTTAAGAAAATAAATGAAACAAAAAAGGATGAACTGACTAATCCGTGGGTACAGGAGAAAATCGAGTTGCTTAGTAGCGAAGATTATCATAAGGCACATACCTACTTAGCGAAGAAACACGGCTTTGAAAGAGAATCGATTGCCGATTATGAGATCGAGCCTGAAGCACTTGCCCGATTGATTGTTCAACAGAAATTGAAGCCGTTACGTAAACGCATCCAATCATTTGGTTTCATCGACATGAAGGGAATCTATCAGCAACTTTTTGCTAATCCCGTGAAAATCAGCCAGTGGATTGAGGGGGAAACACCCGCGGAGTGGGCGGAGATTTGTCAAGCGACGCTGGAAATGTTAGATGAAGGCAAACTATCTTACGAAGACGCTACTCCGTTCTTACTTTTGAAAGAGCTGATTCAAGGCTTCCAGACGAACGGCTCGATAAAGCACATAATTGTTGACGAGGCGCAGGACTATTCAGCGTTTCAATTCGAATTTCTAAAACGAATATTTCCTTCGGCAAGAATGACTGTGCTAGGTGACTTTAATCAGGCGATATTCGCCCATGCAAATAAAACAGATGATTTTAACGCACTTATGAGCTTATACGGACAGGATGAAACGGAAGTGATCAATATGTCGCGCAGTTACCGGTCCACAAAACCGATTATTGAATTTACGCGCAGACTGGTTCCTAATGGCGAACAGATTATCCCTTTCGAACGCGATGGCGAGTTGCCTGTGCTGACACAATTGCTCAATCACATAGAACTGCACCGCTGCATCACATCCAAAGTCGCTGCTTTGCGAAATCTTGGTTATGAAAGTATCGCTATAATATGTAAATCATCAGAGGAAAGTAAGCGTGCATACGAAGCCTTGTCCAACATCGATGATAGTAAGCTCGTGAACAACGGCTCAATTGAATACGAACAAGGAGTTGTTGTTATCCCGTCTTATTTGGCCAAAGGCATCGAATTCGAAGCGGTCATCATTTATGACGCATCGGAGCAAGTATACGGCGACGAGAGCCTGCGCAGAGTATTCTACACCGCCTGCACTAGAGCCATGCATGATTTGCAACTTTACAGTGTAGGCGAACCGACCCCATTAGTGTCAAACGTCTTGCGGGAAAGTTTCATCCAAGCTTGACTTAGTTGAAATTTTAACGATTAACACACGGGGGCAATTGCCTAATTAAGAATACAATTAATCAGCCGGAAATATGTAAGTTTTTATTCACTACTTACATTTTTTTCGGCTTTTTCGCATAAAAAAAGACAGCCATAATACTTAAATACAAATATAACGCAACTTTCGCATCCATTAAAACAGCGTAATCAGTTAGCTATCCTGGCTTTGTAGTCCACTAGATAGGTCTATCGACAATTTTATCAATAAAAAAAGACACCTCATTCTTTAGTATAGTGAGATTATCGAGAAATCACTACCACACAGAAGAGCTGCCTCCCCTTATTAAAGGAATTGTTGAACAAGGAATCGATGTAATTAGTATGGTAAAGGCGACGAAACAGCGCTATTTAGCGGCTGGCCAGTTGGGTGATTTAAAGAAACTGTACCGTTTGGCGCAGCCCGTTTATGACAAATAGAGTATCCTTCGTTCCATTCATCGTGCGATGTCGAACGGGACATCTGTAATACTTGTTTTCGTTCAAAAATCGAAATAAGAAAAGTGAATGTACGCTTTCCGAACAAGTAATTATTCGAATTTACGGCATGCGCTGGGATATAGAGGTGTTCTTTAATACGAAAAAATTCCTTTTGAAACTCCAAAAAGAGTTTCAAAATCGTTCATATGTTGGATTGATTGGCCCTGCGAAAGTTGAATTAGGAAATTAACGCACCACATTGTGGATTTAACTATATGGCTTTCCCCCTAATTACTCATATTTTCTCCATTGCCATGATCGTAACCTTCCTCCGCAGCCAATGCTTCTGCTTTCGTTACATGAACAGTCCCAAATGGATGGTTAGGAGGAGCATAGATCGAGTAAAGTTTTAGTGGAATATTACCTGTATTAATTACATTGTGCCATGTTCCAGCAGGTAGCATTATTGCAGAATCGTCATAGATATTTCTTTCAAAGCTTAAATTATCTTTACTCTTGCCCATTTGAACAATACCCTGACCTTGTTCTACACGTAAGAATTGGTCAACGTTTGGGTGCATTTCCAAACCGATATCTTCGCCAACATTGAGACTCATTAAGGTAACTTGCAAATGAGCTCCTGTCCATAAAGCGGTACGATACGTATTGTTTTGCTTCGTAGCTTTATTAATATTGACGACAAACGGTTCTGCTCCATAGTCTTTCAACAAAATGCTGACATCATCATTGGAGGAGCGAAAAGAACCGAATCTGTTTGCATGTTCTTCCTCAACAGGAATAGTCCAGTAGCTAGGGTGTCTACTATAGTTATACATCGGCGTATTAACATAATATAGATATTGGTACTGATGCATATTTGGAACGTAATACATTTTTATCAATCCCTTCACAACTTATAGATTATCCTATGCGCTATGTAAAGGGAATGTACTATTATTCAAGATAAAAGGAATGGTGCTGGAGTAAAGTTTTTCAACTTCATGCAACCAACCTTACTTTCTACATACAAATTTAAACACGGATTTTTTTCTTCCGACGCAAATTTTTCATGTTTACTTTAATACAATAAGCGCCGAATATATAGCACCTTACACTAAAGAGGAGAACTCAAGTAGGCCACTTTTTTGTTTCAGCAATTATTCGGTGCACCAACCATGACGAGGCCGGATTGCTCCCCCTCAGTTTCATAGTCCAACGTCAAACTGTTTACGAATTCCTCAGCTTTTATAGCCACCGCAACTTGGATGTCATTAATGACAGAAATCGTATCCGACTCCTCTGGCATATCAAGAGATAGACCTATTTGTGGTCCACAACAACCACCTTCGATAGCATAGACCCGAAGTCCTTTAGCTTGCTGCTCTTTCAAAAGTGATTGAATATATTCTTTCGCTTCATTTGTAATGTTCATTTTTTTCTCTCCTCGTATATTATATTTGCGGCATTTTTAAGCATTAATAAATTCCTTCAAGCTTTCGTAACCAATCTTCTCTTCATACAACCATGGGATCATAGCACATTGCGGTGCTAATTCATCTTTCACCTTTTTAATCCACTCTATTTCAGAGAGTGCGCGCCCTTTTAAGACAGAATCAGTTGTATCTGTTGCATACAAGCTTTGATTAATGACCCACCACTTCGGGTCAATCTGTGCGCGTTTGAGGTCTTCCTGCAATCGTGCAGCTTCTAAAACCGGTGTTGCTTCCGCCAATGTCACAATGACGACACCCGTTTCTTTTGGATTTCGCAATCGAGGAAGTAGCTTCTTCACACTTTCTGGTACATCACCAGTCGAACGGCTCATTTCCTTATGATATGCTTCCGTTGAATCAAGCAATAACAACGTGTGTCCGGTCGGTGCTGTGTCAATAACAACGATTTCATTTTCCGACTTCTCAACTACATCCGCAAAGGCTCTGAACAAAGCAATTTCTTCTGTACATGGTGATTCAAGGTCTTCTCTCAAATACACGAGTCCTTCTTCGTCCAGCCCTGCTCCTGCTGTGGAAAGCACTTCCTGTTGGTACTTTTTCACTTCAATTTCTGGATTAATGCTGCTAATCGTCAGATTATCTCTCAAAACGCTACCTTCAAACGTGTACGCAAGATGGGCTGCTGGGTCTGTTGTAGTCAAATGAACGCGATGACCTTTCTCAGAGAGGCCGACCGCAATTGCAGATGCAATCGATGTTTTGCCAACCCCACCTTTCCCCATTGTAAAGATCACACGTATGTTTTTCGTTGAAAAATCATCGATTACTTTGCTTAAGCCCGGAAGGTGAAGGGTTTCTTTATTGAGACTATCGTCTTCAAATACAGTAATTGTGTAAGAGCTAAATAAGTGCCGAAGGTTGTCAACTCCGGTTAATGAATACGAAACAAATGGAAGGGAGAACGTCACGACCTGTTTTAATGCTTCGGGCGTTTCTTTCAATGCGCGGCGCTGTCGTTCATAAAACGCTGTTGACACCTCATCTTCGGATCGATGACTCTGGAGAAGCCCATTTATGATTAGTATCTGATTTTCAATGCCGATATCTTTCAGCTCGGAGGAAGCCCGATTCGCTTCCACTAATGAAGAGACATCCGGACGCGACACCAAAATTAGAGTCGTTTTTTCTGGATTAGAAAGAGATTCGACAGCTTTCGCATACAACTCTTTTTTCTCACCTAGGCCTGACAGTGGACCCAAGCAGGAAGCACCATGTGTACTTTCTTCTAAAAATCCGCTCCAGGCAGTTGGCAACTGTAGCAGACGCAGTGTGTGTCCGGTTGGCGCAGTATCAAACAATACGTGATCATATTGACTTAACACATCTTCATCAGATAACAAATGAGAAAATTCATCAAATGCAGCAATTTCAACTGTGCAAGCACCAGACAACTGTTCTTCCATTGTTGCAAGAACAGCATCTGGCAGTTTCCCTCGATAGGGACCGACAACTTTTTCACGATATGTTTTCGCCGATGCTTCCGGGTCAATATTACAAGCAAATAAATTAGTTACACTTGGAATAGCTATTGGATCATTCGTCAATTCTACAGCGAGAACATCCTGTAAATTTGAAGCAGGATCGGTACTAACTAACAGCACCTTTTTCCCCTGATCAGCGAGAGATACTGCTGTCGCACAAGCTGTAGATGTTTTTCCGACACCACCTTTTCCAGTAAAAAACAAAAATGGAGTTAGTACGGTTTTGTTAGGATTGAATAATGGATACATGGTTATTCCTCCTTATTTATCAAACTTGACTGAAATACGTACACGTGGTTTATCCTGAAGTTCAGCCGTCTTTACATCAAGCCATTCTGCTAACTCTTCATTTGTCGGATAGGCACCCACTTTAACAATTTCATGATTAACAAGTATCAGAGGAAGCGCATCTGGTCCTTTTTCAAGAAGCACCTTATTTACTACTACATTGTCTACAAATGCACCCGGATCATTCCCGAGGTTATAGCGTGTAATATCAACTTTCTTTTTCTCAAGTGAATAAACAGCGGATGCGACACGCACTAATTCTGGATCAACACCTGGTCCGCAGACCCCTGTTGAACAACACATTGCAGGATCGAAAATTTCAAGCTTTGTCATTATCAAACATCTCCTTCATCACCATATAATGATATCCTTATTCATTTTGTTAAAGGAAAGCCGGGATATGAACCCACGGCCTCATTGATTTATTCACCTGTTGTAGAGAAACGTTCAATCCTTGCACCAATTTCATCGCGTACACGTTGGAAGAACACCCATTTCTCTTCTTCTGTTCCTACCGCTTTAGCAGGGTCATCAAAGCCCCAATGTTCACGTTTGATATGTGGGGGTGTCATCGGACATTTATCAGCAGCATCCCCACAAAGAGTGACGACAAAATCTGCATGATTTAAGATTTGTGGATCAATAATATCCGAAGTTTGATCCGAAATGTCGATGCCAGCCTCTTTCATGGCTTTTACAGCATTTGGATTAACGCCATGCGCTTCAATTCCAGCACTGAGAACTTGCCATTCTTCACCAAGATATTTTTTGCCCCACCCTTCAGCCATTTGACTACGGCATGAGTTACCTGTACATAAGAAATAGAGTGTTTTTTTCGACATAATGAAAATCCCCTTTTTTATGATTTATTGTATGAATGACAGCCATACATATAGTCCGATTAGTGTAATGAGTAGCGTTGGGACTGTTAAAATAATACCAATTTTGAAATAGCTACCCCAAGAGATTTTCACACCTTTTTGAGACAATACATGCAACCATAGTAAAGTGGCCAAAGAGCCGATTGGCGTTATTTTAGGACCTAAATCCGATCCAATGATATTTGCATATATCAAAGCCTCGCGGATCGACTCTGTTGTCGTCGTTTCTGATATAGCCAACGCGTTAATCATGACAGTAGGCATATTATTCATAACAGATGATAAAATCGCTGCAATAAAGCCCATCGAAATCGTCGCTACAAATAGTCCTTGGTTGGCAGCCATTTGAATGACATCGGCCAATACACCAGTCAGACCGACGTTACGTAATCCGTAGACAACGACGTACATCCCAACTGAAAAGAACACGATCGCCCAAGGTGCGCCTTTCAGTACTTGTTTCGTGTGAACAGCAGGACTTCTTTGTGCCATGACCATAAAGAATAGCGCAGTAATTCCAGCAATAATCGAAACAGGAAGCCCAGTAAATCCACTAGAGAAATACCCGATGAGTAATATGCTTAATATCACCCAAGCCAGTCGAAACATCTTTAAATCTTTGATAGCATCCTTCGGTTGTTTTAGATCTGCTACTTTATAATTTTTAGGAATACTTTTACGGAAGAATAGCAACAACACTAAAATACTAGCAACTAAAGCAAATAAATTGGGTACAATCATTCGGGATGCATATTCGACAAAGCCAATACCGAAAAAATCTGCCGATACAATATTGACTAAGTTACTCACAACTAATGGTAACGAAGTGGTGTCTGCAATAAAACCACTGGCCATGATGAATGGGAAAATCATTTTTTCATTAAAATTCAAATTTCGTACCATCGCAAGCACAATTGGCGTTAGTATAAGGGCAGCCCCATCGTTTGCGAACAAAGCAGCAACGACTGCACCTAGAAGACTGACGTAAATAAACATGCGAATACCGCTGCCTTTGGCTAATCTGGCCATATGTAGAGCAGACCACTCGAAGAATCCAATCTCATCTAAGATTAATGAAATGATTATGATGGCAATGAAAGCCAGTGTAGCATTCCATACAATCCCAGTTACATCAATAACGTCTTGAAAATTAACTACTCCTACTAACAAAGCAATTATTGCCCCAATACAGGCGGACCATCCAATTGATAAATTTCTAGGCTGCCAAATAACAAAAATAAGTGTGATTACGAAAATCAATGATGCTGTTATAACTGAAATCAACGTACTTTCTCCTCCTTATTCACAACAAACTCGAAGCCCTTGTGCTTCCAGTTCAGCGATTGATTCATTCTGATCTGGAAGATGTTCAAGAATGCTTTGAATAAACGGGTAATCTTCATGACTTTCATTAATCGAGAAGAAAATCCATTGCCCTCTGCGTTCTTCTTTCACAAGCTTAATATCTCTAAGTTTACGTAAGTGCTGGCTAATTGCCGGCTGACTCATGTTAAAAATTTCAACAAATTCACACACACAGCATTCATGTGACTTGAGTAACTTCATCATCGTCAAACGTGTTGGGTCTCCTAGCAATTTTAATAATTGTGATGCTCGTTGCAGATCAACCTTTACTTCTGTATTCATATGCCACTCCACCCCCTTTGATTACTATATAGTTATATACTTATGTGTGCAACGAAAAAATGCCTTTGTTTCAATTATTTTTTCGTTCTGAAGAAAATGACAATAGGACTGTCTCTAGCCAATTATTTATCGACTATCCAGACAGTCTATTTTCCACAAATCCATTCCATACTTTGTACCATTGTGAGGGCAATGTAATTTGTATTTATTGGAAGAAGGCATATCATCTGTTAAATAACTTTTTCTATTCTCCTCCCAATCGGATACGGGATTGGAACCATAAATTAATAATGGCACACATTTGAATATATTCAGCTTCTCAAAAAGGAGACCTCTTCTTGAAAAAATTACTCAATTGTTTTATTTACAGTTATTCGTTGCACAAATCATGACTAACATTGCGCTAGCATCAATCTACACTCAAAGATTTCACGGCATTTATATAACTAGCATAAGTTATTGGGCCAAATGTAGCTAGATTTCCTTTGAAAAATGTTTCTAACATGAAGTCCTTTGCTTTTTCCAAGGTATAGTTTCTTGAACTCATGACCAGCGATAAATATGCGCGAAAGTATTCTTCCGTCAAGTTACCTCCATGGTTTACCGTCATCAATAAATCACTCCTTTAACAGCTGCCAGTTGTGGCGTTGCAGCTAGACTCTTCTTTTTTTGTCGATGCAATGTTAATACTACATACCCCGGTCTCCGGCAAGTCCAGTTCTACGTTCTTCGCGGCTTCAAAATCACCGGTCAAATAGGCCACAACTGAGCGCACTTGTTCATACCCTGTCGCCATTAGGAAGGTCGGAGCGCGTCCATAGCTCTTCATACCGACGATGTAAAAATTCTTCTCCGGTTGTCTCAACTCCTCTTCCCCATGCGCACGGACGGTTCCACAGCTGTGAAGGTTAGGATCAATCAGTGGAGCAATTGCGCCAACACTCTCCGTTGCTGCATCAATAGTTAGTCTTACTTCACTTAAGTAAGAAAAGTCTGGCCGGCTACCCGTGTTGACGATCAGCTCATCCAGTCCTTCAATCGAAAAGCTTTCTCCTTCTAATTCTCCATTCAGCTTTAATGAACCATCTTTTTTCTCTACATTGGAGATTCTATAAGGCGTGTACACCTGAACCTTGCCTGAATTCACTAATTGATGAATCCTTGTTCCAAGTTCACCACGTGCCTGTAGTGCATCTTTCTCTTCGCCACCGTATGCTTCTTCCACATTTTTTTTGCGAAGGATCCACGTGATTTTTAGATCTGAACGTTTTTCATTCAGCTCGGAAAGCTCCAGAATCGTATTGATTGCTGAATGACCACCACCGATGACGGCTACTCGTTTTCCGATGAATCTTTCACGCTCTATACCGTTAATGTTTGGAATACCATAAAATATCTGGTTTTCAAGGGACTTTTCTTCTTCTGTCCAGACGCCAGCGGAATTCATGGGATTCGGTTGCCCCCATGTGCCGGTTGCATCAATGACCGCTTTCGCTTTAATTTGCTCTGTTCCCCCGTGATTATCAACATATAACACAAAAGGAACGTTCTCCCTATTAGCTGATTTCATCTTATCAAGCCCTTTTTTCCCTATGGAAATCACCTTCGAATTCAGCTGGATTGAAGATTTAATTTGTGGTAATTCAGCTAATTTTAGTAGGTAATTTTCCACCAACTCCTTGCCAGTCGGCAACTCGTCATTGTAGGGTGCATCCCATCCTTGCTTTTCAAGGAGCTCTCTGGCTGCCTTATCAATATTATATTGCCATGGCGAAAATAAATGGACGTGGCCCCACTCTATGACATGATGCCCTACGCTCGGCCCAGCTTCCAAAATGATGAATTTCTCTCCGGCCCTGGCTAGGTGCGCAGCAGCTGCTAATCCGATTGGTCCAGCTCCAATGACAGCAACTGGTAGTGAAGGGAATTCTTTTTTCTTACTATTTATTTGAACAGGAATGTTATCAGTTGAGCAGCATGCAGTTTGATTTTTCATAATAATTCCTCCTCTAGGTTTAAAACGAGTCGATACTAGTTCGACTTTGCACTAAATTTTATTCAATTGCCCTGACTGAATCCTATTGTATTTCCATGAATTAAAAAGTCATTTCAAATTCCTTTTCTTTAGCAGCGGTTTGATTGCGTTATACATCAACTTTTATTGATATGAAGTCCAAAAAATTATTCAGGATAAAATAGACAACAAAGATCCGGAGATAAAATCTTCTTTATTTCATTTGGGTTGGCTGAATAATAATTCCACTTCCCTTCTTTCTCAACAGAAATAAAGTTAACATCTAATAGAATTTTTAGGTGATAAGATAATTTAGATTGAGTCAATTCAAGTAGTTCGCTCAAGTCGCAAACGCACGTTTTTCCTTCTTTTGATAAGATACGCATTATATAGAGCCTGTTGCGATCAGACAGAGCTTTAAATTGCTTCTCATAGTCAAGTAAAGTTGTATCCAAAACATCCTGTTGTTTTATCATAATAGACTC
This sequence comes from uncultured Sporosarcina sp., assembly GCA_964632025.1. Lineage (GTDB taxonomy): Bacteria > Bacillota > Bacilli > Bacillales_A > Planococcaceae > Sporosarcina. The sequence goes on from CAZWAW010000053.1 coordinate 14,604, forward strand.
TCCTTCGAATCAATTTTTCTTGATATGATACATATTAATTTGAAACAAGCGATACGTCAACTAATGAGCTCTAACATTCTAGTCGAGTAAAGTTGCATTATGAACATACAACTGTTCTATTATGACTTATCCTCTCGTCGAATCGAATATTCTTGATCAAGCGTGTTGATTAACCAAAATCAAGATGAATCTGACAGAATTATCCTGCGAAAAGAAAAATATTCTTTTAATAGAACGACCATTTCCGTTTCCCAATCGATTGGGAGTCGATTATGCAGAAACATTGGCTGATATACGGAGAATGATAGTTCATGAAAAACCTTTTTATTTTTTGTATTTTTATAAAGCCAATTGAGAAGGACAGAAGCTGTCAGTGCGGAAAAAAGTTGGTTGTATACGGCGTTTGGTGTTGTTCCGAACAGCACAGGCACATTAAGATCTTGCTTAATCCGAAGGAAAAAAGATTCAATTTCCCAGCGCACTTTATACATATCTGCAATCAATTCAGCCGATATCATCATCAAGGAAAAAGACGATACGATGGCGTTTGCTTGATCGGGATTGTGGTGTTCCTTGTTGGCAAGTGATACGCGATGCGGGAATCATTTTCACGCGTACGCTTCAGCAATTTAGGGCGTAAAATTTCGACATTTTCTTTTATGCGAATGACAAAGTCCTGTTTATCTGAAACAAATTGGTCAATTCGTTTGACTTTAAGTCCAATCTTTCACAAACTGAAGAGAAGCTGCCAAAATGACAGCTCGGTTCCGTTCTTTAATTCTCGCCTCTGAAGGTTGAATAAAAGTAGGCCTATATGTGATTTTTAAATATCTTTTCCATCTGTTCTGCCGTTTGTTTCGAATTTGGATTTCCTTCATTTTGTAATTTATCAATGATGTTCATATAATCCGTTTCATTTCGGTTCTGACTTAATTTATATGCAGCCAATATTTCTCCTACCTTAATCTTAAATCCAACTATCCCTTTCAATTCCCTTTCTAAAAGATGAGGAGAAAGTTTATCCCATAAAACAGAATTTTCACGATTCCCTTCATACTTTTCCAACATTATTGTTAAATCTTCTATTAATTCATCTTTCTCTAAAATGCTTGCTTTACCATATACATGGACGGCTTGATAGTTCCATGTCGGGACATTTTCCTCTTCATACCAGGAAGAAGAAATATAAGCATGTGGCCCTTGGAACATAACCAATACATCTTCACTGGTTTCAAATGTTCTCCACTGAGGGTTCCCGTAAGCCATATGTCCAGTAATATAGTAATCATCCCCTTTTTTATTTAAGCCAAAAGGCAAATGAGTGGCAATTGGTTTCCCTTGTTTTGTTGTGACAATCGTGCCAAAAGAGTTTTTTTGAACAAAACCCAAAATTTCATCAACATTTTTAACTTTAAAATATTTCGGAATATACATAGTAATCCACCTTCCAAAAAAGTTATATGAGTGTTTTGGTCATAATAAAGTCCACTTGTTCTTCATCACCCATATAAAAAGAGTGGGCTCCAGTTTGAACAAACCCCTTTTTCTTATAAAAAGAAATAGCATTTTCATTTTTTCCCCATACGCCTAGCCAAATTATATTTTTCTTACGTTCCATCGCAATTTCCATCGCTTTATTTAGCAGGTACTTACCAAGCCCAAGTTTTTGAAATTTGTTCCTAACATAAACCCTCTCGATTTCAAGTGATTCATCGCCCATTTCTTCAGACTGAGCATCATCGATGTTGACCTTCAAATATCCAGCGACTTCATTATTAAAATAAACAAAAAAGAATTGCGAAGAATTATTGGATAATTCTTCTTCTAATTGTTTTAAGTTAAATGCCCTTTCCAAATAGGCATTCATATTTCCAGAGGAATTTTTATGCTTAAATGTCTCATTAAACGTTTCATGACTAATTTCTTGGAGTTCACGTGATTCTTCAAGGGTACACTTTTTTATATTTATAGTCATTTAATATATCGCTCCTTTATATAATCAATAATTTCTCTTGTTTCCCTTTTTTACAAATCCCCAGTCTTGTTCTACATTTTCCCTTATTCTTTGAAGAAGATTGAAAATGGTTTCTGCTTCTTTTTCGGAAAATCCCTCTAATGCCATGATATTGGAATAATCATTTTCTCTTTTTATGAAAGGATAAACATTTTCCCCCTTCTCCATTGGAAAGAGTTTCTTTATTTTTTTGTTATGTGCATCTTCCTTCTTTTCAATAAAGCCATTAATTTCAAGCTTTTGTATCGCACGGGCTGCTGTTGTTCGATCTACTTTTATCATCTCAGCTAACTTTTCTTGAATGATTCCCGGGTTTTCACATATTCGAACAAGGTACAAATACTGCCCTTTTGTAAGGTCATATTCTTTAAATTCTATATTACTTATAGAATCTAATGCCCTTGCTATCATTCCAATCTCACGTAGAATTTCCTTCATAATTACCCCTTTGTATATATTTTTGTTGTAAATGCAACATGAATGATACACTTTCAATTTAACCTAATTTCATTGCATTTGCAACAAAAAACAAAAAAGAGGTCGAGTAAAGTGAGATATGTCTTTTATGTATTAGGTATTTTAATATTAACCCTTGGTATTTATTTCACTATTCAATCGGACCTTGGAGCCTCACTTTTTGATTCACTTTTGGTAGGCTTGGCTATAAATGCGGGGCTTCTGTGGGAAGTTGGGAAGTAATAATAGCTTTAATATTGATATGTTGTAATTCATTTTAAAAAAGAAAAAGACCAGAAGTTTTGGGGTTGTTAACAGTATTCATTACGGGTAGAGGAAAACCACCCGTGATTAAACCCTCCAATCGATTTGTCCGAATCGCTACGAAATCTGTTAGATACATGATTTTTGATTCCTTTAAAACCTATATAAGTATAACTTAATTAGTTAAACCCACCTCTATGTCCTACACATTTTATAACATCGTATGCACTTAAATAAGCATGTTCAAAATGTAACCATAGAGTGCAAACAGATTGAGCACTATTTTAAAGCATATTATAAAAAAAACGAAGAAAAGACCTATCGCATGTTCAATGAACTTGCGACAGGTCTACATATTCGAGATAATGAAGGATATCCACACTAATTTGTACTAGATATAGATACTGACAAACGATTTAAATGAATTGGGTGTCTTCCCACGTCAAAAAATTTTCAACACGCACCATATAGAAATCCTCATAATTTACGCTGAAATTAGTTGGTTGATTTTCTTCCAGTAAACAATTCTCGATATTAGCCTCATAGACCATTCAACACTTCCAACGTTTCTAACACATGATTTAGAAAATCTGCAATGTCACCCATGTGATCCTCATTAATTTTAGACTTGAATTTCACTCCAATAATGTCTTGGTAACTTGACGCTTCTTGCTCATACACGAAGCTCAATGTTTGCGTTAACAGGATGTCAGTTTCCCAAATAGTATTTAGTGCATGCTCAATCTGTTTGCATTGTATAGCTACATTTTGAACACGTTTGGTAAATCGCACTACCAATGAACAACCAAGATTCATTCCAGGCAACTCTAATATCTCCCCTGCCAAATCGTTTACAGATGCCCCTAACACAATTTCGGCTGTCACGTCTGGTTGATCGGTTAGCGAAAATTGAATAGCAAAGTCCCTGGCCATAATGGCAAAATCCATCCGATCAACTCGATCGGTAATCGTTATTTTTCGGTCTAAATTATCTAAATCATACACCTGATTTTCAAATGCTACTTTTAGATTCTCAAAAATTGTTGGATCATACAAATTGCTTCCTCCATATAACAACCAATTTTAGTTGTGCTTTATTTTCCGCAGCATTTCTTATACTTCTTTCCACTGCCACATGGGCAAGGTTCATTCCGCTCCGTTTTTCCACCCTCAATTACGCTAAATGGGGTGCTAGGTAGCGGCATTAAATGGCGTTTTCCCATTTGTGCAAGTTCATGAGGTTTATGACCTCTATTTTCCCAAATGCGCGTGGAGTTCGCAATCATGGTGATAACATGCATATATTCATTCATTTGCTTCATATCTTTACATTCAAAACGCCCTAAAAAATCCCTCACTACTCCTTGAAAATTAACGTGCACACCTTGTAATTGGCCGACCAATTCATCGATTTCATCCTGAATCATAATCGTACTACCGCCGAAAAAGTCTTTCGTAAGCATTTTTCCAAGCTTCTGTTGATGGCTTGTCTTTTCATAATATAAATCGTCTGCGTAGCGTACTAGCTCATCTTTTGCAGGTACATAAAATGGCTTGCCTATGGTTCCTTCTAAAAATACGGAATATCCCCCGGTATTTTCAATTGCTCCATGAACCAATGCTCTTCTTTGCACAAACACACTTTCTTTCTCTAACAGTTTTGCATAATGGGAGCTTGTTAAAAGTGTATGAAGCTCATTACTAGATACAGATGGCTCATTTTGAGCATTATAAATCTCCAAAAACTTCGGATACTTAATCAATCCGTATAAATTAGTACATGCTATAACATACTGGATTATACGATTTTTGTTAGCTAGCTGGTCGATATCCACCGCCTCGGCACTGCGGTATTTATCCGAAAGGACGAAGTAATTTTCATGATCAATTGATTGCCATTCTGTCTTTTTGTATTTCACATATTTTAAACTGTCATTCAACCAAGTAATGTCCAGAGGCAAATAGTACTGTTCCTCCGCCCAAGCAATGGTAGATAAGTAATCTGGATGAGTCGGATCGTGATACACTTTTAGAAACGCTTCATATCCTGGTGGCCCGCCAACATCCTCCGGTGGCGCCGTTCCCTCTCCATCAAGTAATGTGGGATAGCCAAAATAATAATCCTCTACTACTTCTTCAAGCTCCACCAGAATCCGCCAGTCGTCTCCAAAATCATAGTTATAAATGAAATGGATGTGTTTTTCAAGATATGAATCGATTTTAATACGCGTCGGTTGCTTGACTGTTTTACCGGTATACTTCTTCCCTTTGTAGTCTTCTAAAATCGATTCATTATTTGTGATAAAATACTCATCTATCTCCACTCCAAAGGTATGGTACGGCTCAAGTGTACTTTGAAAGTTTGTGACGTTCTGGATTGTTTCATGCAAACGATTAAATGTCGCACCTGCTGGTAAAATAATGCGCCTCCAAATAAGAGGCGTAATGTCTTCAAAAGATAGTTTCAGTATATAGGCTTTCATATGGCACCTCGTTTTTTCTTTTTATCTAACGTCCTGTCTTCGTGTGCTATTACTAACTATTTTAACGTATATAATTCACAACATCGAAGAAAAGACCTTTCGCATGTTCAGTGAACTTGCAAAAGGTCTTACCTATTTGGGATAGTTTCTTGCACAAGTACCTCAAATTCACTTCAAGTAAAACAATCCACCATTTATGATGTCAACTTTAATTCTCGCTTC
>CAZWAW010000054.1:0-19554 GCA_964632025.1 uncultured Sporosarcina sp.
CGCACTCAGATATGATCGGTTCATCGTAGATATGCTCGGTCCGCACTCAGATATGATCGGTTCATCGTATATATGCTCGGTCCTCACCCAGATATGATCGGTTCCCGGTATATATGTCGATTGGCCTCTCTCAAAACCAATTAAAAAAGTTGCCCCATATATTTTAGGGCAACTTCATCACTTTATTAAATTACAATTTCCATTTCACTCTCGCATAAATAGCAAGCATCACGAAGTTCACAGCAGCACTAATGACTGTACCATATGCAATCGCTGAAGCACCGTGCGAGTCAATCATCATGTAGATAACTGCAATATTAATCCCAAAGACACTTATCAAACTGAATATGACAGGCACCACTGAATTAGCTTTGGCATAATAGAATCGTGTTATATACGTATTCGCAGCAAGGAAAAACATTGACAGTGTAAATACGCGGAAAATAGGCACTGTTAGCAGAACCGATTTTTCAGAGAATTCCCCGTGTTCGAAAACGATACGGACAATCGGCTCTGCAAAAAAGTAAGCGATTATAGTTGCCGGTACAAGCAGTGCAACTAGATAGAGCATTCCTTTTTTATAAAGCGCACGGATTGTTTCCATATCACCTTCCCCTTGTTTTTTACTAAGAAGGGGATAGATAACCGTCGTCACCGCAGTCATCATGATTGCCTGGGGAAAACCCGTCAATTTAGATGCAAAATTGACCGCCGAAATTGTCCCTTCCCCAAGCCCATCTGCTACAATCCGATGAATAACAAAATAAAATTGCAACGAGGCGCCACCGAACAAGATTGGCAATGCAATCACCCATAAACGTTTCGTATCAACAGACATGGCGAATGAAGGCTTCAAAGAATAAAGTTTTGACTTCCGAAGCCCAACATATAAGAATACACCCATTAATAATGCACCGATCATTGCACCAATTCCATACGATTCAGGACCGAAATAACCCGTCAACACAACAGCGATTCCGACGAATGACGCATTATATAGAAGGACTGCAAGACTGGACAAGTTAAACTTGCCGTTAACATTCAATACACCGCTCATCCATGTCGATAAAACAAGAATAATAGAAGACGGCATCATCCATAAGTAAAGAGAACGCGTCATCGCAAATTCTTCAGCAGTCAAATCTTTGAAAAACAAATGCAAGACTGGATCTGTAAAGATCATCAATACGGCCGTTATCGCAACAGCCGCTACAAGAACTGTCGTAAATGATTTTCGCACGAACAATGCTTTATCCGTCCTTGTCGAATGGTAGACAGATATGAACGCCGTGGTCAATGCCCCTCCAACAACTAGGTAAATGAAATTCGGTATGGTATAAGCCGTTATAATCGCATCCGCAGTTGAAGATGTACCGTATTGATTACCAATCGCCATTTCCCTTGCAAACCCGAACAGCCTCGCAACAATGTTAATAACCGCAACCGCGCCGATAATTTTCATCATTTTATTCATTATGATCAACCTGATTTTTCTCAGCTGAACGATAAATCGACAATAAATCCCCTAAAATCGTTTCATATGAATGCTGTGCGATTTTCGCCTGCACGACTGTTTCATCGATGACATCAGAATTCTCATCCAGTGCACTCCATAAACCTTTCACCAATGAATCCGGATTTTTTGGTTCAACTAAAATACCTGCCCGATCTTTCAACAAATAAGAAAGCCCTCCTACGTCCGTTGCGACAACTTTTGTTCCGGCAGACATCGCTTCGAGCGCGACCAATCCGAACCCTTCATGATAGGAAGGGAGTACAAGCGCATCAGCCGCAGACATCCAAAGCGCCAAATCTGCTTGACCAAGAGGCTCTTTGAAATGAATATCTTCAACATCCTTTTCTCGGATGAACGACCGTAACTCCTCGACAAATTGAGCATCTTTCTGCGAACCAATTACGTACAACGAACTATCAGGAAACGACATTTTCAGTGAATCAAACGCTTCAACAAGTTCAAGAAGGCCTTTAGCTTGAATCACATTTCCGACAAAGATCAATATTTTCTCTTCTATAGGAAGAGAAAGTTTTTCTCTCGCCTCCACTTTAGCTACATAGTTAAAAACGGATGTATCGACACCCATACTCATAACATGCACGTTGGTTTCCGGAACATCGAAGTTATTTATCACATCTTCCCGAAGTTTGTCGCCAACAACAATGACCGATTCCGCTTGTAGTAAGATTTTTTTTGTCATGTCGGCAATGCGTTGACTCTTGGCCGCCATCTTATCGATATCTCCACCGTGAAGGGTCACTACATAGGGAATACCAAACATTTTTTTCCCTATCAATGAAATAATTCCTGTTGGAAACGCATAATGCGCATGTGTTAAGGATAATTTCTTGCGATTTTTCATCATGTATAAAAAAGAACGGAAAAACCATGTCATATATTTTTTCAATGACTGTATTTTCCCTTTTCCAGGATTCTGAATAGCAACCACATCGATATCAAGACCAGCGGACTGAAGAAGACCAACCTGATTTTTCACAAAAAGACCGTATGTTGGATGTTGCGTTGATGGATACATATTGCTAAATACGACTATTTTTCTCATTTCATTTCTCAACCCCATCTTTCAATAACCTAACGAACTAGACCTTTATTTAGATTCAATAATTATAGCATATCATCTGACATTCGACCTCTTGACAGCCAATACTGCAATTTAACACTATTTACTTACCATAACAAAAACACCATTTGATAGAATAAAATCCTGTCAAATGGCGTTTTAAAGCTACTCATGAGTAAATTGAAAACGTTGTAATGCTATTGTAATGTAACTGTAACCGAATTTGAGGTTTAGCTATGCTAAGATATTCACAGATAAAGCACACTCTCCATATATGTGCGAAAGGGGATTTTGAGAAACGAATGAAACGTCTTTTATTACTAGTTTTCGCAAGTTTACTAATTTCAACGTCCATCCCGTCCATGGCCTCGGCAGATTCAGCAACTAATCTCGTAAACACAGCTCGATCATATATAGGTACACCTTATTCATATGGAGGGACAACCACTTCCGGTTTCGACTGCTCAGGATATACGCAATACGTATTTAAACAGCAAGGGATTTCCATCCCTAGAACGACTGACCAACAGTATGCTATGGGAACATCTGTTGCGAAAGATGATTTGAAAACAGGTGACATTGTATTCTTCAATACAAGTGGCAGTGGGGTTTCACATGACGGGATATACATTGGTTCCGGCAAATTCATCCACTCTTCTTCAAGCAAGGGTGTCATGATTTCTTCAATAAACGACCCTGCCTATTGGGGTAGTCGTTATATCGGTGCAAGAAGAGTGAATGACTTCACGCCTGGCTCTCTCGTCGCATCCGCTGATGGTCCAACTGCAGTTAAAAAGGCGGTTACATACGCATCTCGCGCCGAAATTGCTAAAACACTTGTCCAAGAACTGGATTTGAAAAAAACGAGCACTCAATCTCCTTTTTCTGATGTAGCTGCAGATCATCCACAACATGATGCCATCATTGCAGTGTCAGATGCAGGTATCTTCTCTGGTAATAACGGTAAATTTGATCCTAGTGGTGAAATGACACGTGCGCAACTTGCTAAAGTACTTGTAGAAGCATTCAATCTTAAAGGGTCTACAGAGACTTCCTTCAAAGATGTTCCAAAAGATCATTGGGCAAATGACTATATTAATATTCTTTATCACAATGAAATTACAACCGGTTATGGCGATGGTAATTTCGGTCTAAGTGATAAAGTAACTGCAAGTCAGTTCAAGAAATTCACTGATCGACTCAATAACTAATTTATTACTACCGGATGTTCCACTTAAAGGAACATCCGGTTTTATTTATATAAAAATTAAATTATAGTTATTTATCAGTATAGCAATACATAGACATCACTGGTAAAATGAAGCTACGATTCTAGTAAATCAAGGGAGGACACAATGAAAACAATTAAGTGGGCAGCAATGGTAATAATGATTTTTACACTCGTTTCCATGGTCCCGGGACAATCTTTCGCAAAAACTCAGTTCACGGACGTAACACCTGATAAGGAATATTATGAAGAGGTCAATTACATAGCAGATCTTGACATCATTAAAGGTTACACAGAAAATGGAATTTCAAAATTTAAACCAGGTAATAACCTAACACGTGCACAAGCTGCTAAAATGCTTGTCGTTGCTACTAAAAAGCAAAACATCCCTACTCCGTCTTTAAAGTTCAAAGACGTTAAACCGGGTACCGAACAGTATGATTATGTAAGCCGCGCCGTTTCACTTGGCTATTTTAAAGCTGGCTCTGACGGAAGCTTCAAGCCAAACGAAAACTTGAAGCGTGCTGAAATGGGTAATGCACTGGCGGTCGCTTTCAATCTTTCTGAACAGATTTCTGCCGATAAACCACTGATGTTTAAAGATATGATAAATCATCAATTCGCTGAACGTGTCAATGGTCTTTATTATGCTGGAGTAACACAAGGAGATGCAGGAAAGTTCCTGCCGAACGATTTCTTGACTCGTTCTCAATTCTCGTTATTCGTAGCTCGCGCAATGAATGATAAGTATGCTTTACCCGTTAAACTACCTGATCAAACGTCAAGAACATATTTTGCAAAAGTAGTAACTAGTGGTGAAACGTTAAACGTCCGCTCCCTTCCATCAGTCGATGGAGACATCATTCAACGCCTTAATAATAACGATATTGTTGAAGTTGTGGGACAAACAGGCGACTGGCTACTTATCCTTCTTGAAGAAGGTGAAGGCTATATCAATGGACGCTACACAGTTGAAGCCGGAACGGAAACACCTGATGATAACGTTGGCACACCTGAAAAACCGACTATTCCTGAGGAACCTACCGTGAACGGCAACCTGATCGGGAAAGTAACAGTGAAAAGCCTAAACATGCGACAAACGGCTAGCACTGACTCCCCTGTTATCGCTGCGTTAACACTAGGGCAAAAAGTTGAAGTACTCTCACTCAATGGTACTTGGGCAAAAATCCATGTGAATTCCAAAACAGGGTTCGTTAGCAAAACATATTTGAAACTGCTAAATCAAACAGGAAATCCACTTACTAATCGGGTTATCATCCTGGATCCAGGTCACGGTGCACATGATCCCGGTGCTTCGAAAAATAAGGTAACAGAAAAAGCTATCACGTTAAAAGTCGGTAACCTTGTAGAAGCAAAATTGAAAAAAGCAGGCGCAAAAGTGATCATGACACGTTCAAATGATACTTACCTGTCACTTGAGCAACGTACTAATTTCGCTAAAAATAATTTTGCCGAAACATTTGTATCCATTCACGTGAATTCAGCCACATCGACGTCAGCAAAAGGATCTGAAACGTACTTCGATTCATCCTTGAATGCGAACTCTGCTGAAAGTAAATCCTTAGCAACTTACATCCAAAATAATCTTGTCAAAAAAGCTAACATGGTTAACCGCGGCGTGAAGGACAATCGTTTTTATGTCATTCGGAATACCAACGTTGCGGCTGTACTCGTCGAACTCGCTTTCCTCTCAAATGCTGATGACTTTAAAAAGTTGACGAGCGATGCCTACTTGGAAATCTATGCAGAATCAATCTATCAAGGTCTAGTACAATATTATTCAGCACAGTGAAAGTATATGCCTAAGAGAATGAAACTATTCTCTTAGGTATATTTTTTTTACAAATTTACACTACATTGTTTTGTCCACTACTGACCATAATGGTACAATCAGAGTACAGACTATTCCGTCATTAAATCATATTCAATTGTTGACGAATTAGTATGAAAAAAGGAAAAGAGGGTTGCACTATGTCTATTAAATACTCCAAAAGTACGATAGCAGCTATGCTTCTATTAAGCTCAGTTGCAATCACACCCGTTATGGCGGCTGAAACACCCGTTGCTGCAACCGGAGACTTCTCGATGACGGTTCTCCACACCAATGACACGCACGCAAACCTCGCTACTACAGCAGAACGTGCAGCACTCGTCAAAAAGCTCAAGAAAGAAAAGCCATACAATGTTCTTCTTGATGCTGGCGACGTATTTTCAGGAACGCTTTACTTCAATGAGTTTGAAGGACAAGCTGATCTCGCTGTCATGAATTATCTTGGATACGATGCTATGACATTCGGCAACCATGAATTCGACCTTGGCGGATCTACAGAAGGACACAAAGCGCTAGCAGATTTCATCAAAGGTGCGAAATTCCCGTTCATTAGTGCGAATACCGATTTCTCAGCAGACCCCCTTTTCAAGGGTCTTCAATCTCAAAAAGTCGAAGCAAAAGCTGAAGACGGTAAAATCTATAACGGAATTATTAAAGAAGTGAATGGCCAAAAAGTCGGGATTTTCGGTCTAACGACGGCAGAAACAAAAGACATTTCAAGCCCTGAGAAAGTGACATTCACGAACTATATCGTAGAAGCGAAAGAAGCGGTTGCTGCATTCGAAAAAGCCGGAGTGAACAAAATTATCGCACTTACTCATATCGGATATAATGACTCCGACAATGTCGATAACGACCTTCTTCTTGCTAAAAACGTGCCAGGTATCGACGTCATTGTCGGAGGTCACACGCATGTGAAGCTGGACGAGCCATTCGTAGTTAATAAGAATACCGAACCTGTTGTTATCGTCCAGGCGAATGAGTACAACAAATTTCTAGGACAACTTGACATCACATTTGATGAAAAAGGTGTCATCAAAGATTACAGTGGTGTCCTTCATGCTGTCGGCGGTGAAAATGCGGCAGTTGATGCTGGCGCAGCTGAACTTATTAAACCGTATGCTGATAAAGTCAAAGCGACAATGGAGAAACCGACAGGCGCGACTGCTGACGTATTCCTTAGCGGGCTTCGTGATCTAGGTGGTGTTCGTGCAGGTGAAACAAATCTAGGGAATATCATCACGGATGGTATGCTTGCAAAAGCGAAAGAAATCGACCCTTCGACTGTTATCGCATTCCAAAATGGCGGCGGCATCCGGACTTCTATTCCAAAAGGACCGATTACATATGGTCAAGCAATCGGTGTCCTTCCTTTTGGAAACTCCCTCGCTCTTATTGATTTGAGCGGTGCTGAATTGAAATCTGTCTTCGAACACTCTGTTAAAGACTACCCGAAAGAATCAGGCGGTTTCCTTCACTTTGCAGGAATGAAACTTGTTTTCGATGGTAAAGCAGAAGCAGGCAAACGTGTCGTTTCAATTACGGTTGATGGCAAAGAAATTGAAGTTGGAAAATCGTATAAAGTTGCAACAAACGTCTTCACAGCGCAAGGCGGAGATGGTTATGACATGCTGAAAAAAGCATACGAAGATGGTCGAGTCAGCGAACCCGGTTTCGTTGACTGGGAATCTTTTGCAGAGCATATGAAGTCCATCGGTACAATCAAGTCGGGAATTGAAGGCCGTATTTTAGCAAAAGTCCCATACAGTGACGTTGCTTACGATAGCTGGTCTTATCCGTACGTATCGGATCTATATTACCGCGGAATTTTGAAAGGGAATAACACGGCATTTGGTCCCCAAAAAGAAATGACTCGTGCACAAGCTGCTTCCTGGATTGTCCGTGCACTTGACCTGAAAGCTGAAGGTACTGCACCATTTAGTGATATCGAAAATTACGCTGCTGATACAAAAGCTGAAATTGTTGCTGCATATGAAAATGGACTTATCAAAGGCATTAACGGCAAGTTCATGCCTAGCGAAAAAGTGACACGTGCACAATTCGCATTGATGCTTGAACGCGCATATGAAAAGTATACCGGCAAGAAATACACTGCAGCTGCAAAAGCTCCATACGCAGATTTCGGTAACTATGATGCGGAAGCAGTGAACGCAATCTCTATGCTTCACGAACTTGGAATCACGACAGGCTCTGACGGTAAGTTTATGCCTGGTCAATCAACATCACGTACACATGCAGCGAAAATTGTTTCGAACTTCATTTACAATGTAAAACAAGTGAAAAAAGCTGAATAAGTAAGGAATGTGTAGGGTACATGATGCCTTACATAGTTCCATATTGAAACATGTGTTGCTTACTTTCGTGATTAAACACTAGGCACTCTATGTACAGGTACCGTTGGGTCGCTTTGGACTGAACAGCTACTACACCATTACCGGGATTTCTTGCTGCGGGGGGATGCGACTTTGTCGCATCCCCCCGCAGTTTTATCGTTAATCGTATGGTCACCTTTCGCCCGTCGCTCTCCGATGATACAGGTATACTAAATGCGATAACTTTTGGAAACGAATGAATAACCACTTTCCTATCCATAAAGGAACAGCCAAAGATGCAATTTTGGCTGCTGAATCCTTTTTTTATAGCATTTCCTTTTCGATTTTAAGGGAGTGTCACTGTCTATATATTCGGCACTACTTATTTAGAATTAACTAGGTGGTATACCTCACCCGTATAACGAACAAATCTAGCGAAGGAGCGACAAAGCGGTGTTGGAAGAACATTCTATTTGTTAAGTGCCGACTATGTATATGGCATTACTGTTACTTGTATGATCTTTGCTGAATTTTGCAAGGAAGGCTTTATTAAAAATGATAGAGTACACAAAAAAAACGAACAACAAGTCCTAGGACAAGTTGTTCGTTTTCGTATTTCCATTCCCTTTTCAAACTCTGAAATGTCTCATTTCCACTTGAAGATCTTCGGCAAGTTTCGATAGTGCTTGTGCGCTCGATGAAATTTCCTGATTGACCGCCAGCTGTTCTTCCGTTGCTGCACTTGTATCACTTGCAGCCGCAGCAGCTTCACTACTCAACTGTTCGATTTCAGTAGCACCATGGCTCACGTCTTCAGCCATCGCCTGGATTTCCTCAATTGCAGCAGATACTGTTTCGACTTTAGCGGCAACATCTCCGACTGCTTGTTGAATTTCTTCGAAAACAAGACGTGATTGCTCGGTTGCTGCGATACCGCTATCTACTCGCTCATTTCCTGCCGTAATGGAAGTAACGGCCCGTTTTGAGGCATTTTGTATCATACTTACCATCTTACCGATTTCCGTAGCAGACGTCTTCGACTGTTCTGCCAATTTCCGGACTTCCTCTGCTACAACTGCAAAACCTTTGCCATATTCCCCTGCACGTGCAGCTTCGATTGCTGCATTGAGTGCTAGTAAATTCGTTTGCTCGGCAATCGTCGTAATAAGCGTCGTGACTTTTTGAATTTCATTCGAATGCTGCGCCATTTCCTCCATAATTTTGGAAGATTCCTGGATTGTTGAATGGATTGTCGACATCTGATTTGACATTTCCCCTACTACACTCGATCCCGTCGTAACGAGGTTCGCTACGGTTTCTGCCGCCTGTAGCATCTCTTCATTATTTGCCGCAATTTCAGCAACGCCTAATGATAGTTCCCCCATAGATGAACTGGACTGTCCGATAATCCTCTGCTGCTGTTCACTGCCGATCAACTGATTTTCAGCGGTCTTGGCAACCATTTCTGAAGAGGCCATACTTTCTTCGGAACTCGCCGACAATTCTTCTGATTGAACTGCTAATTGAGCAGCAGAAGCGTTGATTTTACGGACCATATTCGCGACATCTGTCCCCATTTTATTGAACGCTGCCGCCATATCTCCGATTTCATCTTTGTTTCTAACCACTAGTAAATCAATCGTCAAATTCCCTTTGGCGATTTCATTCAAACCTTCTGTCACTATGCGGACAGGACGCGAAATATTTCGACTAATTAATGTAGATATAATGATACCAGCAATCGTTGCAAGAACAATCATACCAATAACGAGCAGTTTTGAAACTGCCATGAAACCTTGCAATTCATTGCGTGTTTCCTCTAATGCTTTGTATTGTCCCTCTTTGATAATCGCTGCATTTTCCAAGACAAGGGAGCCAACGTTCGCAGATGCTCGTCCAAGTTCTGTTGCTTTACGGTCTTTTCCTTCTTGGACGCTCAGTACAATTTCATTTTGTAAATTTAAATATTTTATTTGTGCCACTTGAAGTTCTTCCAATAACGTCTGATGTTCTTTCGTAAGTAGAATAGCGTGCAATTCGTCGTATAATTCGTTGTAACGATTCACATGCCCCGTACGCGTCTCCAAATATGAATCATCCTTGAATAACATGAAGCCTCGCACATCATCTTGAATTTCGTTGTGCTTTAAGATGAATTCATCCACTAACTCAACTTTTTTTACACGGTCATCTAATAAAAAGGTATAATCCGAGTTCAGACGAATAGACGTCAATAAACCTATCACGCCGACAATTACAAGCAATATCAAAATTGTCGAAAAACCTACCCACAATTTCTTCGCCACAGTAAACTTCATCATTTCCCCCCACGATCTTTTATCCTATTCAGATTATATAACTATTGACGGATAATAGCATTACTTTTATACTAATTCGGAATATTTAGACTAGAAAACATCTTCCATTACTTATTATAAATGACGAGAAACTGGTAGAGATATTAAAGGCATTGAGCGCGCATTTGGAATTCTAGGTTGTTTAGATTTTCTTGAACGTTGCTTAGTTTTTGTGGAGTGTTGTTTACTTTCTGCGAAACATTGTCTGCTCCCCCAATTCCAATGATTACGAATTCGACATACGGAATACCCCTATTCACATCACGCGAATAGGGGCTTACCTACTATAATTCTATTTTTTCGTTTTGTTGGCAATCTCCATTGCACGGTTTGTTGCTTCAGCCGCCTTATCAAGTACTTCTTTTGGATCTTTTCCTTGATAAAGGTCTTCCAACGCAGTGACAATCTGCTGGCGTGATTCCGGGAAGACTGAAATTAGCGCGCCTTGTGTCGCTAGGCCTGGCACCGTATCTTGCAACTGATCTACCGTTACTTTGTACTGCGGGAATTCCGCCCACTTCTCTTTTACGTTTTCTTCATCATAGGCTTTTGGGTTAATGGCGAAATAGCCTGTATCCAAATGCCATTGTGCCTGCACTTCTGGCGTTGTTAAATATTTCATGAACTCCCATGCCGCTTCTTGTTCTTTTTCAGCGATGCCCTTGGACATCCAAAGCGAAGCACCACCAATTACAACACCGTTGCGCTTCACTTCATCCGCATATGGGATATAGGCAACACCTACGTCAAATGGAGCTGTCGTGATGGCGCCTGCAACTCCTGCTGATGAATCCATATACATGGCAACTTTTCCGGATGCGAATGCTGCACGAATGTCATCCCAGTTCGTTCCGAAGTTACCGAATGTACCGGCTTTATTCATTGTATCCAAAAAGTCAAAGACATTAAGTCCTTCTGGTCCGTTAAAGAGTGCTTCCGTTGCGTCACCTGAACGCCCATTGTCTTCATTGACATATAATCCGCCTTGCGTTGCTACGAGCTGTTCGAAAAACCAACCATATGTCAACATGGAGAATCCATACATCTCACCCTTTTTCAGTTTTGCTGCCGCATTGATTACTTCTGAAAACGTTTCGGGTGCTTTTTCAGGGTCAAGCCCTGCTTCCTCGAACGCATCTTTGTTGTAGACCATTACTGGAGTCGATGAGTTGAATGGCATCGAATAGAGCTCTCCATCGACTTTATAGTAATTTAAAATATTTTCTTCGAGCTGCGATAAATCATAATTATCTTTGTCGATGAACGACTGTATCGGCTCAATATATCCACTGTCAATCATATACTTTGTACCGACTTCGAACACTTGCGTAATGGCTGGCGCATCTTTTGTACCGCCGACACCACGTAATTTTGTCAGTGATTCTTCATAAGTCCCTTGGAACTCGGCTACCACTTCATACTTATCCTGTGAGTCATTAAAACCTTTGACAATTGAATCGAGTGATTCCTGCCCTGTACCGGACATCGCATGCCAAAATTCAATGGATACTTTCTCATCGTCTGTACCTGTTCCTTCGCTTGTAACTGGTTTGGGCATTTCCGTCTCTTCTTTATCTGTATCATTAGCACTGTTCGTACACGCCGTGAGAACTGCCAAACTCAAAATAAGAAGCCAGAAAATTGATGATTTCAATATTTTTATCATACTGAGCACCCCTTTGTCATAATAGTAAACATTATTTCAAAGCACCTTGAGACAAACCTTTCTGCAACTGCTTCTGTCCGAGAAACAACAATAACAATGTTGGAATAATGACTACGATAACACCTGCCATAACCACCCCCCATTCTGTTCCCGTTTCTTGCGACTGCAATTGCTTCAAACCGATTTGAACAGTTCGCACGGATTTATTTGTCGTAATAAGTAACGGCCATAAATACATATTCCAAGTCGTTAAAAAGCCATATGCACCTAACGTGACAAGACTCGTTTTCGAGACAGGCAGAATCACACGTCGGAAAAAGGCGAATTTACTTAACCCCGCGATTTGAGACGCTTCGTGCAACTCTTTCGGAATCGTTTTGAAATGTTGACGCAACAAGAACGTTCCAAACGCCAGTGCGAAAAATGGCAGCGTCAGCCCTTGATACGTATTGAGCCAATCGAGTTTTTGGATGGTGAATTTATTTGGAATCATCGTTGCTTCCCACGGGATCATCATTGTTGATATGAACAGGAAAAAGATGAAATCGCGCCCTTTGAACTGGATGAAAACGAAGGCATAAGCCGCCAGACTACACACCGCCAGTTGCCCAAGCATGACGCTTACGGAAACGATGAAACTATTCAATAAATAATTCAACAATGGCAACCTATCAAACACTTTAATATAGTTATCCAAACTAAATGACTGCGGTAGAAACTTCCCTTGCAATAGTTCGGGACCAGTCATAAATGAAATCAAAAACGCATACATAACCGGAAAGAATACAAGAAATGACGTAACAATTAGCAGGAAGTAGATCCAAATCTTTTTAGGCATGCTTGTTGTCATTGATAATGGACCCTCCTTTCTCCCAGTTTGAATTGAAGGATAGTCACAATCAAAATAATGATAAACAAAGTGACCGCCTGCGCACTCGCTGTTCCAAACTGATAATTGATGAAGGCTTCACGGTAAATGGAATACACAATAAGATTCGTCGACGCCGACGGACCGCCTTGCGTCAAAATATCAATCTGTCCGAACGATTGGAACGCATTAATGAGTGAAATGGTAATTATGAAAAATAGCGTTGGCGACAACATCGGGAGTGTAATCCGACGCAATCGGTAAAAGTATCCTGCACCATCGATCCTGGAACTTTCATAGAGATGTTCATCAATATTTTGTAACCCTCCAAGTAAAATGAGAAACGAAAAGCCGATGTTCATCCAAATCGTCGAAATCGAGACGGATAGAAGTGCCCATTGCGGATCGAGCAGCCACTGTATTTGTGGCAAATTCAGCAGGCTCAACATCCTGTTGAACATGCCCATACTCGGATTAAACATAAATAACCAGATAACGGATGAAGCGGCTACGGAAATTCCCATTGTTGACGAATACACTGTTCGAAAGAACCCAATTCCTTTCAGTTTTTCATTCGCTAACAGAGCGAAGAATAGCGCCAAGATGATGCCAATAGGTACTGTATATAAGACAAATAACCCAGTTGCTTTCATACTATTGAGAAATGCAGTGGACTCTAGTAAATACGTATAGTTTTCAAAACCTACCCATATCGCGGCGTTTCCATTTTGGTCTGTTAAGAAAAAACTTAAGTAAATGGTTCTAAACATCGGATAAAAGACAAACACTGAAAATAGGAGTATCGATGGCAGTAAATAAAGAAGCGCTGTTCTGCCATTCGTCGTCTTTTTCCAGATTCCCGGCTTTTCAAGCGAAGTCATACAAGCACCTCTTTGCCGAATACGACGTTTCCAAGATCCGTCGGCTTTTTGATTAAATCACCAGTTCTAGCTTCAAAGAGACAGAAAGCGCCGTAGTCAATTAGGATTGGAATCGAATCTCCAATGTCGATATGCCATTGTCCACTCCATTTGGCCATCCATTCATTGGTACCCAATTTAAATGAAAACACGGTTTCATTGCCCAAAATCTCAACGTTCGTTACGACGACATACAGCTTATCCTTTTCTGGTGTATCTTTTAAGGCTGGTCGTAAATGTTCCGGTCGGATTCCCGCAACAAGTTGATACTCAGGGATACTAATAACTTCCTCAGACGGTACGGGCAAACGCAGTATATCTCCAATGACGATTGCTGAAGCTTTTTTATCGACATCGGAATATGCTAAATTCATTGGTGGTGAACCGATGAACGTGGCGACAAATGGATTGGCCGGATTGTTGTAAATATCAATCGGTTTTCCGACTTGTTGGATCTTCCCTTCATGAAGGATCATAATACGGTCCCCCATCGTCATTGCCTCAACTTGGTCATGCGTCACATAAATCATTGTAATACCTAGCTTCCGCTGGATCCGTCTGATTTCCGTACGCATATGAGCCCGCAACTTCGCATCCAAATTAGATAACGGTTCATCCATCAGGCAAATCGGCGATTCACTCACAATTGCCCGGGCAAGCGCAACTCGCTGCCGCTGACCACCTGATAGTTCACGCGGCTTTCTTTTTAAGTAATCAGTGAGTCCCAACATCTTCGCCACTTCAGCTGCCCTTTCTCGCTGTGTAGCTTTCTTCACTTTTTTCACGTCGAGCCCAAACGTAATATTTTGCTGAACTGTCAAATGTGGATAAAGCGCATAGTTTTGGAATACCATTGAAAGGTCACGCTTATCGGGTGATAAGTGATTGGCAACCTGATCACCAATTTTAAGCGTACCACTCGTAATATTCTCAAGACCTGCAATCATCCGTAGCATCGTGCTTTTCCCACAACCGGAAGGACCGACAAGGACAAAAAACTCGCCAGGCTCAATGGTTACGTTTATATTGGAGATAACATCCACTTGTTTATCGTATGACTTTGACAAATTAATAAGCTCCACTTTTTTCACATATTCAATCCCTTTCCATTAGAAAACCCAATTACTTTTCATTAATTTAAAAGGCGATACATTCAGCTCTCAGGTATACCTTTCTATAAAAAGAAGCTATTCCCTGCATTTTTAATGTAATATTTACAAAGGTTTACATTTGTAGTTCAAATTAAGGAGTGAGTGCGATGAAAAGAGTAATGGTGGTGCTTCTATTACTTTTACTGTCATCTGGTTCTACGAAGCCCACTGTTGAACGTGCGTCTTTACCTGATGACTTCCTCGTTATCGCCCACCGTGGGGCATCTGCCTACGCACCTCCTCACACATTAGCTGCCTATGAGTTAGCTGTAAATATGGGTGCAGACTACATCGAACTTGATGTACACATGACAAGAGATAGAAAACTTGTTGCGATGCACGATTCCTATTTAACATTTCAAGATACAGAACAAGCCATTGCTGACGTGACATTTAATGAACTTCAACTTTATTTGCCCGGTGAGGAATTTAACGAAAGAAATCCCCGATATGCTTCTCCTATTTATAAACAATTACGCGTTGTTGAATTAGAGGACATCCTTCTCCATTTCGGCGACTCAGTCAACTATTATATCGAGATTAAATCACCCAATGCGTATCCGGGTATTGAAAAAGACCTGCTACATCTGCTTCGAGAAAATAACCTTCTAAGTGGTGATGATGTGATACCAAAAGTGATCATTCAATCATTCAACGAAAATAGTTTGAAAGCTATATTCGCCATGGAACCTTCCATTCCGCTTATCAAATTGTATTCATTCGACAAGGAAGCCCATCTTTCAAAAAAGAAAGTACGCCAACTACAAAAATATGCTTCAGGTGTAGGTTTGAACGTGGATTCAGTGACAAAGGAGTTTATCGAATTGATGCATAAAGAAGGTTTGGACGTCCATCCTTTTACCGTCAACGATGAGGAAACAATGCGTAAACTTATAAAACTTGGAGCAGATGGTGTGTTCACAGATAAACCTGATATCGCCGTTCGTGTAAAATATGAAAACAGCAGTTTGGATGCCGACTAGGAAGTTCATGGAGATCGTGTCCTTTATTGTCGAAACCATGTTGCTTGTGTGGATTCGTCAATTTCGGTCGAAAAGCTTAGAAGAAGACATGAATTAAAAAATCCTGTAAGAAGTAAATACACTTCTTACAGGATTTTTGTATGGGCTATTTAGTTACACCGAATCATGCATTCGATACACAAACCGGACGGTGCCACCATTTTTTAATTGGGCAACTTTTGACAAATCAGCTTTTGAAACCGTACCAATTGTCGCGTATCCTCCTGTCGTTTGTGCATCTGCCATTAGAATAATTGGCTGCCCATTCGTCGGGACTTGCACAGTTCCAAACTGAGTCACTTCGCTGACAATGTCTCCACTATCAATAAACGCAAGTGGAGGCCCATTGAAAAAGTAACCCATTCGATCTCCCCCGCGATACGTATAGCTGGCGCTTAGAAATGTATCCACACTCGATTTTTCGAACAGGTCCATATGCGGACTTTTGAACAATTCAATCGTAACGTCTTGGGCATAACTCGGTATGTTACCCACAAGTAAACCACGGGTCAAGCGCTTTTGTTTTAATGCATTCGCATAAAGGATCGTCTCTTTTTTTACGACCTCACCAATTAGACCTCTTGGATAACTAGAACTGCTACCCAAAATCTCCTTAACAGCATACCCGCCTTCCGGAATAATGTACGCAATCGCACCGCTAATTGGCTTTGAGAATGAAATCGTTTGCCCTTTCCAAATCTGAAACGTTTTCCAGAGTGGTGCTGGCGTTTCTCCGTCAATCATTGCCCCTAAATCTGCTCCTGCAATGACAATCCTATGATCGGTTAATACCTCTACTGTTAAACCGCCTAAGAAAAGTTCTAGTGCATTTCCGCTTTCATCATTCCCAATAATGTCTTGGCCTAGCTGGAATGCCTCTCTATCCATAGGTCCGGCAACTGGCATACCGAAACGCCTGAAACCGAATCTCCCCCTGTCTTGTATCGTGGCATAGACGCCAGATTTAACGACCCGAAATAACGAAATCATATCGCGGCTCCAAGTGCGCTAACACGTACATTTGCAGACGTCAACGCTTGACGAATTTGATGAGCATGGGACGCCACACCCAGTCCGTCGCCATGGAAACAAATTGTATCTGCTTGGATTGAAATCATTTCTCCAGTTATTGTTTGCACCTGCTTATTTAACACAATATCCATCACTTGTTTTTCGATATCTTCATATGTATGGAGGACAGACCCTTGCAATAACCTGGAGCACAATGTACCTTCTGCCGTATAGCTGCGATCTGCAAATGCCTCACCCGCCGTTTTTAAGCCAATTTTCTTTCCAGCCTGCAACAATTCGCTGTTACAAAGTCCATATAAATATGCATTCGGTACTGCATCATAAACGGCTTCTGCAATTGCATCGGCAACAGTGCGGTTAATCGAAGCAGTGTTATACAGGGCACCATGCGGCTTCACATGATTCAACGCAACACCTTGTATGTCGCAAAACTGTTTAAGTGCACCGATTTGATAGACTACTGCATTGTAAATTTCACGGGGGGACATCATTAGCTCTCTTCTTCCAAATCCCTGTAAATCCGGATAACCGGGATGTGCGCCAATTGAAACCTTTTGTCCAGCCGCTTGTTCCACCGTTTGCTGCATAACAGTAAAGTCACCGGCATGAAATCCGCATGCAACATTGGCAGATGTTATCGAGCTGAAAAGGGCTTTATCTTCCCCAACCGTAAATTGACCAAAACTTTCACCGACATCTGCATTTAGATCAATTCGCATTGCGATCCCTCCTTTACAAACTGCAAAATCATTTCAGGTTCACGCGCTAACTCTTCTTTCATCTCATTAAAGGTTTCAAGAGATATGGCACGAAATTGCAACTGATCACCTGCACGTATTAAAAATGGTTCAACGCGGTTCAAACAGTATAGATCGAGTGGGGTCCGCCCAATTATATTCCAACCTCCAGGAGACTCTATCGGGTAAATACCCGTCTGCGTCCCTCCAATTCCAACCGTCCCTTTTGGCACACTCAATCGTGGCTTTTCCAAACGTGGGACATGGAGTACCTCCGGCAATTCCCCAAGGTACGGAAATCCTGGTAAAAAACCAATCATATACACCTTATAACTTGTGCCTGTATGTATGGCGATTACCTCTTCGCGTGTCAGTCCTGTATGGTCGCAAATCCTTGGTATATCTTCACTAAACAACGCATCATAACAGACTGGAATTTCAAGGGTACGCGTATTTACACGCAAGTCACTGTCAGTTCTGTGCATCCACTTTGTCAGTAGTTCTTCAATGATTACACAAGGGTTTACAAGTTCTTTGCGATAAAAAACAGTTACCGTTTTATTACTCGGTACGACTTCTTCAAGTAAATGATTCCTGTCCTGTTCAACAACCTGACAAAATTGCTGGATTATGCGAAAGGTCTCTTGACTCATCTGCGGGCCAAAGTCGAAACGTATTGTTTGTTCGTTCATCACCATTGTACGGGGGATAATTTGCTTGTTAGGATTCATCAGCAGATAGCACTTCGATGCATACGGCGACGCCTTTTTTCAAATCTTCATGTGACCAGCTTGGAATTTTGCCATGCTCAATCGCCAATTCGTGTGAAGCAGGTATATGAAGGAATCCGGATTTCATCGTTGGTCGTTGTGTGGCCGCATAATGCAGTCCTTCATACATAACGTTATTGCATAGATAGGTGCCTGCAGTATTCGACACTTCAGCCGGCAGCCCTTCTTCTAGTAATCGATTCACCATTGCGCGAACTGGTAGTGTTGATATATATCCCGCTTCACCTTGCGCTTGAATCTGTTCATCAACAGGTGTATTGCCATGATTATCAGGCTCGCCGTCTTTCACATTAATGGCAATCCGTTCAGGCGTCATTTTATAACGGCCTCCCGCAAGCCCCAGTGAAATCACTGCATCTGGTTTTAACGCTTCAATATGCGTAAGAAGTTGCTCGCCTGATGTTTGGAAGTCTACCGTCAACACTTCGCTATGAATTTTGTAATTGCCAATCACTGTGCCATGTAGTTCTTCTACGATTTTCATCGTCGGATTAACAGTGAATGTTAAAAAGGGCTCAAACCCTGTAAGTAAAAGTGTTTTCATTAGGATGACCTGCTTTCTTATTATCATTGTTGTTACTATAACGGTAGTTTTCTACTTTTTCAATACTCAGCCAATTACTAATCCATCATTTTTGAGATTGCTATCCTATGGTCGGGGTTATTTGATCGGTTGCTCGGGAGATATGCTCGGTTGGCGGGGATATATGATCGGGTACCGGGGGATATGCTCGGTTGCAGGGTTATTTGATTGGCTACCGAGGGATATGATCGGTTACCAGGATATATGCTCGGTCGGCGGGGTTATTTGATCGGTTGCCGGGATATATGCTCGGTGCTCAGGCTTATATGCTCGGTTACCGGGATATAGGATCGAGTGCCAGGATATATGCTCGGGTGTCAGGGTTATATGATCGGTATGCATGCTTATTTGATCGGCTACCGGGATATATGCTCGGGTGCCAGGGTTATATGATCGCTCACCTCTTTTTCAACACAA
>CAZWAW010000055.1:0-19263 GCA_964632025.1 uncultured Sporosarcina sp.
CACTTTGAGGAGTGGTGGTTTAAAACTTTCTAAGACCATACGGCAAAGGCGGCTGAGCTTCACAAAGCCATAAGTACCAATGGTTTACAGACAAGCACCATCCTTAATTGGGTGGTGCTTTTTTGTTATAAAAATTGATGTGAAAATACTTTATAAGTCGTTATAAAATGTTATAAACCTTGTATCGACTGAGAGCTTCACTGGCTATCTTTAGTGACTCCTCTATCTAAAATTATCATCTTTCTTAACCCAATCATTCAATGTCCCCCCTGTGACAAGCTCTGTACTTCTTTAACTTATCTAGCCTGATTACTCCCGCTCTACTGATGTATTCAAGACGTTTCCCCACCTGATCCACAGTCTCCACCACAATGTTCTTTAGCGCTTGGCTCTTGTACGAGAATACTACAAGTATAAGAAAATTCTTGAATACGCCAGCGTGTCTAGTAGATTTTCTAGTCCCTATCTCTTTAGTACTTATTCGGCATCCCTTCAACAGGTAATCCTTGATTGAACGAGTGCTTTTTCTAGTTATTTCATGCGTAAATAGTAAACTGAATAGCCAATGGCATAGATGTTTCTAGCCTTTTACGGAATCTCTGTGAATAATTCAAGATATAGTATATCTAATTATCATTAAGATTGAATAGATCGTGTCGATTTACCTCTAAACATCCATAGAATACTCATAGTCACCAAGAAAGTAAGTATGCCCGTAAATAGAAATACCTCCCTTAATCCCAACTGCTCTGCTACAATCCCTGCCGCAAGTGGACCGATTAAGATCCCTAATGCGTAAAATGATTGATAAAAACCCATTGCCGACATTTTCAGATTTTCTGGACTGATTCTGACCACTTCACTTAGGAGGATTGGAAAGATAAATCCAAGAGAAAGACCGAGCCCCGCATGATAGACGCTTAGAGTAAAGAGTGAATCGGCTTTCATAATCAGCGCCAAACAAATGGCCGTTATGAGAAAACAGACTTTAAGCATACCTTGATTAAAACGATGCGTAAATTCATAAAATATAAAGAGGATTGAGGCTATAATATGAGGTATAAAAAAAGCACATATTAGCCAAAAAAAGCTTTTTTCAGGAATCCCGATTGACGATGCTAAAATCGGTGTAAACCCAAAAATAGTTATGAATAAAATAGCATGCGCAATTAAAGAAATGAACGTAAGCGAGAACAAATCCGGAATCTTACGTATTTCTTGTAAATGCTGTCTTATGTTTGATTTTACAGCCTGTACCTTACCCACATGCACATCTTTTATATTTATGGCGAAATAGACCCCCGCAATTGAAGCAGCTGCCCCAACCCAAAACGGCAAACTCCACCCAGCTAAATAAACAAGATAACCACTAATTGCCATACCAAAAAACTGTGTACCTACCGTGACGAATTGCATAATCCCCATTGCCTTTGCCGAACGGCCAGCGCTAAAATAATATGAGTATAAAACAGTAGCCATTACCCATGCGGATGCTGTCATTCCCACCAAAAGCCTTGCGATTAAAACCATAATAAATGAGTCGAAGAATACGAAGATTAAGTTACTCGCAAATGCCATTATAAAGCCGCCGACCAATAAATGTTTCCGAATATGCTGCAAGAAATCAGACAAAATGCCAAGCGGTAAACGGAGCAAGACTTGCGTTATGCCGTAGCTCCCTAAAATAATTCCGATTGCCGAATACGAAAATCCAATATGTTGTAAGTAAACACCAAAAATGGGTGCATAAATATATATTGCTAACCAAAAACAGGAAACCATCGCTATAAAATTGAAGTGGTCTTTCTTCGTAATGCGGGTACTATTTTCTGTTTGCAACGTTCTTCACACCCAACTTAATTAATTTTCTCTTCGAAAAACAGCGCTCGACATGCACGGCGCTGTTCCGGTAATGACATTTGGATAAGTTATTGTTACTTTTCAGGCCAAATTTTTGCATCTTCCTCTAACATCCACTCATGCTCTTCCTCAAAAATCCGCTCTGTCCACGGATTATTTTCCATATGACGAATCATCCAACAAAAATACATTGCATAGCCTGGAGCTGTTGCTTGTGGATGATCTAAATCGCCTGGAATCGTAATATAGCTATTATGCTCAACTCGATACGCATCTGCCCCCACCATCGCACAACCGAATCCTTGTGGCTTATCAAACCGATAGTAATACACTTCCGGCTGGTCGTGATGATGCGGTGGGTAGCTTGACCAACGACCCGGATAAGAAATAACTTCACCAATGACTAAATTTGAGTGGGGTGCATTGTTGTAATCAAATATCGTGCGAATGACACGTTCTGCAGTCCCATCCCATACACCTTCCCCAGCATTTGTACTTTCACACTCTTCAGGCGTATATAGTTTGGCTTCAAACGTATTTTCATTGTCTGTTTTTTGAACGAGCACTTCGCTCTTTTCAAGTGCAGTTACTTTAACATTCACTCCAAAGGGTACGTGGAGACACCATGGATTTTCTTCAAAAACCGAAGCCCTTTTTATTTCTTCTGAATGATTGTTCCACTCCAACCGAATTGCACCTTCAAGTAAAAGTATGGCCTGTTCCTTTTCACTATCCATGAAGGTTTCCACTGTCCCTTCAAATAGCGTATAAATCCCAATATCTTGAAGCATGTCCTTATGTTTATCTTCCATATCAGAAATCTTTGTGTAACCTTCTTTTAATTCGCCTAATTTTTCATACATTATGATTTCCTCCTTAAACGCGCCCTGTACTTTGAAACATTTCCATATGAGCTTTCACATTTTCAGCGGCTGCTTGAATGACTTGTTCGTGATACTTGAAATAATTATCAAATGGCACATTTTCATTTACTCGTTTGATGACATTGTTAAATGTTGATGTTGCCACATTAATCTTACGAATCCCATGGGAAATTGCTGTACGGAAATCTTCTTTAGATATCCCAGAACCACCGTGAAGGACGAGAGGAATCTCCACTTCATTATTAATTTCTTCAAGGCGGTCCAACCGCAATTTCGGATCTCCTTTGTAGACACCATGTGCGTTACCAATCGCAATCGCAAGTGCATCTACCCTGGTTTCATCAGTAAATCGCTTAGCCTCTTCAACAGATGTGATTGCGATTTCAATATCAACCGATCCATCTTCACTTCCGCCCACTCGACCAATTTCCGCTTCTACAGTCGCACCGTAATTTTTTGCAAGTTGTACAATATTTTTTGTTTTTGCTATATTTTCTTCAAGTGGAAGAGATGATCCGTCAAACATTACCGATGTGAATCCAATTTCAAGTGCTTCTACGATTATTTCTTCCGTTTCCCCGTGATCGAAGTGAACCGCAACAGGTACAGACGCTTTTTTCGCAGCTTCAATCATCATCGGGCCGATTATATGAAGCGGAGAAGGTCCGAGACGCACTTCAGCAATTTGCAATATAAGTGGTGAACGAAGTTCCTCAGCCGTTCGAACGGCTGCGATGACCATTTCCATATTCGCAACACTAAACGCTCCGACACCATAGTTATTGTCTTCAGCTAGTTTTAGAATATCTTTCATTTTTACAAGTGTCATTTTTTTCTCCTAACTATTATATGTTGAAATAAACGATTCCACTGAATCCGCTTCGGCTACCCCGAAAAAGGCACCTACGCTTAGTTTATATAAGCATCTATTTGTTCAACATATATAAATATTAGTATGCGCGGGCTTTTCTAAGATTGTTTTCTTTATCTACAAATGCATTTTTCACATTTGCATTTTTCGAGACTTCAGGAACACCCACATGCCACCATGAATCGTAGCCATCCGTCATTGTTTTAGGAAGTACTTTTATGTCAATTAACGTGCTAACAGTCTGCTTTTTAGAATCAATAATGGCTGCCTTTAGTTCTTCCATCGTACGTACGGAATAGGTCTTTGCACCGTATCCTTCTGCCACTTTCGCAAAATCAATGGTCATCACTGGCCCATCCATTTTCCCTGTAACCGCGTTACGTTTACGGAATTCCGTACAAAAACTTTCCAACCCATTTCCCATTTGCAAATTATTAATACAACCGAATCCGGAGTTATCAAAAAGTAAAATGTTGATTTTTTGATTTTCCTGGATGCTCGTCACAAGCTCCGTGTGTAGCATTAAATAGCTTCCATCGCCAGTCATTGCGTATACTTCTTTATCCGACTCCGCAAGTTTCACACCCAAGGATCCTGCAATTTCATATCCCATGCAGGAATACCCGTATTCCATATGATACGTATTGCGCTCTTTAGATTTCCACATGCGTTGTAAATCTCCAGGAAGGCTTCCTGCTGCTCCAACGATAATCGCATCGTCATCCAATAAGTTATTGATTGTTCCAAGGACGCTTGTCTGTGTTAATTCTGATCCAAGAGCTTCTTTATATTCGTCAATCTTGTCATCTAAATGTCCAGATATTTCAGGTGTAAAATCATCATTGTAAGTAATACCATACAGACGAGCAAGTTCGTCTTGCCATCCTTGTTGAGCTTTTTCAATTTCATTATCGTAACTAGATGTATAGCCTTTTATCGCTAACCCAATTGCTTCAAGGCCCGCTTGTGCATCCGCAACGACTTGAACCGCATCCAATTTACTTGCATGGAATTCGGATATATTGATTGTTAATACGTCCGCCTCGCTAAATAAATGCTTTGAAGCGGTTGTAAAGTCAGTAAATCTTGTTCCCACACCAATAATCAAATCAGCGTCTTTTGCAATTTCATTCGCGGAAGAATTCCCAGTGACACCAACACCACCAAGGTTAAGGGGATGCGTACTTTCGATACCACTTTTACCAGCTTGCGTTTCTGCAAAAGGAATATTATGTGTTTCTGCAAATTTTACAAATGCATCCGCTGCTTCAGAATAGCGTACACCTCCACCTAAAATGAGCAATGGTTTTTTCTTTGATTGAATAAGTGCCGCTGCATCTTTTACACTTTCAACTGTCGGAAGGCGTCGTTCAATCCGATGAATTCTCTTCTTGAAAAATGAGGTTGGGTAATCCCAGGCTTCACCTTGCACATCTTGAGGTAGTGAAATTGTTACTGCACCTGTGTCTGCAGCATTCGTTAATACACGCATCGCATTAAGCATCGCAGATATTAGTTGTTCAGGTCGACTAACCCGGTCCCAATATTTACTGACTGGACGAAATGCATCGTTAGTTGAGATAGACAAGTCATGCGTTTGTTCAATTTGTTGAAGAACAGGATCTGGTTGACGTGTTGCAAATACATCACCTGGAAATAGTAATAACGGAATATTATTTGCAGTCGCTGTTGCAGCTGATGTCACCATATTTGCTGCTCCCGGACCAACGGATGATGTACAAGCGATAATTTGCTTGCGATGCTTTTGTTTTGCAAAGGCAATGGCTGCATTTGCCATACCTTGCTCATTTCGCCCTTGATAAACTTCGAGTTCACTTGGAACTTCTGAAAGTGCTTCTCCTAAGCCAACTACGTTACCATGTCCAAAAATCGTGAAAATGCCTTTTATAAAACGTTCTTGTTTTCCATCAAATTCAACATATTGTGCATTTAAAAATGTAACGAGTGCCTGTGCTGTCGTTAAACGAATCGTATTCATGGATACATCCCTTCCTTTTTATAAAATGATAAATAAACAGAATAATATAAGTTGAAATAAAGAATTCTTTCTAACCTGCTTCTGCGCTATGAGGAGGCCTCCCGCGATAAGCCAGTTAGGCGCCTTCGCTTGGATTGAATATGTATTCATATGTTCAAATTATATAGAAAGAGGATAGAACTGCTTTCAGTCCTATCCTCTTTCTCTCATTAGGAAATCATTTTATATAACGAGCCGTGACCATTTTCTTTCTCGTGTAGAACTCAACGCCGTCCTTACCATTTGCATGAAGATCGCCGTAGAACGAATCTTTATATCCCGAAAACGGGAAGAATGCCATCGGAGCAGGTACGCCTAAGTTAACACCTAGCATGCCGGCATCGATTGTTTCACGGAACTGACGAATATCTGCAGCACTGTCCGTATACAGACAAGCACCATTTGCAAAAGGTGAAGCATTGGCAACTTCGATCCCTTCCGCTAAATCCTTAACGCGAATAATAGAAAGAACCGGGGCGAAAACTTCATCTTGCCAAATTTTCATTTCTTGAGTGACATTGTCAAAGATTGTGGGTCCCACAAAATACCCTTGACCATTAACTTCCTTGTCTTCACGACCATCTCTTACCATCGTTGCTCCTTCTTCTACACCTTTTTCGATATAGCCGAGCGTACGATCTTTATGAGAATCACGGATGACTGGGCCTAGGAATACGCCTTCATCAAGACCATTTCCAATCACAATTTCATCCGCAGCTTTTTTTAGTCTTGCAACGAGTTCATCAGCGATCGAATCTTCTACAGCTACAACCGCAGCGGCCATACAACGCTCACCCGCTGATCCAAAAGCTGCACTTATAATTTGCGTTGTTGTTATATCAAGGTTTGCATCTGCCAAAACAATGGAATGGTTTTTAGCTCCGGCAAGCGCTTGGACACGCTTGAGGTTTGCTGCTCCCGTTTTGTAGACATATTCAGCAACAGGTTGTGATCCTACGAATGAAACTGCTTTAATTTTTTTATGTTCTAGAATTCCATTCACGACATCATGTGCCCCGTGAACGATATTTAATACGCCTTTTGGTAGACCTGCTTCCGTAAATAATTCTACAAGACGAGCTGCAAGAATCGGCGTACGCTCAGAAGGCTTTAGGATAAATGTATTTCCACATGCAATCGCAAGTGGGAACATCCAAGCAGGGACCATCATCGGGAAGTTAAATGGTGTAATTCCCCCAACGATTCCAACTGGATAGCGATACATACCTGATTCAATTCCTGTTGCGATATCAGGAAGTTGTTCGCCCATCATAAGTGTTGGTGCACCCGCTGCAAATTCAACACACTCGATGCCACGTAGTACTTCGCCGTGAGCCTCTGCAAAACTCTTACCATTTTCAATCGTTATGAGTTTTGCAAGTTCATCCCAGTTTTCAACAAGAAGCTGCTGATATTTGAATAGAACACGAGCACGTCGTGGCACAGCTGTTTGAGACCAGGTTTTAAATGCTTCATCTGCCGCTGCTACTGCACGCTCTAAATCTCCTTTTGTTGAAAGAGGTACTTCAGCAATTGCTTCACCCGTCGCAGGGTTTATCACTGTTTCACTTACTTCTGATTCTGAATCTACCCATTCTCCGCCAATGTAGTTTTTCAAGCGTTCTACTTTTGTTATCATTATAATTCTCCCCTTTTTTCTTAAACTGTTTCGTATATAAGTTGAGATGAAATATTCCTTCTAACAAGCTCCGGCTGCCCCAGTTAGGCGACTTCGCTCAATTTACACATGGATTCATATGCTCAACATATTTAAATCCTTTTTATTAAACCGTTTCATAAATTGCTGTTTCAATATGATGCGTTAATTCATTTTCCGTCGGCATGGCATCAGAACAACTATGGCGTGAGATGACAATTGAAGCAGATGCACTGCCCATTTTCATTGCTTCCGCAACACTTTTCCCGGTCATCAGACCATAAATAAATGCGGCGGCATAGGAATCACCCGCTCCAAATGTTTTCAATACATTCGTACGGAAAATACCACTGCGATGAGAATCCCCATCTTTTGTATACGCGATGGAACCTTCGCCGCCATGCTTGATCACAATAATTTCCGCTTTATAAGAGAACCAGCGAGAAGCTGTATACTGATCATCCGATTCTTCTATATTCAACAGTTTTTCCATCATGTCGAACTCTTCACGTGTACCGATCAGGACATCACATTTTTCAGCAGCTAAATTATAGTAAACAGCCGTTTCTGCTTCATCAGTCCACGTGTATGGACGATAATCAAGATCAAAGAACACCGTGACATTATGCTTCTCTGCATATTCCAATGCCAAAAATACCGCTTCCCGTGACGGGCTTTGTGCAAGTGCCGTTCCAGAAATAAGAAGTGCCTTTGATCGTTTAATATAATCTTCATCGACTTCAGAAGGATGAAGTTTTAAATCAGCAACATTGTCGCGGTACATAAGAATACTACATTCTTCAGGACTCTTAATCTCTGTAAATGCGAGACCCGTAACAGCCCCTGTTTTATCAATCGTAATGCCTGTTGTATCGATATTATCTTTTTGTAAATAATCTGTAATAAATCGGCCCATTTGATCATCTGCAACTTTACCGATAAAACCTGTTTTCTGTCCAAGTCGTGCAGAACCGATTGCAATATTGGCGGGCGATCCGCCAACGTACTTCGTAAACGTACTTGTCTCTTCCATTGGACGATTAGTCTCATTGGCATTCAAATCGATGCAGAGTCTACCCACAGCGATAAGGTCTAGTGATCTATTTTCCGAGAATCTAAGTGGATTCATTTTGTAGTTCCTCCCTCGAATAACTGCGCCATACAGAGGTAAGCGCTTACCTCTCGGTAAATACCTCCATAACCGCTCAAACTTCAGTCCTATTTAATAAATATAAACGAATAGACTATTACTTAGATCAAATCAAATCAAGTTAATAAATTATTCTGTTTATTGGTTCAAATTACCAGTTTAGAGTTTTCCCATTTGGAAGTCAACTCGAAACTTTGTATTAACTTACTTATTACTACTAGACGGCCACTACTAAAACAAATGCAACACTCATCTTTATTTCAGTAACGATTGAAGGAATTCTAATCGTTCGTCTGCATTTTCTTTCGAAATTATTTCAGCACCACTATCGATGCGCTTATCTACCTCTTCACCGTTAATTGCCTTCAATGCATTTACGACGCTCTGATACCCCATTTCATAAGGGTTTTGAGCTACAGAAGCCGATAAAGACCCGGCAATAATTGCTTCTACTGCTTCAATCGTTCCATCTGTTCCAATTACTTTAATATCTAATCCTTTTGATTCAATAGCTCTACTCGCCCCTAATGCCATGTCGTCATTAGCAGCAAAAACTCCTTTAACATCTGGATGATTTTGCAATATATTTTCCATTACGTTAGTTGCTTTTGAACGGTCACTATCTGCTGGCTGATTAGCAACAACATTAAAACCTGCAGCTTCTAATGCTTCTACCGCACCTTTTACCCGTTCGTCTGTAGCGGAATTCCCCAAAGCTCCACCAATAATCGCTATTTTATCACCAGGCTTAAGTACCGAGGCTAAATATTCTCCACCTATTCTTCCAGCAGTGTTATTATCTGTTCCAATAAATGTCGTTTTATCAGACCAATCTGCATCCGTATCTACTAGTAGAACCGGAATGTTCTTTTTATGGTATTTCTCAAAAACAGGTATCGCAGTAGGCGGTTGGGTAGGAGCGGAAACTAATGCATCTGGATTTCTGCTAAGTGCATCATCCATCATGTTAATTTGTTCAACTATCTGTGATTCGGAAGCTGGACCCACTACCTTACCGTTGATATCCAAATCTTTAAATGCCTGTTTTGACCCCGCCTCAACAAATTTCCAATAAGGGCTGCTAAGTGTTTTTAACACAACAACAACCTCAGGTTTACCACTTTTAACCGACTTACCACCATCTTCTGCATCAGTTTCAGTACACCCTGCCAAAACAAGCGTGAATAAACTGATTCCCATTAAAAACATTACAAACTTTTTCATAGCTAAAACCTCCAATTTTCATAGATTTCATTTTGTTATTGTCTTAGTTCAACCTTTTATCTACTTTCACCCATTTTTGTGTGTCTACAGATTCTACGACTGCATGTAGCACCTGCTGATTACGAACACCATCTTCAAAGTTTGGATAGTTGGTAGTTCCCACGGAAATACCCCGTATTAATTCAGACATTTGATTGATAAATGTATGTTCGTAACCTATGATGTGTCCCGCAGGCCAATAAGAATCGGCATAGGGATGAATCTCTTCCGTACAATTGATAATTCTAAAACCTTGTAATCCAGGCTCATCGTCAGCAAAATAGACTTCAAGATTATTCATGTTTTCAAGATCCCAACGTATAGAACCTTTATCTCCATTAATTTCAAAACGATTACCTGCTTTATTTCCACCGGCAAAACGGGTAGTTTCAAAATTCCCTAAAGCCCCATTATCAAATCGTGCTAAAAACGAAGACGTATCATCTACTGTAACTTTCCCCATCGTTTCAGGTTCATCGCCCCCGCCTTTAAGTGGACGCTCCTCAATGAATGTTTCCATCATGCCAACTACCTCATCAATTTCTCCTACTAAAAAGCGAGCTAGATCAATAATGTGCGAACCAAGATCGCCAAGTGTACCAGATCCCGATACCTCCTTTTTCAAACGCCATTCCATTGGATAGCTTGGATCTAACAGCCAATCTTGCAAATAAGTTGCACGGATATGATATATCCTTCCAATTCGCCCTTCTGAAATTAATTTTTTGGCGAATTGAACAGCCGGGGCGAAGCGATAGTTATGAGAAATCATATGAACGACACCGGCACTATTTACAGCTTTCAACATTTCTTTAGCTTCCTCTAATGTATTAGCTAATGGTTTTTCACAAATGATATGTTTTCCAGCTTTTGCAGCCGCTAGAACTATTTCATAATGCGTATTATTTGGACTAGAAATATCAATCAGATCAATATCATCCCGCTCAATCAATTGCTGCCAATCCGTCTCATAGGATTTCCATCCTAACTTCTTCGCCTGTTCTTTAACTTTTTCTTCCTTACGTCCACATATAGCTTGTAGAACGGGCTCCGCATCCAAGTCAAAGAAAAATGGAACCCCTCTATACGCATTACCATGAACTTTCCCCATAAAGTTATAGCCAATCATTCCAACTCGGATAGGTTTCTTTTCTTGCATAAGGAATCCCTCACCTTTTTGTTGCGGATTTGCCAAACACTATTTTTTATAGCACCGATGCTTTTTCGTGTGTGTCCAAATGTACCATCTGACCTGTTTCAAATGATTCTTTTGCCTTCAGAGCGATTTCCAAAGCGGCTTTCCCATCAATTTCAGTTACTTTTGGTGTTCTGTTGTTTCTTAATGAATCAATAAAGTCAATCATTTCTATTACATATGCATCTTTAAATCTTGTTGGAAAATCTGGAACGATATCATATGTGCTACCTTTTTTAGTTAAAACTTTGATATCATGATTTTTTACAGAGCCAATTAGGATGGTTCCTTCAGTACCAATTACTTCTCCACGTATATCATAGCCGTAGTGTGCATTTCTACTGCCTTCGATATCTCCGGCAGCTCCTGATTCAAATGTTAGATAGGTAATAGATTGGTCTACATCATTAAATTCTTTCATGAATGGATTCACTAAAACACTTCCATTAGCAACAATAGACTTCACTTCGGAATCCATTAAGAATCGAGCAATATCATAATCATGAATTGACATATCTAGGAACATTCCACCACTATTCTTCACATATTCCGGTGAAGGTGCTACAGGATCTCTGGATACCCCCTTAAAGTAAATTGGTTTCCCTATATCCCCCGCTAGAATTCTCTTTTTCGCCTCGGCATACGCAGGATCATATCTTCTCATAAAGCCAACTTGACAAAACACATCACTGTTCTCAATCAATTGAACAATTTCATTTGCTTCGCTTAAGTCCTGCGTGATTGGCTTTTCAACAAATATATGTTTCCCGGCTGCGATTGCCTTTTTAATCATATCTCCATGCGTACTCGTTGGCGTCGCGATAATTACTGCATCAATATCCGCATCCTGAAAAATCTCATCGGGTTTCTTTGTCCATTTTTCCACACCGAGTTCACGTGCTACTTCTTCTGCCACATTTCCGCTAGGATCTGCAACATATACTAATTCAGCACCTGGAACTTTAGAAGCAAGATTCTCCGCATGCCAAGATCCTAATCTACCAAGACCTAGTACAGCGCAACGTATTTGTTCTTTCATTTATTATTCCCCCATTTTCTCGATTTGTTTAATTATTTTTTCCACGATGTCTTAAAACATCCACATAAACTGCGGCGATAATTACAAAACCAATAATGGCCATTTGCAAATCTGAAGATACGTTTAATAGGTTAAGTCCATTTCGTAAGACAGCAATAATCAATGCCCCTATTAATGTTCCACCAATCGTTCCAACACCACCCATGAAACTTGCTCCGCCAATGATAACTGCGGCGATTGCATCTAACTCATAACTCAAACCGGCTAACGGAAATGCAGAGTTCACTCGTCCGACTAAAACTAAACCGGCTAACCCTGCCATCAAACCACTGATTGTATAAACTAAAATCAGAACTTTGTTCACGTTTACTCCAGATAAATGAGCCGCTTGTTTGTTTCCTCCAACTGCATAAATGTATCTTCCTGTCGCTGTTCTTGTTAAAAATAGGTGGAAAAGTAACGCGACTAATAACACAAGGATAAAACTAACGGGCATAGGACCGATTGAATTATATCCTAAGTATTGGATTATATATGGGAAACCAGCGATTGGAGCAGCTGCGGTAATAATTAGCGCTACACCCCGAAGAATATTCATCGTCCCCAGTGTCGAGATAAATGGATGCGGTAAACGAAGTTTAGTCAATAGTATTCCGTTTACCCAACCAGCCAACGTTCCCACACCTAGACAAATTAATATCCCCATAACTGGGTTTACCCCACCATTTACCACAAAAAAACCCATCGTCATCATGGACACTGCCATTATAGACCCTACAGATAAATCAATTCCTGCAGTTAAAATAGGGAGCAACATTCCAAATGCAAGTAAAGCATTAACAGATGATTGGCTTGCAATATTCATGATATTTCCTAATGTTAAAAATTGGTCACTCAATAGTGTTAAAATAACACTTAAACCAACCAAACTTAACGGAGCACCAAATTTACTAATAAAGTCTTTATCAAATTTAAATCGTGTTTTCCCCTGTTTTTTTTCTAGTTCTACTTCTACTGTTTCCCTCATGTCAGATCTCCCCCGTAGCCGCTTTCATTATTTTTTCTTGATTGGTATTTTCACGGGCCATATCTGCTGTTAACTTTCCTTCATGTATCACCAATACACGATCACAAACTCCCAATATTTCCGGCAGTTCTGATGAAATAATTATTACAATAGCTCCATTCGTAACCAACTCATTTAACAATCGGTAAACTTCAACTTTAGCTCCTACATCAATCCCACGAGTCGGTTCATCGAAAATAAATACTTTTGCTTGAGTACAGAGCCATTTGGCAATGACTACTTTCTGCTGATTCCCACCACTTAAATACAATGCATGCTGATTAATATTACCCGGACGAACGTGCAATTCCTTTATATAATCAGCTGCAGTTTTATTCATGAGTTTCTTTTGCAAAAATGGTCTTTTCTTAAATCGCTTTAAACTTGCAAGTGTCATATTAAATTCTAAGTTCTGTTCTAATATTAAGCCTTCACCTTTTCTATCCTCCGTAATAAAAGCCAATCCTGCTTTTATCGCATCCCTAGGTGATTTAATCGTGACCTTTTCTCCAAATACAAATACCTCACCGGAGTCTATTTTATCTGCTCCAAAAATCCCTCTAGCTAATTCTGTTCGTCCAGCGCCTACAAGGCCCGATATTCCTAAGATTTCACCTTCATAGGCCGAAAAGGAAACGGTGTGTGGAGAATCTTTTAACTTCATTTTCTCCACACGTAATCCTTCTTTTCCTTTTTCAAACTGAACTTTTGGAAACTGTTCATCAAGGTCCCTACCCACCATTAATTGGATCATCTTCTCAGTACTTGTATCTTTTACTTGAAGTGTCTCTATTTTTTGTCCATCTCTCAAAATACTTAAAGTGTCCCCGATTTTTACTATCTCTTCTAATCTGTGCGATATGTAAATGATTGCAATTCCTTGTTTCTTTAATTTTGTTATTGTTTGAAGTAACTGTTCTGACTCCGCCTCACTTAGACTTGAAGTGGGCTCATCCATAATGATTAGTTGCGCATTGACGGTAAATGCCTTCGCAATCTCAACGAGCTGTTGTTTTCCAATACCTAATGTTGAGATTTTGGCATCTGGGGATATATCTTGTCCCAGTAATGTAAGAAACTCTTTAGATTTTCTTTTCATTTCTCGCCTATCCAAAAATAAAGATCCATTCTTTTTGACTTTTATTTCTTTACCTAAAAATATATTTTCATAAACAGTCAGTTCCTGAATTAGATTTAATTCTTGATAAATCGGTGAAATACCAATATTCATAGCATCTAGTGGTGATTTAATGTCAATTTTCTTGTCTTTCCAATACATTTCACCGGAATCCTTTGTGTACGCTCCCGTCAGTATTTTAATGAGTGTAGATTTTCCGGCACCATTTTCACCTAATAGAACATGTACCTCGCCAGCTTTTATTTCTAAACCTATATCCTTCAATACGTGAATATTCCCGAAACTTTTATTGATATTGGTTAATTTTAATAATATTTTAGTTTCGCTCATTAATACCCCTCCATTCATAAGTCGTTGTTATGAATTTCGTAACTTCTTTTATAATCTATCTATCTTATCCGCGAACTTGATAAATTCGCAATAGTTACTTTTTAGAGAAGATAGGTAAGCGCTTAACTTTTTAGAAATACATCTACACTTATTTTAATATAATGGTTGCTTCTAATGGATTAACAAATTGGCGAGATTGTTTCTTCATGACTAATTTTTACTGGCTGACCCGAAAGTAATGATTCCTTTGCAGCTGCTGCAATTTTTTCTGCTTGCAATCCGTCATTTCCAGTGCAAACTAGCGGCGTACCATTAGCTACGGAATCTATGAAGCAACTTAGCTCAACAATATAGGCCTCTTTGTATCTTTCTAAGAAAAAGTATTTAGGTTTATCACTGAACACACCATCAACCGTACTAATTTCTGCCGTTGTCGGAAGATCATTTTTAATCGAAACCGAACCTTTTGAACCAAACACTTCTACTCTTTGATCATATCCATAAACCGCTTTACGGCTATTATCAATAACACCTATCGCACCACTAGCAAACTTAAGTGAGATGATTGCTGTATCTACATCTCCATATTCAGCAAACATCGGATCGATTAAACCAACACCTTGAACGTAAACTTCCGTAACTTCGCTACCTGTTACATAGCGAGCCATATCAAAATCGTGAATACTCATATCCATAAACATCCCACCTGAATTTTTTATATACTCTGCAGAGGGTGGAGCAGGATCTCTTGAAGTAATCTTCACAATATGTGAATCCCCTATAATGCCTTTTTTTACAGTGTCATGAACTTTTTTAAAGTTGGCGTCGAATCGTCTATTAAACCCAACTTGAAATTTCACTCCATTTTCTCCAACTACTTTTAGCGCTTCCGCAGAGTCCTCTGGTGAAAAACTTATGG
Organism: uncultured Sporosarcina sp.; assembly: GCA_964632025.1. Lineage (GTDB taxonomy): Bacteria > Bacillota > Bacilli > Bacillales_A > Planococcaceae > Sporosarcina. Next base: position 15,411 of record CAZWAW010000055.1, read on the forward strand.
GCTTTTCACAAAAGATATGTTTACCAGCATTAGCTGCGTCTTTGATCACTTGGAGATGTGTACTCGTTGGGGAACAAACTAGAACGGCATCTATTTCTTCATCGTTCAATATATCTTGATAATTGGCTGTCACATGCTCTATTCCTATAGAGGATGCCCATTCTACCAGACCATCCGTCTGAATATCCGATACTGATTTCACAGTAACATTCGAGAAGTAGATTAGATTTTCAGCATGTAATTTCCCAATTCTTCCCGCACCAATAATACCTAATTTAGTTTTTTTCAATTTACATTCCTCCGCACACGTTTAATTGGTTTTTATTACCTTATTTAGCGAGTCGAATCTATTAAGCTGAATAAATACGTTAGAAACTCTCTTAAATTAGTTAAGCGCTTTCTCTACTCAAAACAATTGTAAAGCGCTTTCATTTGAAAGTCAATCATTTTTTTGATTTGAAAGAATAATTAATCACCGTTTCGATATTTCTATTTTTTTAGTCAAAACTATTTTTTAATTATTATATATAAGCTATATCAATCTCTCAAAAAAACTGCAATGATTCCTTTTAATAAGGAATCATTGCAGCATGCATTACTTAATTTTTTATGGAACCAATAATTTACAAAGTAATTAAGCCAAGGTTTATTTTCCTTCACTTTTTTATACTGAATTATCTTCTCGTGCTGTCGTCCCTCGAACGATTAATTTTGGATTGAACAATACTCGTTCATTGGCTTGATTTCTATCTTTTATTTCCTCTATTATAACATCCACAACCCTTTTACCTATATCTACAATAGGTTGTGCAATCGTTGTTAACTCTGGAACGGTAGTTGTAGCCAAAATTGTATCATCATATCCAATCACCGACAAATCCTTGGGTACCATCAATCCTTTTTCTCTCGCCCCTTGAATAATACCGATTGCAATCAGATCATTACAAGCAAATATGGCGGTTGGCATATTGTCCTTAGCCGCAATTTCATTAAATATATTTTTAGCATTTGCCAATGTAGCTGTTATTTTATATATATTTTCTTCAGAACACGTTAACGAATTGATTGTATGAGCTTCTCGATATCCATATATACGCAAACTACTACTATTTTGATGCTCAGCTATGATTGCGATATTTTTATGTCCCAATGAAATAAGATAGGATGTCGCTTCGTAACCACCTTTGAAGTCATCCACAGAAACTGAAGGAACATCAAAACCATCATTATCTTGAGTTAACATCACAAGCGGTGTTCCTTTTTTTCTTAAATCTTTTAATAATTTTTTATTCTTAAAGGTTGATGCGATAATAAATCCATCTACTTGTTGCCTTTGTAGTAATTCAAGATACTTTTTTTCTTTTTCAAGATCGTCATATGTACTGCAAATGATAACACTCATTCCACACTCATGGGCCCGGTCCTCAATCGTTCGAGCCATTTCAGAAAAAAACGGATTTGATATATCAGGGACCAATAGTCCAAGGGTTTTTGTTCCTTTTCCTGTTAGTGCAGAAGCCATCATACTCGGTTGATAATTCAATGTTTTCATTGCTTCTTTTACTCTCGTTCTTGTCGTATCACGCATATTCCCTGTATGATTAATTACCTTTGAAACTGTAGCAATGGATACACCTGCTTCTTCCGCTACATCGTAAATGGTTGGTCTCATTGACATTCCCCCGCTTTTAGAGCATATAATTACTATACATGAATAATTTTAAGTAGGCTGTTCAATTAAAAACCTTTCTTTCGTGCACTTAGTGAACTAGGAAAAATTTAAATTATAGGTAGATCTAAAATTTTTTTTATTAAACCTTTTCAAATACTCCAGTGACTCCGTTGCGTAAGCATAAATTTGGTCCATTGCCGGATGCCCTTTATCCGCTTGAAAAGGGTTTGAACCAGGCGCGCTACATTCAACTATAACATAACCATCAAATCCAGATTTTTTAACCCCAGAAAAGAATTGTTCGAAGTTAATATTACCTCTGCCTAAGCCTTGTCTGTTACTGTCGGCAACGTGTATTATTTCCAAATAATCTTGTACTAGGAGAAACGGTGACTCCATATCTTTCTCTTCGATGTTCATATGATAAGAATCTAATAGCATTTTAACTTTTGGATGATCTACATCCTTAATAAAATCAACTGCTTGTTGTGCTGTGTTTACAAGGCAACTTTCATAACGATTTAACGGCTCTATTACAAGCTTAACATCTAGTTCATCTGCTAAAGTAGTTAATTGCTGTACTGAATTAACTGCCCATTTCCAGTCTTCACCTTCAGAACCTAATGGAGCTATTTTCCCAACAGCTGATGGACAGATTACGAGGTAATCACCTTCTACTTCTTTCACTGCTTCTACTTGTCGTTTAAAATAATCAATTGCTTTTTTACGATTATTCGGGTTGGAATTGGCCAAATCTCGTTCTTCATTTGGCCATCCTGTATCACCCGTAAGTCCCCCAACTTCCAATGAAAGTTCCTTAGCAAGGTGTGAAATTTTATTCCAGTTGTAATTATTTATGTCCGCTCGGATTTCGATTGCATCATAACCTGTTTCAGAAACAAATTCCATTGTTTTCTCTATAGGTATGTTACCAAAAGTCCAACTGCAAATAGAAAACTTCATACTGATTCCCCTTTATTTTTGAACGTCACTACTATTCTCATCAACTAAATTCCTTAGACTCCCGCGTTTTCTTTGATATAATTCCGTGCCATTAAAGCGTATTCAAATGGATTCGCTAATGCCGGATCTTGTTCTGCTTCAACAATCATCCATCCTTCATATCCTTGTTCATCCAAAGCCTCGAAAACTGGTTTGAAATCGATCACTCCGTCTCCAGGAACCGTAAATACACCTTCTTTTACTCCCTGTAGGAAACTTAACTTTTCAGCTTTTAATTTCTCAGCGATATGTAAACGAATATCTTTTAAATGAACGTGCTTAATGCGGGTAAAGTGTTCTTTAAGAACTTCAATCGGATTTTCTCCTGAAAGATAAAGATGTCCAGTGTCATATAGTAAATAAACGAGTTTCGGATTGGTTATCTGCATTAAACGACTAATTTCTTCGGTTGTTTGCACACCCGTTCCCATATGGTGATGGTAAACGAGTTTCATATCTTTTTCCCTAGCTAATTCACCAAGTCGATTTAAACCCGTCGCAAGAGCATCCCAATCTCTGTCTGTAAAGATTGGCTTATTCGAAAATAACGGAGTACTTTCCAAACCTTGAATACTATATCCTTGTTCAGAAATCACAATTACCTTAGCTCCCATTGCATACAGGAAATCGCGATGAGTTAAAAATGCATTTCTAGTTTCATCAAATGGTTTTGTTGTTATAAAAGAACTAAACCAAGCGCTTGCAATTTCCATTCTTCTTAACTTCAATGCTTTTTTTAACACTTCAATATCACGAGGATATTTATTACCTACCTCCGTTCCAGTAAATCCTGCAAGTGCCATCTCACTAATGCATTGTTCAAACGTATTTTCTTTTCCTAATTCGGGTAAATCGTCATTTGTCCAACCAATGGGCGCAATTCCCAGTTTAACTTTTCTTTTATCAAACATATAAATCCACCTTTCACATAATCCCTAGTTAATAAGCCCCATTTACACACTCGTAAGTTAAGCGCTTAACTTTTATTAATTCAGTTTACATCTACTCTATATTTTATGCAATAATTTTTGCACTACTTTCTTTTGAGTGACAATATGTAATTCAATGAATTCTAACTAATATTCATTCCCCTACACATGAATACTCTAAATTAAACACCGAATACTGGCTCTCCAATTGGTCCTTGGGTTATAAATGACGAAATTTAGAAGCTTGGTT
>CAZWAW010000056.1:0-19160 GCA_964632025.1 uncultured Sporosarcina sp.
GACGTCGCCGGTCTCATTGAAAGGTCATTACCTAATAGGTAATGGCTTTTTTTGTGTTTATTTTTAGTGTGTAAGGTTAGAAGAGTTTATGGGGGGACATTGTTAGAAAAGGGAATAATTCTTTAGTAGTGGAAATCTGCATTTTGAATTAATCCAACCGATTATATAAATGGTTAGTGATGAATCATGATCGGTTCGAAACAGTATACGCCATCTTTCAATCTCCGATCCTTGTAATTATCTTCGATAGAGCCTATTATTTGTAGACAACTAAAGTTAAAGGAGCTAATCCTATGAGTACAGTCTACCAATTTTCAGTAAAAAAAATAAACGGTGAAATTCAATCAATGGAAGATTATAGAGGGAAGCCCTTGATTATCGTAAATACAGCAAGTAAGTGCGGTTTTAGTAGCCAGTTCAAAGAATTGCAGGAACTATATGAAGAACATAAAGAGCAAGGTCTCGTAGTACTTGGTTTTCCATCGGATAATTTCAATAACCAGGAATTCGATGACATTGAAAAGACAATGGAGTTTTGTGAAATCAATTTCGGGGTAACTTTTCCGATGTATGAAAAAGTCGATGTTAAGGGGAGCCAAGCTGAACCACTTTTCACCTATCTTACTTCTCAAAAGAAAGGGATGCTCACAGAGGGCATTAAGTGGAACTTTACGAAGTTCTTGATTGACCGGGAAGGGAATGTTGTAGAACGGTTTGCACCCCAAACTTCACCGTTTAAAATGAAGGAAGCAATTAATGAAATTATTTAGTGAATAATAGGAATACTTTTACTTGTTGTCACTAGCTTGACAGCTATTGTAGCCGCTGATAACCTTTTAATAATATTCAATTGAAACTAATAGGGGGTATATTGAAATGTGGGAATCAAAATTTACGCGTGAAGGACTTACTTTCGATGATGTGTTGCTTGTACCGGGACCTTCTGAAGTATTGCCTAAAGATGTGTCACTCTCTGTCAACTTGACAAGTAAGATAAAATTAAACATTCCGGTTATCAGTGCGGGAATGGATACTGTTACTGAGTCGAAGATGGCAATATCCATGGCACGTCAAGGTGGACTTGGTATCATTCATAAAAACATGAGTATTGAAGAGCAGGCTGAACAAGTTGTCACGGTAAAACGCTCTGAAAATGGTGTTATTACTAACCCGTTCTTCCTGTCACCTGAGCATCAAGTTTTCGACGCTGAGCATTTGATGAGTAAATACCGCATTTCTGGTGTTCCAATTGTGAATAATAATGAAGAATTAAAACTCGTCGGTATCCTGACGAACCGCGATCTTCGTTTCATCCAAGATTACTCACTTGTTATCGATGATGTTATGACGAAAGAAAACCTTGTGACGGCACCTGTAGGTACAACATTGGAAGATGCAGAGAAAATCTTGCAAAAGTATAAAATCGAGAAACTTCCAATTGTCGATGACAACGGAATCCTCAAAGGTTTGATCACAATCAAGGATATCGAAAAAGTAATTGAGTTCCCAAATGCAGCGAAAGATAAACTAGGTCGTTTGCTTGTGGGGGCTGCGGTTGGCGTTACGACTGACACGATGGTACGTGTCGAGAAGCTTGTAAAAGCGGAAGTTGACGTTATCGTTATTGATACGGCACATGGTCATTCTAAAGGTGTTCTGGACGTGGTTGCTCAGATCAGAAAGCAGTTCCCAGATCTTGAAATTATTGCGGGTAATATCGCGACTGCAGAAGGTACACGTGCACTCTTTGAGGCAGGTGCTGATGTTGTCAAAGTTGGAATTGGTCCTGGTTCTATCTGTACAACACGTGTTGTTGCAGGTGTAGGTGTTCCACAAATTACAGCTATCTACGAATGTGCTTCAGAAGCGCGTAAGTTAGGTAAAACGATTATTGCAGATGGCGGTATTAAATATTCTGGTGATATTGTCAAAGCACTTGCTGCTGGTGGACATGTTGTCATGCTCGGAAGTCTTCTTGCAGGAACAACGGAAAGTCCAGGAGAAACTGAAATTTTCCAAGGGCGGCGTTTTAAAGTCTATCGTGGTATGGGATCGATTGCTGCAATGGAGCGTGGTTCTAAAGATCGTTACTTCCAAGACGATGCGAAAAAGCTCGTACCTGAAGGAATCGAAGGACGTATGCCTTATAAAGGTCCCCTGTCTGATACGATTCATCAGCTAATCGGTGGTGTTCGTGCAGGAATGGGCTATTGCGGTACAAAAGATCTGAATGATCTGCGTGAAAAAGCACAGTTCATCCGTATGACGGGTGCAGGATTACGTGAAAGTCATCCACACCAAGTACAAATAACAAAAGAAGCTCCGAACTATTCGCTTTGATAAAAGATTTTAACCCAAGAGTTAATGTTTCTTAAGTTTTGGGTCGAATGAAGGAACATCGGCACCTTTCCTGCGTCTACATATGAGCGGAAAGGTGCTTATTTGGTTTAATTCCCAAAGAGTAGCTGAAATATGATAAAATGACTTAGGGAAATAGCAATGATGGAGGTATTATGGTGAAGCGAGAAATGAGAAGATGGGTGGCATTTTTGTTAGTGCCGCTGCTACTAATAATGACACTCGGGACGGTTCCAGTTTACGCCGACTCAGCACTAGGACTCCATGTCGATGGTGCGATTTTAATTGACGCGGAAAGCGGAAAAATATTATATGAAGAAAATGCAGATAAGCCACTAGGCATTGCAAGTATGACGAAAATGATGACTGAGTATATTCTTTTTGAAGCAATCGAAGAAGGTAAAATAAGCTGGGATCAGGAATATAAAGTGAATGATTATACATATGCGATTTCACAAGACCGTCGGCTTAGTAATGTTCCACTGCGGAGAGATGGTACATATACGATTCGTGAACTGTATGAAGCAGTAGCAATTTATTCTGCAAACGGGGCGACAATAGCTGTTGCTGAAACAATTGCAGGAACAGAAACTGAATTTTTGAAGCTGATGAATGCGAAAGCAGAAGAGCTTGGCTTGAAAGATTTTAAATTTGTCAATTCGACAGGTTTGAATAATAGCGATCTTCAAGGTATGCATCCACAAGGGACAGGTGCAGAAGACGAGAACGTTATGCCGGCCAAGTCGGTAGCAAAACTTGCCTACCATTTGCTACATGATTATCCGGAAGTTTTGGAAACGACTAAAATCAACACAAAAGTATTCCGCGAAGGTACGTCTGACGCTATCAAAATGGACAACTGGAATTTCATGCTTCCAGGGTTTGTTTATGAATATGAAGGCGTTGACGGTCTCAAGACAGGTACAACAGAATTTGCAGGGCACAACTTCACTGGGACTGCGACACGCGACGGTAAACGAGTCATTGCAGTTGTTATGAAAGCAGTCGATGCAAAAGGCGTAGGCTCGTACAAAGCGCGATTCGATGCGACGCGTGCTTTGTTCGACTACGGTTTCGGTCAATTCTCAGAGGTGGAATTTGTTCCGGCTGGTTATCAGTTCAAAGATTCTAAAACGCTCGACGTTGTCAAAGGGAAAGCAAAAACTGTTGCCGTAGAGGTAAAGGAACCGATCCGTATGATGGTGAAAACGAGTGAAAAAGACCTCTATGTACCTGAACTTGTTATTGATGAGTCAAAAATGAAGGACAATACACTTCAGGCACCCATAAAAAAAGGTACGGTTGTTGGTCATGTGAATCTCGTGAAAACAGAAGGAACGGATTATGGCTTCATCGATTCTGATAATCCAGGAGCTGATGTCGTTACGAAAGATGCAGTTGAGAAGGCTGGCTGGTTCTCGCTTACAATGAGCGCAATCGGTGACTTCTTCGCAAGCGTCTGGAATGGTGCAACAGGATTTGTAAAAGGTTTATTTAAATAAAACATCAAGGCGAAGAATCCTTAAATGGATTCTTCGCCTTTTCTAATGGACCATGCATTCATAAGATTCTCGATTGCGCGTTTAATAGCCTCAGTAGAAAGGCCGCCGAAACCGAGAAGGAAGGATGGTTTACCATCTTTGGGAGTTGTTCTGTAGTCATTTAAACCGTACACGCGAATATTTGCTTTCCCTGCTGCTACCACTAGGGATTTTTCATTTGTTTCAGTATGGACAGTAAGAATTATGTGCATGCCTGCCTCGTCGCCGGAAAATGAAACATGTGGAGCGTAGGGTGACAGGGCCTCCGTGAGAACTTGGAGCTTGCGTTTATATATTTTTCGCATCCTGTTTAAATGGCGCGAAAAGTGTCCATCAGCCATGAAGCGTGCGAGGATATGCTGGTCAAGCCGTGGTACTGTTGCTGAATAATGAATAAATGCCTTTTCATAACGGTTTAGCAACATAGGGGGAAGCACCATATAAGCAATCCGTAGCGAGGGCATCAGAGATTTTGAAAATGTGCTTAGATAAATGACGTTTCCACCTTTATCCATCCCTTGCAAGGAAGGTATTGGCCTTCCAGTGTATCGAAATTCACTGTCATAATCGTCTTCGATGATAAAGTGTTCGTCACCTGATGATGCCCAGTTCAATAAAGCAGTCCTACGTGCCGCTGAGAGGACGATGCCTGTAGGGAATTGATGTGAGGGAGTCACATAGGCAACAGTCGCACCTGAGTGTTGTAGGGACCTTACATCCATTCCTTCTTCATCGACTGCAATCGGAATTGCTTCCCGGTTGTTGTGGAAAAAAACGTGATGAGTAAGCGGGTAGCCAGGGTCCTCGATTGCGTACGTTGCTTCGGTCCCGAGAATCCGGATAACAAGTGGCATAAGCTGTTCCGTACCAGAACCAATGATGATCTGCTCCGGCGTACAGTCAACGCCGCGAGAGTGATATAAATAGCGTGCAATTTCTTGACGAAGTTCCCAATCACCATGGGGATGCCCGAGAAGTAGGAGATCCTTGGAAGACTCATCCATAACGTCTTTTGCGTATTTTCGCCATTGTGTAAAAGGGAATGATTCCGTATCGATTTTACCTGGTGAGAAGTCGTAGGTTATATCTTCAACTTTTTCAGCAGGCCTTTTCACGGAAAGTTGCGTCGGTTGGGCGTAAGCTAGTTCTTCAATCGCCTGCACGTAAAAACCTTTTCGGGGTTTCGATGAAATAAACCCTTCCGCCGCGAGCTGTGCATAGGCAAGTTCAACCGTCGTTTGGCTCACATCAAGAAAGTCGCCGAGTTTTCGCTTCGAAGGAAGTTTCATGCCAACTGGCAATTTGCCATCCGTAATATCCCGTCGTATTTGGTTGTACATTTGTTCATATAGCGGAGTATCTGTACTTTTCTCCAATTTGATTAATAGCATCTCCACAGCAATCACTCCGTCTGACCCCTTCAACTTGTTTGGAACTGGGTGTTTCAATAAGGTCATATTCTATTATACTGAACAATAAGAAAAGAGGAAAGCGCCTGTTCATAGGTGCTGGACTCTAGACATCTAGAAAAGTGTAAGCGGCCTGCTTAGATGCGATAGGCATAAGACGGGTATAAAGGAAGGCAGTCTAAGTTCGCGACGTCGTGTCGCAACGACTGCATGACCTGCATCCGGCAGGCCCAAGCGGCGCACTTTGCCGTATAGTCAGATCGACTTATGACCCGAGCATCTGGCCGCTGGACTCTAGACAATAAGAAAAGGGGGAAGGTAACATGAACTTTAAATACGGCGGCGTCATCATGGACGTCATTAATGCAGAGCAAGCAAAAATAGCGGAGGCGGCAGGTGCAATCGCGGTAATGGCACTTGAGCGCGTCCCTTCTGATATTAGAAAAGCAGGCGGGGTTGCGCGCATGGCGGATCCACGCATCATCACGGACGTACAGGGTGCTGTTTCAATTCCAGTTATGGCGAAAGCGCGTATCGGTCATATTTCTGAAGCCCGCGTACTTGAGGCACTTGGTGTTGATTACATTGATGAAAGTGAAGTACTTACTCCTGCGGATGAAGAATTCCACTTGCTGAAAAGTATATACAGTGTTCCATTCGTCTGTGGAGCGCGTGATCTTGGAGAAGCAGCACGTCGCCTTGGTGAAGGTGCTAAAATGCTTCGGACAAAAGGAGAACCTGGAACGGGGAATATTGTTGAAGCGGTACGTCACCTTCGTATGGTAAATGCCCAAGTAAGCAGACTTGTTCATATGAATGACGACGAAGTCATGACGGAAGCGCGTAATCTTGGCGCACCTTATGAAATCCTTCTTGCCATCAAAAAACACGGACGCCTCCCTGTAACAAATTATGCAGCTGGCGGCGTGGCAACACCTGCAGATGCTGCACTTATGATGGAACTTGGTGCAGACGGCGTCTTCGTAGGTTCAGGTATCTTCAAATCAGAGAACCCTGAAAAATTTGCACGTGCAATTGTTAAAGCAACAGAAAACTTCAAAGACTATAAACTGATTGGCGAGCTATCTAAAGACATCGGCGAACCGATGAAAGGGTTAGAAATCGGAACCCTTCGAGAGGAAGAGCTTATGTCAGTGCGTGGTTGGTAATTAATTATTAGAAAAAATGACGGGAAATTTAATTGCGCTATAACTTGAAGAGGATAATCTGCTTAGTGCAAAAGCAGATTATCCTCTTTTTTGTATTTTAGAAGTATTTTTCCATCATTTGAATAAAAGTATGCCTTTTTCGCGACCAATTTTTATAATTTGCGTCTAAGTAGTAGGAAGAGAGGAGATGAAGATCCGTGAGTACACAAGAAAATATTGCACTATGGTATGACGATTATGGTGAAGCTATTTTTACATACATCTTGATGATGGTAAAAGATTATCAGCATGCGGAAGATTTAACGCAGGAAACATTTACAAAAGCCTATCGAAAGCATTCTACATTTTTATATCAATCTAGTGTGAAAACGTGGTTATTTAGCATTGCGCAAAATACTACGAAAGATTACTTGCGTAAAAAGAATCCGTTGCGTCATTACTTGGACTTGTCGATGAATCAACGGGATTTAACTCCTTTACCGCATCAATTAATGGAAATGAACGAACAGGAAGTAACCTTGACCCGTGCTTTACAAACCTTGAAACCGACTTATCGGCAAGTCATAGTCTTGCGAAAGTTAAAGGAGTTTTCAACGAAAGAAACGGCTGAAGTTTTAGGGTGGTCAGAAAGTAAAGTGAAAAGTACATTACAACGGGGCTTGCAGGAATTAAAAAACAAGCTGATTGAAGGGGGATTTAACTATGAAGCAATCATTCGATGATGAGCTGAATAACTCTTTTGGAAAACTAAATCAAAATCTTCGTATGAAATCAGAGCATCACGAGCAACTGCGTAAGCGTATCTTGCTCGAAAGTAAGACGGCTATAAAAAAGAAACCATCTAACAAAAAGATTTGGCTCTCAGTGGCAGCTGCTTTCCTTTTGTTAGTGGGAAGTTCACCATTGTATTCCCCAACAATGGCCTCTTTGGCGGCGAAAATTTTCCCCCTTCAAATTGGGGTGAACAACTCTTCAACTACCGATTCACTACATTCGAAGATTACACAAATTGTTGAACAAGCTGGTTATGAACTATCTTCTGTTGGTACAACACCCAATCCTTATGCAATCCAACTTGTATTGGCGAAAGGCGAAGACAGTTTATTATCAATGAAAGAAGCACTTGTGCCTGAAATTGAGCAAGTCCTATATGAACAAGGTATCGATCAATACCAAATAAATATTACTCAATTTGAAGGTAGTGAAGAGCAACCGAAAAGACATCGTAAAGCTGGAATGCTAATGGACGATGTAGATGTTATTATTAGCGGTGCTTTCTTAACGTATGGTTATTCCGAATTAGCACAACACGCAACGTATGGCATTAAAGGAGGATTCTTTACAAATACACTTGAAATTGATATGCCGGATCATGTGAAAGAGGCAGAGGCAATCCAACAATATGTCATTGAATCGATTGCTAAAGAAGATTTAGATATTAAGGATGTCAAGTTACGTTATTACAATGCAGAACATCGTAGCCAAGATTACCGTTGGGGGAGTATTGTAACCGATATTCAAGCAGCGCTGGCTGGCAAGTCCATGTACAATGTGACAGGAATTAGCTATAAGGTGAAAGGCGGCGTGACAAATATTTGGATTAATTCAGCGTTACCGGAACACCCCGACAAACAAATAATTTCAGATATCGAAACAGCCCTTCGGACATATTTAGCGTCAAAAGAAATTAAGGATACGATTCGAAGTGACCGTTATGAGATTCAATTATTAAGTAAGGATAAAACTAACTTATTACAGGTATCAAATGTTTCGGGAGAGTAGTTGTGATATTTTTTTTTGAGCCATCTTCGTTAAATGAGGATGGCTTTGTAAAACTGGGATAAGTAGAAGATAGAGGTGATCATAATGGAACGTTTAAAAGTCTTCGATGAAAACTATACCTATTTGAGAGATGAAAATAGAGACAAGGTCCACCGCGAGGGGCTGTGGCACGAAACATTTCATTGCTGGTTAGTAGACAATCAGTTTGTCTATATTCAAAAACGAAGCGCCACGAAAAAAGACTTCCCGGGATTTTTTGATATTACCGCTGCCGGGCATATTCTCTCGACAGAAACTGTGGCAGATGGCATTCGTGAGGTGGAAGAGGAGTTAGGGATAGAAGTCGACTTAACGAAGCTACATTCGAAAGGCGTCGTGCAGAACGTTATCAAATTGCCTAAGTTTATTGACCGTGAGTTTTCGAATGTCTTCTTGTATGACTCAACTTTTGTAGCAAGCGACTTTTCATTGCAACGAGAGGAAGTAGAAAGTATCCATGTCGTGGAGCGAAAAGCACTAATTGATCTTTTTGTTAATGAAGTACTGACAATTAAATGCGTCAATATTTTTGATGGGACATTGACGGAAATTGGTCTGATAGACTTTGTTCCACATGAAAGAAATTATTTTGAGCAAGTTGCACATATGTTTAAGGAATAATCTAAGAAAGCGGATACATTTTTTCTTTATGTGACTTGCCAAAAAAACGACCTTGTAGTAAAGTAAGGGTAATTTCAAACATGAGACGATGATGGGAAGCAGTAACAAGCGCGTTTTTTAAAGAGAGTCGGCGGGTGGTGCGAGCCGATAAAAACACTTGTGAATCCGTCCCTGAGTAGCTGGGCTGAACCGTTTAGTAGGCCTGAGCCGGCAGTTGAGCCGTTATTTCAATGGAGTGGATTGGACTTGGTTGTCCGGTCAATTTGGGTGGCAACGCGGGTAGTTCTCGTCCCTTTTATAGGGAATCGAGGGCTTTTTTTGTTGTCCAGCTTCAGGTGCCAGCCCCTCGAGTCGCTTCCGTCTTGCTGATAAAGGCAAAAGCACCTTTGTCAGCAAGCCTTTCAGCGCTTGTCGGAGCTAAGCGGCAGCTTGCGCTATTCTCATTGTCCGCTTTCCATTATCGTCTAAAAATTAAGGAGGAATTATTCATGCTAGATATTAAAAAAGTCCGTGCAAATTTTGATGAAGTAAAAGAGAAGCTTTCTAAACGCGGGGAGGATATTTCTCAGCTCGATAAATTCCAAGCTCTTGATGATAAACGTAGAGAATTGATTGCAAAAGTTGAAAGCTTAAAAGCAGAACGCAACGAAGTATCTCAAAAGGTTGCTGAAATGAAGCGCAACAAAGAAAATGCAGATGATGTTATTGCACGTACGCGTCAAGTCGGGGACGACATTAAAAAACTCGATGAAGAACTGAATACAGTCGAAGAAGAATTGAACTACATTATGATGCGTATCCCTAATATTCCGCATGACAGTGTTCCTGTTGGCGATAGCGAGGACGACAATGTTGAAATTCGTGTGTGGGGAGAGAAACCTGAATTCGGGTTTGAACCGAAGCCGCACTGGGAAGTGGGAACGGATTTAAATCTCCTTGACTTCGAACGTGCAGCAAAAGTGACGGGAAGTCGTTTTGTCTTTTACCGTGGACTTGGAGCTCGCCTTGAACGTGCATTGATCAACTTCATGCTTGATCTTCATATCGAAGAACACGGTTATGAAGAAATGTTGCCGCCGTATTTGGTGAATCGTACTAGTTTAACAGGTACAGGACAGCTACCGAAGTTCGAAGAAGATGCATTTTTAGTCAATGAAGAGGATTACTTCCTTATTCCAACATCTGAAGTGCCTGTAACGAACTTCCACCGCGATGAAATCTTGAATGTTGCACAATTACCAGTTGCATTTGCGGCGTATAGCACGAACTTCCGTTCAGAGGCGGGATCTGCCGGTCGTGATACGCGCGGTCTAATCCGTCAGCATCAGTTCAACAAAGTTGAGCTGGTTCGTTTCGTGAAGCCGGAAGATTCTTATGATGAACTTGAAAAACTAACAGGACACGCTGAAAAAGTGTTGCAGTTATTGAAACTCCCTTACCGTGCTCTTAAAATGTGCACTGCTGACCTTGGATTCACTGCAGCGAAGAAGTACGATCTAGAAGTTTGGATTCCAACACAAAACTTGTACCGCGAGATCTCTTCTTGTTCAAACTTTGAAGATTTCCAAGCACGTCGCGCAAATATCCGTTTCCGCCGTGAAGCGGGTACGAAACCGGAATATGTTCACACATTGAACGGCAGTGGTTTAGCAATTGGCCGTACTGTGGCGGCAATCCTTGAAAATTATCAGCAGGAAGATGGTTCTGTCGTTATTCCTGAGGTTCTTCGTCCGTATATGGGTGGAAAAGAAGTTATTACCCTTTAAAAAACAAAGAAATCGTGCAAGGCGTCATTCGACGTCGTGCACGATTTCTTTTTTAATTTTCTTCTTCCGTTCACGAATGGCCCTGAAAAATGCTGTTAGCATCTCCCCGCATTCATCCGCCGACACGCCCTCAACCACATCACATTCATGATTAAATCGTGGATCGTTCAATAAGCGATAGAGTGAATCGACGCAACCACCTTTTGGATCACGAGCACCGTAGACAACGCGCGGAATTCTAGATTGCAAGATAGCGCCTGCGCACATTGGGCATGGCTCGAGCGTCACGTATAAAGTTGTATCCTCCAGGCGCCAGCTGCCGATTTCTTGGCATGCATCCTGAATGGCGGACAACTCCGCGTGAGTGACTGCGTTTTGGGTGGTTTCTCGCAAATTATGTGCCCGTGCAATTACTTTATCGTCATGAACGATGATCGCACCGATGGGTACTTCGCCAAGAGCCTGTGCTTTCATCGCTTCGTCAATTGCCATCTGCATATATAGCCGGTCTTTATTAAAAGTATCCAAATTTATCACTCCTTGGTGATAGTGTAGCATTTTAATGGCTACTTCGGCTTAGTCTTACAGGACGCGTTCCTTAAAAATGTTCCACGTGGAAAAATTTGAATGTTGTAGACTGTGAAACGTCGACTGCACTCTGTTTTTCATTTCACCTGTGTGATAAAATGAAGAGCGTTATGTAAATACGACTTGAAGGAGGATTTCTGATGTCTGTTCCGTTTATAGCGGTCGAAGGTCCGATTGGGGTTGGAAAAACGTCACTTTCCAAGGCAATCGCGGACACACAGCAATTCCATCAGCTAAAAGAGATCGTGGATGAAAATCCATTTCTAAATAAATTTTATGACAACATCGAGGAATGGAGTTTCCAAACCGAAATGTTTTTTCTTTGTAATCGATACAAACAGCTTAGCGATACGAAAACCGAGATATTGATTGAACAAAAACCGGTTGTTGCTGATTATCATATTTTTAAAAATCTTATTTTTGCAAAACGTACACTAGGTCCAACAGAATATGTAAAGTACGAGGAAATCTATAAGATTTTGACGAAGGACATGCCCGTTCCGAATATAATCGTCTACCTACATGCGAGTCTAGACACGCTTATGAAGCGAATTTCACAGCGTGGACGTGAATTTGAGAAAAACATGGATCCCGCTTATTTGCAGCAGCTTGCAGAAGATTACGAAGCGTTCATCACGTATTTTGAATTAGCACACCCTGAAATTCCTGTTCTTCGGTTTAACGGAGATGATCTTGACTTTGTAAACAATGAAGAGGATCTGCAATTCATTTTAAATACTGTCGATGCGACGATACGAAAAGGAGTAACATTGAATGAACTTACGTGAAAAATATGGTATCCCACAAAATGCGGTCATTACAATTGCAGGGACAGTAGGCGTCGGCAAGTCAACGATGACGCAGGGGCTGGCAGATGCACTCCACTTCAGAACATCATTTGAAAATGTCGAACAAAATCCATATCTCGATCTTTTTTATAAGGACTTTGAGAAATGGAGCTTCCATTTACAGATTTATTTCCTAGCAGAGCGCTTCAAAGAGCAGAAACGGATTTTTGAATATGGCGGAGGCTTTATCCAAGATCGTTCGATTTATGAAGATACAGGTATTTTTGCGAAAATGCATATGGAAAAAGGGACGATGAATCCCGTTGATTATGATACGTATACCAATTTATTTGAAGCGATGGTTATGACACCGTATTTCCCGCATCCAGATTTACTTGTTTACTTGGAGGGACCGCTTGACGGGATTATTTCGCGTGTTAAAGAACGCGGTCGTGTGATGGAACAGGAGACACCTATTACTTACTGGGAAGAGATGCATGGGAGGTATGAGAATTGGATTAATTCATTCAATGCGTGCCCAGTATTACGTCTTGATATTAATGACTATGATCTTATTAATAAACCTGAAGAAGTAGAATCGATTGTCGAGAAAATTGGACATTCCCTTAAGCAGACATCACTTTTGAAAAAATAAACTACAAGAATGTAGCCATTAACATGGGCTGCATTTTTTTGTTTCACGAATCTTACCTAATTCGAATACGATGTAGTGTTTACGCCTGCTGGAGATTTGGGAGTGAAGATGAATGAATCGTTGTTGGGGAATAGTGTGCTGGTATCCAATACAGTCAGGTAATTGTGTTAATCAGCAGGCAGATTGCATCAGTAAAACAACTATCGACTTAAAAAACTCGATGCGACGCCTTTGGGCTGAGCATGTTACGTGGACGCGGGCGACGGTAAGTGGTCTTGTTATTAATACACTGGACGCCTGTTTTGTCGTTTCACGCCTCCTTCAACATACGACAGATATGGGGGATGCAATAAGGCCTTATTACGGTGATGTCACTGCCCAGGAGTACAGTCAATTATTGGGGGAATATATAACGCTTGCAGGGGACTTGATAAAGGCGATGACAGAAGGTAATACGGGCAAGGCGGCGGAGATAGAACGAAACTGATTGGAAATAGCGGATATGATTAAAAGTGCGTTTGTTAAGCAATTCCCTTATATGTTCATTTGAGTGTAACTATAGAATAAAGGAGTGATTGTGAAGTGAACCCTTATTCAAATGGATTACCCCCTCATCCTGTTAGGCCGGTTACTAACTCTAACTACCAGGGGCCATATTCACACTATACAGCGCCAGTCAGGTATATCTTGAATAACCAAACTGATTTATATGGCAGATGTTGCATTAGTAAGGCGGAAGTCGATTTTATGAGTATGAACCGGCTTCTCTGGATGGAGCATGTTAACTGGACGAGGATGACGATTATGGGTATCGTATTCGGCTTACCGGATTTACCGTTTGTCCAAGAGCGTCTTTTGAGAAATGCGACTGATTTGGGGAATTGCTTACGGCCCTTTTACGGCGATAAAATTGCGGATAGATACACCGAGCTTATTAGGGAGCATTTAGTACTAGCCGCCGAATTAGTAACGGCAGCTACAAAAGGGGATGCAACAACAGCGGCCGAAAAAGAGAAGCAATGGTACCGTAATGCAGATGAAATTGCTGATTTTTTAAGCAGCATCAATCCATATCTAGGAAAAGAAGAAGTTAGAAAAATGTTTTATACGCATTTGGCTTTAACCAAACAGGAAGCAGTTTATATGCTTCAGAAAAACTATAAGGCTGACATTGAAGTGTTCGATAAAATCGAAGCGCAAGCTTTAGAAATGTCGGACATGATAGCGGGTGGCATAGTTAAGCAATTTCCGGGTATGTTTATGCCACTATGTTAAGAAAAATGGCACACCATCTCATTAGATGGTGTGCCGTTATATATATATTGAACAAATGGATTTCTATACAAACTAAGCAAAGGCGCCTTACAAGGGGTAGCCGAAGCCCTAAGACTGGCGGCGAAGCTGCTTGGCTTAGGGCGGGAGGCATCCCCTAGCGCCGTAGCGAGTTCAATGGCATTCTTTATTTAGTTAGAGAGTACCGCAGACTTCAGAAAAAACTCAGCGTATAATTCCTTCAAGATCTTATTTTCATCAGCTTTATGGACGCCGAAGACAAGACTCACTTCTGATGAACCTTGGTTAATCATCTGGATACTGGCACCTGTACGTGCGATAGCAGAGGCAGCACGCGCAGCCAGTCCAGTGGAATGACGCATTCCTTCTCCTACAAGAACGATCATTGAGTAATTGGAATGCATATGGACGTGATCCGCATTCAGTTCCTCTTTCGCCCGGCGTACAATCCGTGCTTCTTTATCTGCATTGAGGAATTTACTTCTGATGATGACGGACAAGTTATCGATACCGGAAGGCGTGTGTTCAAATGGAATTTCTTCTTCCTCTAAAATTTGCAATAACTTTCTTCCGAATCCGATTTCCTGGTTCATTAAATATTTATCGACAAACAGTGTGGAAAATCCGCTATCAGCGGCAATACCGATGACCGGCTGTGCAAAGTAATTTCGTTCATTGACAATAAGTGTTCCCGGAGCTTCCGGATTATTGGTGTTTTTAATGCACACAGGAACCGAACGACGGAATGCGGGCATGAGTGCCTCATCGTGGAAGACGGAGAACCCTGCATAGGCTAGTTCCCGCATTTCACGGTAAGTCATTTTATCGATGCCGACTGGATTGTCGACAACATTCGGGTTGGCCGCAAAGACCGAATCAACGTCTGTAAAGTTTTCATACAGTTCAGCTTCTGTCGCTGCAGCGAGCAGCGATCCTGTGATGTCTGATCCACCTCTGTTGAACGTCCGCAGTGTTCCGTCTTTCGTATAGCCAAAAAAGCCTGGGAAAACGATAATACCTGGTTTATCCCGTAATTGTACGAGACGATCATCGCCTTCAGGTAGTGCGCGTACCCGTTCAGGCCGTTCATTGACAAGTAGACCGGCCTCTTTTGGACACATATAGTATGCATCCATTCCGATATGTCTGAAGTAAGCAGCAATTAGCTTCGCGTTGTTGTCTTCCCCAGAGGCTTTCAGGCAATCCATAAAAAGACTGGCGTCGTTTTCGTTGTTAACGAGGCGTTCCTGCAAATCGTTTTCGATGACGGATACGATTTCCATAGAAAGACCGAGCCCGGCAGCGATTTGTTGATAGCGAGCTACTACTTCCTTCATTTCTATTTCTGTGTCTTCCCCCTTAAGGGCTTTTTCGGCAAGTTGGATTAGTAGATCTGTTACTTTTTCATCCGAGCCAAACCGTTTGCCGGGTGCTGAGACAACAATAATTTTACGGGCAGGATCAGCTTTTACAATTTGAGCAACTTTTTTTATTTGATCGGCGGACGCAACTGAAGTCCCTCCAAATTTACAAACCTTCACATTCATCAAATCCAATCTATTTTATAATGGGGGTAATCTATCAATTCTATGACTTTATCACAAATAGGGTTGTTATTATCCGAATATTTCACTATAATGTCTTTATGCGAAGAACAATTGTTTTTTCATAGTGTACATACAGTTAGGAGAATCGTCAATGAAAAATGAAATTAACATTGGTTTATTAGGATTTGGGGTTGTCGGCAGTGGAGTGGCTAAAATTTTGCAGGATCATCAAGAAGACCTGCATCATAAGCTTGGCGTTCCTGTCAAAATCAAAAAAGTTCTTGTGAAAAACTTACATAAAGATCGAGAAACAACGCTTCCTTTAGAAGTATTCACGGATAATTTATATGAAGTACTTGAAGACCCGTCTATCGATGTAATAGTAGAAGTGATGGGCGGGACCTACGATGCGAGAGAAGCGATTGAACGCTCCCTACGTGCTGGAAAGGGTGTCGTAACGGCCAATAAGGACGTTATGGCAGAATTCGGACCTGGGTTATTGAAGTTAGCGGATGAAAACAAGTGTGATTTGTTTTACGAAGCGAGTGTTGGTGGTGGGATCCCGTTAATTCGCACGCTTGAAGACGGACTTGCTTCTGACCGGATTCGAGCACTGAAGGGTATTGTGAACGGGACGACGAACTTCATCCTAACGAAAATGAAACATGAAAAAATGTCCTATGAAGATGCATTAGCGGAGGCGACAGCACTGGGTTATGCAGAGGCAGATCCATCAGCGGATGTTGACGGTATTGATGCAGCGCGCAAAATGGTTATTTTGGCCTCGTTGTCTTTCTCTACGGAAGTTCGTCTGGATGACGTGTTTGTAAGAGGGATGAAAGAAATTCAAGAAGGCGATCTAGAACTTGCTGAGCAGTTTGGCTATACGGTGAAGTTGGCGGGGTCAGCTAAGAAGAACGAGGATGGTATCGAAGTGGCTGTAGAACCGGTGTTTTTCCCGAATTCGCATCCTTTGGCATCAGTGAACAATGAGTTCAATGCAGTGTATATTTATGGAGATGCAGTTGGAGAAACGATGTTCTATGGACCGGGTGCCGGATCACTGCCGACTGCCACGTCTGTAACGGGAGATATTATTGCCGCGTGCCGTAATTTGCTACTAGGTGTCAACGGAAAAAGGTTACACGCACCGCAGTATGAGCGGAAAGTGAAAAGTGATAGTAACAAGTTCGCACGTTATTTCCACCGTATTCGTGTGAGAGACGAAGTGGGTGTCCTGACGAAATTAACGTCTATTTATAGTAAGCACGGTGCAAGTCTGGCAACGGTCGTTCAGCATTCCGATAAAAAGGAAGCCGATGCAGACCTGATTTTCATCACGCACCAAATTTCGCGACAACAGCATTTAGATATTGTGAATGAATTGAACGAGACACCAAAGGTAATCGGCGTACTAAGCCATTACCGGGTAGAGGGGGAAGAATGATGAAAAGATGGAATGGATTAATTGAGGAATATAAAGAATGGTTACCGGTGACAGAAAATACACCAACATTAACATTGCAGGAAGGAAATACCCCCCTCATTCACATGACGAATTTATCCGAACAGTGGGGCATCAACCTTTACGTGAAAACGGAAGGAACAAATCCGACAGGTTCATTTAAAGACCGGGGCATGGTTATGGCGGTCGCGAAAGCGAAAGAAGAAGGAAAAAAAGTTCTTATTTGTGCATCAACGGGTAATACGTCTGCAGCGGCGGCGGCATATGGTGCTCGTGCTGGAATGCGGACAATTGTTGTTATTCCGGAAGGTCGAATCGCACTTGGTAAATTAGCACAGGCAAAAATGTATGGTGCAGAAATTGTAGAAATCGAAGGTAACTTTGATGAAGCGTTGGCTATGGTACGTGCGGCGGGCGAGGGGGACGTTGCGCTTGTGAACTCGGTTAATCCGTATCGCCTTGAAGGTCAAAAGACAATTGCATTTGAAACGATAGAGCAACTTGGAAAAGTACCAGATATTTTCGCACTTCCGGTTGGGAATGCAGGTAATATTTCTGCGGCTTGGAAAGGGTTCAAGGAATATGCTGATAAGAAGGGTACTGCGTTACCGGTTCTTCTTGGTGTACAAGCTGACGGAGCTGCACCAATAGTTTATAATCGCGTATTCGAAAATCCTGAAACGGTTGCAACGGCAATTCGAATCGGTAATCCTGCAAGTTGGGAACTGGCCAACAATGCCCTAGCAGAATCAAATGGAACAATTCTTGCTGTAACAGATGAAGAAATTTTAGAAGCATACAGTTTAATCGCTTCTTCTGAAGGTATTTTTGCAGAACCTGGCTCGTGCGCATCAATCGCAGGCGTTAAAAAACAAGTGGAGAGCGGATTGTTGAAAAAAGGTTCAACTGTAGTTGCAGTATTGACGGGTAATGGTTTAAAAGATCCTGATACAGCAATTGAAGTAAATAAAGACAAACCAATGATGTCACGGGAACAATTTGATACGTTTCTTAGTGGGTTAAAGGCGGGGACAAAGTAATGGTAGAATCCAGTTTTTCCGTTGTCGTACCTGCATCGACGGCAAATCTTGGGCCAGGATTCGATAGTATCGGACTTGCACTTAACCTTTATATGACGGTGAATGTATCACCTTCGGAAGTTTGGGGAGTTACGTATAAAGACGATGGTTTTGAAGATTTACCAACCGGAGAAGATAATTTAATTGTGAAAACTGTTACTGATATAGCTGAGCGAAAAGGGCGTGTTGCACCCGTATCACGGCTTATCATTCAGTCCGATATTCCACTAGGTAAAGGACTTGGAAGCAGTGCAACAGCAATTGCAGCAGGAATTGAAATTGCAAACCGACTTCTTGGATTGAGTCTTTCCGCGAAGGAAAAAGTGTTTTTAGGCAGTGAATACGAAGGACACGCGGATAATATTTCTGCTGCGCTTCTTGGGGGAGTGACAATTTCCTATTTTGATGGCGCGGAAATGGATATCGTCCATATTCCAGAACCGAAAATGGGAGCTGTGATACTTGTTCCGCCCGAGGCATTGCTGACGGAAGAGTCTAGGGGGCTTTTACCAGGTCAACTCTCACATGCGGAAGCAACGCGTAGCAGTGCAGCCGGGAATGTACTTTCGGCAGCGATTGCTCGGGATGATTGGAAAACAGCTGGTCGTATGATGGAAAAGGACGTCTTTCATGAGCCGTACCGCAAGAAGCTATTCCCTGAGTTCGACCGAATCCGTGAAGTTTGCCATGAGTACGATGCGTATGGCATGACAATCAGTGGTGCGGGTCCTTCTTTATTCGTGGTTGTGAAACAAGGCGATGAGAGCGAACTGGCAAAGCGATTGGCAGTTGCGTTTCCGTACTATGATTGTATTGCTGTTAAACCGTCTATTGCGGGTGCTGTGATCGATTGAAAAAAAGAAAAGCATAAGGCGCCACAAAGGAACGCAGCTTAAGTGCGCCACTTCCTGTGGCAACAAAGAGGGATGCAGTTCAATCCCTCCTAGCTGCATGACCTACATCCTGTAGGCCCGCGACAGGAATAAGTCAATCCAGCGACGTGGCGTTCTGTGCCACATAGCTGGATTGTTTATGACCCGAGCGTCTGGCGTCTGGAGCC
>CAZWAW010000057.1:0-18990 GCA_964632025.1 uncultured Sporosarcina sp.
AGACCTAGTATAAAGAAGACTATTTGAAAAGTCACGTTATTTCTACTTATTCTTTTAAATACGGGACATTTATCGACAGAAAGGATGAATAATTCTGGCTACTACACTATTTGCACTCGACATCGGGACGCGTTCTGTCGTTGGAATCATCCTGATTGAAGACAATGGTATTTTCCACGTTGCGGATCTTGTTTCGATTGAACATAAAGAACGTTCAATGATTGACGGACAAATACATAATATTTTAAGTGTTGCTAGCGTTATTTCAGAAATCAAAGAAATACTCGAGGAAAGGCATGGTCATTTGAAACGAGTAAGTGTTGCTGCCGCGGGTCGTGCTCTAAAAACATCAGAAGGTTCAATGGCTATCGACATTTCAGAAAGGTCCCTCATTTCTTCTGAAGACGTCAATCGCTTAGAACTCGCGGCAGTCCAACAAGCCCAGCAAAAATTACTGTCCTCCGATTCGGTTACAAAGGACGATTATTATTATTGTGTCGGTTACTCCGTTCTTTACTACAAACTTGAAGGTGATGAAATAGGCAGCTTGATTGATCAGGCTGGACGGTCTGCTTCTGTTGACGTCATCGCGACATTCCTTCCTCGAGTCGTCGTCGAATCACTTCTTTCGGCGCTCAAGCGTGCAGGACTCGAAATGGAAGCCCTAACACTGGAACCGATTGCAGCTATCAACGTCCTCATCCCACCATCCATGAGACGCCTTAACGTCGCGCTTGTCGATATAGGTGCAGGGACGTCAGATATAGCTATTACCGATAACAACACCGTTGTGGCCTACGGAATGGTACCACTTGCAGGCGATGAAATTACTGAAGCACTCAGCAACCATTATCTCCTTGACTTCCCACTTGCTGAAACTGCCAAAAGAAGTATTACAACAGAAGATACAATTGTCATGACAGACATTCTAGGCTTTGAAGAAAATGTTGCATCAAGTGATGTAACCGCTATTATCAAACCTGCTGTAGACCGGCTGGCAAAATCTATTTCGGATGAAATAAAGCGCTTGAACAATGGAGTTCCCCCTAAAGCAGTCATGGTTGTTGGCGGTGGAAGTTTAACTCCCGGGCTGACAAAAGAAATTAGTGTATGCCTTGGACTGCCTGAAAACAGGGTAGGTATTCGGGGATTGGATGCTCTTTCAGGAGTTACATTGGAACCTGGAATCGCTTCATCACCAGAACTTGTCACACCAATCGGTATCGCTATCGCAGCAAGAAGAGCACCGATTCACTATATGTCCGTATCCGTAAATGACAAGGTGCTACGCCTATTCGAATTAAAAGAAATGACCGTTAGCGATGCACTTCTTGCAGCAAACATTAAAGCTCGCCAACTATACGGCATGCCTGGACTTGGAATGACTGTAACAGTAAATGATAACGATATCATAATACCTGGCGAACATGGTACACCTTCAACAATTCTATTGAACGGGGTAAAAGCAAGCACAAAGGATAACATTAAAAACGGGGATACAATCGACTTGCTGCCCGGCAGTGATGGTACTAACGCTTTCGCCACAGTACGTGACCTTGTTGAGGATATGATAGCCATCAATGCAACATTGGATGGAGTCGTCGTGCAATTGGAACCCCTTATTCATATTAACGGAATTCTAAAAAGCATTGATACGACCATCCAAGACCGTGATAAAATCATAGTAACACATACCAGAACAGTCGCAGCAGCGTTTGAAAAAGTACATCGAAATGACCTTTTAACTGACAATACCTTCACAGTTTCCGTCAATCAAAAAAAGGTCACCTTGAAAAAAAAGAACATCGAGTTCTTTATACTAGGGACTGCAGTGCAGCCATCGCACGTGATTAAAGATGGAGACCGGATTACAACTAAAAAACCGCCCATCACTACCATAGATGAAGTTATAGCTGAGATAGGTAAAAAGGCGTTCGATATTCTAACAGTACTATTTAACGATGAAGCCGTCACAATTCGAAAACCACGGCTTACCCTTACGCTGAACGGCCTTGATACGGAAGTATCTGCCGTTATTAAGCCAGGTGACCGCCTCGATTTTGTATCGCTAAGTGAAAGCCCAATTACTTTTGGCGACATCTTTGCATTTACAGATTATAGGTTGCCTGAAAATCCACCTAGCAATTATCAATTACTTCGAAACGGCACAGCAATCGGATTCACCGATGCTATTTTCGGCGGCGATAGACTTGAAATTAGTTTCACTTAAAAAAGTCCATCTACTCAAATTTGAGTAGATGGACTTTTTACATATCATATTCTTATTGTCTAAGGTTCTCACTATTACAGTTAGAGACATCACTATTGCCAGCTTTAGTTACTCAGCATTAGTAGCTTTTCCCACAACTGCTTCTTTAATTGCTTCTGCAGTAGCTGTCATACTTTCTTCTCCAACTTCAACAGCATTTTCAATTTTGGATTTTGCTGTATCAACGAAATCAATAGCCTCTTCACCTTCAGAAGATGCTGTTCCATCATCCATTGGCATAGATGTTTTCGATTTCATTGATTTCACTTTATCGACAAATTGTCCCGATTGTTCTTGAATTGTTTTCGATAATTCACCCGTTTTCTCTTTTGCGACCGAAGTTAACTCTGTTGCTTTTTCCTTTGCAACAGAACTGATTTCAATACTCTTATCTTTCAGTTGCGTTGCTTGTGTTGTAAGATTCCCTCTCATTTCGCTACCCGTTTTTGGCGCCAAGAATAGTGCCGCAGCTGCTCCGATAACTCCTCCGACAAGTGCACCCATTAAGAAGCTTCCCGCTCCTGAACTTTCATTTTCATCATAGAAAGAATCAGTATAGTCTTTGTTATAATCATAATTTGCCGGTAGATATGATGGTTGACCATACGCATTTTCATAACCTTGGCCACCCTGATTGTATTGTTGGTTATTATTAGTTGATTTCACTTTGTTTTCTTCACTCATGTCCGATTCCTCCTATTTTTTAAAACTATATATATATGTTGAAATAATGAATCCCATTGTATTCACTTCGGCGTTAGGGAATCCCTCTCGCTCATTTTATATAGGTATTCATATCTTATACTTATATATTTAGTATTTCTGTCATATTTATAAGCCTTTATTCGGGCTTGGCAATCTCTTTTGGCCTGGTACTGGCTTGTAAGTAGTCCACCCTTTCGTGCTTGCCTTACCAGTCTTCCGTTCCTTTACTTTGCTCATTATGTCGATAATCACATTGCTCCATTGAACGATTTGCGCAATCTTGTCACTGTTCCGTTCTGCTTCTGTAGCGATATTGCTGGAAACCCTTCGAACAGAGGAATTGAGTACTGTGACAGACTCCCCGACGCCTTTCACAGCATCGACAACAGTGTTCAGTTTTTCGGCTTTCTGCTGAATGTCTTCGGCAAGTTGATTTGTTTTATGAAGAAGTTCTGTTGTTTCCGTTGTTACCCCTTCAAGTTGAGCTGTGAGCCCTTCCATTGTTCCAGAAACACTTTGTAATGTGTTCTTCAATGAAGATAGGGTCTTCGCCAAACTAATGCATAAAATCAAAAATGCGATTGCAGCGACAATTGCCGCTATGTACAGTAAATTTTCCACGGTACTGCCTCCTTCAAATACTCATATAACATTGTCTACCCTTGTCGAAGGTAAAATAAACGTCATACACTTTATTACTTCTTCGACATTAGTCTTCATTTTCCTTCATCAAACTAGAATTCATTTTATTTTTCGTAGTAATTTATTCATTCCCAAAACGAAAAAACAGCTAGCCCTGGATCAAGTTAAATCTTTCCCGTCCAGGGTCAAGCTGTTTTTAATCATATATATATATGTTGAAATAAAGAATTTCATCGAATCCGTTGCCGCGCAAGGGGATAGCTTCGCTGTTTATATAGCTATTCTATACATTCAACTTATATAGTGTCCTGTTAAACTGTTTCTTCTCTTTCAAGACAAGACTTGAATGCACTCATGTATTTCTGAACATCGCCAGCCCCCATGAAGAGGTAGACTGCGTTTCCATGAGATTCGAGTGATTTATTATCATCAAGATCGAGATGTTTTGCACCCGAAATTTTATCAATCAGGTCATTAATGGTTAAATTGCCTACCTTTTCACGTGCGGACCCGAATATATCGCATAAATAGACATGGTCGGCAGTTGAAAGACTTTCTGCAAATTCTTCTAAAAGAGCAGCGGTCCGTGTAAATGTATGCGGTTGGAATATCGCAACAATTTCACGGTCAGGATATTTCTGTTGCGCAGTTTGCAATGTCGCCTGGATTTCAGTAGGGTGATGGGCATAATCATCCACAATAATTCGATCCGCTATTTCCATTACCGAGAACCGTCTTTTAACGCCATGAAAAGTGGACAGTCTTTCTTGGATAATGGATGCTTTTACTCCTTCATAATGACAGAGCACAATCACACCTAAGGAATTCAAGATTGCATGATCCCCAGCCAACGGTATTGTAAACTTATGGTAAAATTCATTCCTTACAAAAACATCGAAGGATGAACCTTCCACAGTTTTGATGATGTTTTTCGCAGCAAAATCATTCGATTCTTCAAATCCATAATAGAGCACTGGAACGTTAGCCTGAATTTTTTGCAAGTGTCTATCATCACCGCAGGCAATTAGGGCTTTCTTCACTCGGAGTGCCATTTCACCAAATGCATCCATCACATCCGATAGATCTTTAAAATAATCTGGATGATCAAAATCGATATTGGTCATAATCGCATAGTCTGGTTCGTATGCCAGGAAATGTCGTTTATATTCGCAAGCTTCGAATACGAAATACTCGCTATCTGCCGGACCACTACCCGTACCATCTCCAATTAAATATGAAGTAGGTGAATGTCCAGATAACACATGAGCAAGCAAACCGGTAGTCGATGTTTTACCATGTGAGCCTGTAACTCCGATCGATATGAATTTCTCCATATACTTCCCTAAAAAATCATGATACCGAATAATTTCGAGGCCAAGTTCCTTAGCCCTTATAAGTTCTGGGTGACTGTCAGGAAAAGCATTTCCTGCAATAACTGTCATGCCTGATTTAATATTGTTTTCATCAAACTTCAAAACTGTTATTTTTCTTTCATGGAGCGGATCTTCTGTGAAGAACCATTTCTCCACGTCTGAACCTTGTACTTCATTCTCAGAATCGTGAAGTATTTGGGCGAGCGAACTCATTCCAGCGCCCTTAATGCCAGTAAAATGGAACAACGTCATAATGCAACCTCCCGGGATCATTTCTGTTCCCCTTAATAAATATCAATATTTTTTTCTCACTACATTTGTCATTTAAGCATTTTAATTTACACTTCGCATTGCAAGGCTATTTAGTATTCCATACGATCCGCAAGTCGATCGAGATCACTTTCCGTTAACAAGACATCACGTGCCTTACTCCCCCGCGGCCCTGAGATGAATCCACTTTTTTCCATTCGATCCATTAGTTTGGCGGCCCGATTGTATCCGATACTAAAATTACGTTGTAACAGAGACGTTGATGCACTGCCTGTTTCGTGGATAAAGAGACAAGCTTCTTCAAAAAGTGGATCGGCTCCCTCTTCTTCAATACTACTTGCAAGAAGGTCTTCTTGGCCAAATAAATAATCTGGTGTTGCCTCATTCCGAACGTGTTCTATTATACGCTCTATTTCCTCATCCGTGACAAATGTACCTTGTAGTCGGACACCAGAAGATTGTCCATTTCCAATGTAAAGCATGTCACCTTTCCCAAGTAGCCTTTCTGCTCCAGGGGAATCGATTATTGTTCTAGAATCGATTTGTGATGAAACTGAAAATGCGATTCGTGTTGGGATATTCGCTTTAATTGTACCTGTAATAACATCGACAGAAGGACGCTGTGTTGCGATGATCAAGTGAATACCGCAAGCACGTGCTTTTTGTGCAATTCGACTAATTGACACTTCGACATCTGCCGGCGCCATCATCATTAAATCGGCAAGTTCGTCAATAACAATTAGAAGATAAGGCATCTTCAAAGAGAAGCGACGACTTTCTACAACCGCTTTATTGTATCGCTCAATATCCCTCACACCTGCATGAGCGAGCAGCTCATAACGTCTTTCCATTTCCGCCACTGCCCATTTTAATGCAGCAGTTGCAGCTTTGACGTCCGTAATCACAGGACTGATTAGATGTGGTATGCCATTGAATGGAGCAAGTTCAACCATTTTAGGGTCAATCAGCATCATTTTCAAATCTGTTGGCGCAGCTTTGTAAAGCAAGCTGACCAAAATCGAGTTAATGCAGACGGATTTACCTGAACCTGTAGCCCCGGCAATCATACCGTGTGGCATCTTGCGAAGATCTAAGGTTACTGGTGTTCCAGTCAGGCTTAATCCAAGCACAGCTTCAAGCGGGGACGTAGAAGCCCTGAACTGCTCCGTTGCAATAACTTCAGATATCCGAACAGGTCTCGTCTTTCGATTCGGAATTTCAATTCCAATGGAACTTCTTCCGGGAATCGGTGCTTGGATACGAATATCTTCGGCTGCGAGTGCCAATTTCAAATCATCTGTTAAATTACGTACTTTACTCACTTTAGTTCCTACTGCGACAGTCAGTTCAAAGCGAGTGACTGTCGGACCTTGCATCGCTTCGATAACGGTCGCTTTAACCGCAAAGTGCGACAGTGCTTCCTCAAGCTTTTCAGATTGCGATTCCAGCCACTCTGTATCTTCGATTTGCGATTCCGGTGGGATCAGATAATCCAGTGATGGGAAAGCGTAAAAGGGTTCCTCCTCTTCTTCCTCTAAGGTTCCACCAACTATTTCTTTCGACTCTACCAAAACTTCTTCTCGGACGTTGACCAAAGGTTTCATACTTATCGGCTCAGAGATGCTAACTTTTGTGTTTTCAATTATTACTTGCGGGCTCGAAGACTCTACTGCTTTAAGTTTCTCTTTATCGGACTTTAACATTAATACATTGAATGGAACAGTCCGTTCTTTTCTCGTTTCTTGAATTTGTTCCTTTACTAATTCAGGAATCCCTGAAGAAGGCTCTGCATCTGCCTCAGGTAACGCATCCTTAGTATGTTCCAAATCATCCAAAATAATTCCCTTAAAGTCCTCTTCAACTACTACTAATTCGCTTGCAGAAACTTCATCCTGAGAAGGCTCTAAAGCATTCGGCACGACTACTTTCTCTGAGTCCTCAGTTACTGCCGGTTCAATTTCGGAGACTTCAACTTTTGGCGGCTCTATCTTACTATAAGTGATTTCACTGCTGTCATTTCCAGCCACAAAATCCGCGTTCAAAATTGGAATACTAATCGTTCTTTCGTTTTCATAAGGAATTTCATCCATCTGTGTCAGCTGTTGTTCTGTGACAACTCCCTCTTCTTCCAGTGGTTGCAGCTTCACTTCTTCCACTTTCAAAGGTGTCGCTGCTTCTCTCCTTGGATTAATAAATCCATGAACTGGCGAAGGTACTGCGGTCGGTGTAAATGGTTTACTGGAACGTTTTTGTACCGTCACATTCACTTTCGGTGGAAGTTCCTCCCGAAGAACCTTTTTTGTAGAGGAAAAAGAGCTTCTTTTCTCTTTGGCTTCTACGCCATATTTCAGTAAAGATTCAGCCCTAAAGATATTGACTGTTCTGTTATCACTTGGCCATTTAGCATTTTCAGAAAGCGGTTTCGTTTCATAATTATCGTCCGCATATTCATTTTCAGACGTGGTTTTTGGATAATCAGCTTCAGTAACAGATTCATCATCCCAACCATATATTTCTGCATCCGAGATAATCGGAAAACGAAATGATGTACTGTTCTTTGTTTCAATTTTATTTAATGAGTCGTCAATTTCATTTTCTGTTTCTTCATATTCTGGTTCCACTTTATTATTGTCTTCATCCGGTCCAAATAACCGGTCTACTATTATTTTAAACCAACTCAAGACTATCACTCTTTCCATGTCAATCACTCTATTTTAACAGTACTGACACGACTAAATCAAATCAAATTACGAAAACAAAAGAACGTACCATCCCGGTACGTTCTTTGTACTCTTATTTATTGAAAATTTCACCAGCAACAGCATTGTTATCTAGCACTAAAATCCCTTTTTCTTCGGGTGCGTCAGGCAACCCAAGTTCTTTAGCTGAGCAGATCATTCCCGCCGATGGAACTCCACGTAGTTCTGCATCACGGATGATCATTCCAGATGGCATAACAGCTCCAACTTTCGCGACCACAACTTTCTGTCCTGTATCCACATTCGGTGCACCGCAGACAATTTGAACTGTTTCACTGCCAACATCTACCGTGCAAACACTTAACTTATCAGCGTTTGGATGCTTTTCTTTTGTCAAAATATGTCCTACAACAAACTTTGGTGTGAAATCTACATCAAGTTTAATCTCTACGCCATTCTTCAGAAGTGCGTCTTGCAATTGACTTGCCACAGCTTCAGTCAACTCAACTTCTCCGACCGCTTCATTTTTCATATAAGATGATGCATTGAATAGATTAAATGCAGTTAATTCTCCCGTAACCTCGTCATGGATTAACGTAACATCCCCCTGTGATTTCGTTACAATAGCTTCCGGACTTGTAAGTGCAAGCTGCACAAGCAATACATCTCCAACACCATTTAAGTTATAAAATATGTTCATTTTTTCTTTCCTTCCCTTCTTGCCAAACGATTTTTAGCCATGATGAAAATTGGTTCAAGTTTGCCATCTTCATAGATGAATGACAAAGATGTAACCGGTACAGTGCCAGTTGTAAAGAAGTGCATAGCCATTTGCGCAAGTACATCGTACCCTGTATCGTTGCGGATATCACCAATAATTAGTACATCTTGGTGTGGGACAGAAACAGTCATATGACCTTCAATTTTCGCTTCCATTTCTTTCAGGAATGCACTGTTCAATATTCTGCTAGCATCATACCCATCGTTATTATTGATAAAGTAATAGATATTACCAGAGACTTCATCCTTCTTCATCGCAGTCGGTAATGCCCTTACTCGGAATAACGCAGACTCTGTTATCTCCGTTTCAGACATATCAAGGGACTCCAGCATACTTTCATCAATTAACCGGTACGTCGTTCCAAGGTCAAGTGCATAATAGATACACGTTTCAGCCGTATGTTCTTTCATAAGAAAACGGTGTCCTACTGCAGATTCTTTCGGAAATGATGAAGACCTGATTACAGGATAAATAATCGTACTATCAGAGAATCCTACCGATTGTTCTTTTTCCATTGCTTTAAACGTCTCACCGATTGTATAAACGATTTCTTTTATTGCTGCCTCTTTTTTCTGTTCATATTTCACAAGAATTTCCGGAAGCGAAATATCCATCCCTTTTTTTAGAACTGAGTGCTCAAGACGAACCTTATCCGTTTTCCGGTCAAACCGCCACTTGAAATGTTCAGATGGAAGATGCTCTTTTAAAATTTCAACAAGCTGCGCAGAATTCATCTACTCATTCCCTCCATTCATAAGAAAAGTGCCTCTACTCTTGATTAATAGAACGCACGATTTCCATCATTCTTGCTAGGTTTTCTTCGATATTTCCTTTTTTCGTCATTGTCGTCATTTTTGATCCACCAACACTCGTAATAAGCTCAACATCGTCATTGCCGCTTTTGACTACTGCTGCAAAACCGAATGTGCCTTCTTCCGTAAATGTTGCTTGCTCGACAATTTCTTTACTTTTATCAGTAAGAAGCAAATCATAAAACAATTTACTGTCACTTTTTTCATTGGGATTGACAAAAAGGATGAATGGTTCTTCGTTTTTTGTAAAGACGATATTTTGTGCATCTGACTTATCATCCATCTTAAATCCGGCAGGCAGATACAGTTTAATGCCATCAATTTCTTCAGTTCGATTTTTATCGTTCGAATGAAATGCTTCTCTCGCCGCTTCGACTCCTGAGGTTGCCTTTTCGTCAAGCGATTTTCCACATGCTACAAGCGCCAATACAGATATCGTCAACAGGAATATGAATTTCCATTTTCGGAACATTCGATTTCCCCCAATCATTAATTTAAACACTAGTTATCATTTTAATGTTGTTATGGATTAGTTGCAACCAAAACACGTTGCAACCTGTTACAACCAAAACACGTTGCAACCTGTTACAACCAAGTATAGTATCAAGATGTTTCGAATTCACTGGGATTGCAAGTGGTATTTATATTGCCCTATCAAAAGCTTTAAAATATGGACGAATAGCTCATCACGTTTCACCGCGTTCGCAGTCAGCATACCGATTGCTCCTTCTTTCATCCGAATTCCACTCGATTTGAAATATATATCAACAACTGGTCCCAGTTCTTTCCCCGCCATCAACTCATCTGCAATTTCTTTGGGTAATGGAATCTGTGCGCCTCCCGCTGTAAATCGCGTACCATCAGGAAGTGTTAACGCACCCCAGTTACAGAGATACATCTGTCCCTCAAGAATCCGGACTCCACCTTCCAGTCCTATTCCGATTGCGCCCGCTTTAGTCCCTGCTGCGCGTAATGCACGATTAATAGCACCAAGCCTAGTTTCATCATCACCAAAAGGTTGGTCTGAAACACCTGAGCCTACTTCGCACTCAGCAAGAAGTGCCTGCGGAAAATGAATTACCAAAACTTCCTTGACCGCTTTCACTTTTGCAGGGTTCGTAGATCCTATTATAAATTCCATTCGTATTCCCTCCATCTATCCAAATAGAAAACCGTCCTCTACGCCATCTAACAGCGTAAGGACGGATTTCAGATTATACGTTACTTTTAATCGTTTCTACCGTTGTCTTATCACATGCCTTAACAAGTTTCACAAGAAGCTCCTTCGCTGCTGCATAGTCATCTGTGTGGATGATAGATCCCGATGTATGGATGTATCGTGAACAAATACCAATGACGGCACTCGGAACGCCTTCATTCGACGTATGGACCCGTCCTGCATCCGTCCCGCCCTGTGAGATGAAGTACTGATAGGGAATATTATGTGTCTCTGCCATATCAAGGATAAATTCGCGCATACCGCGGTGAGTTATCATCGAACGGTCAAAAATCCGGAGTAATGTACCTTTTCCAAGTTGCCCGAACTCATTTTTGTCTCCTGTTGCATCATTTGCAGGACTTGCATCGAGTGCAAAGAACAGATCCGGATTAATCATCGTTGCAGCTGCCGCAGCACCACGAAGTCCGACTTCCTCTAGAACATTTGCCCCAGAGTACAAGTTATTCGGCAGTGTTTCACCATGCACTTCTTTTAATAATTCAATTGCCAGTCCGCAACCATAGCGATTATCCCAAGCTTTGGCAAGGATTTTCTTGTTATTCGCCATTGGAGTGAACGGGCTAACTGGAACAATTTGCTGACCCGGACGAATGCCGATTTTCTTCGCATCTTCTTTATCGTCTGCACCAATATCGATAAGCATGTTTTTTATATCCATTGGTTTATTGCGTACTCCATCGCTTAGCAGATGTGGTGGAATCGAACCAATGACACCGATAATTGGACCGCTATCCGTAATAATTTCAACGCGCTGCGCTAGTAGTACTTGGCTCCACCATCCTCCAAGTGGCTGGAAACGAATCATTCCGTTATCCGTAATTTGACTAACCATAAATCCAACTTCATCCATATGACCCGCAACCATTATACGCGGGCCATCTTCAGGCCCTTTTCTAACGCCAAAAATACCACCGAGGTTATCTTGGATCAATTCATCAGAATACTTTCCAAGTTCTCCACGCATATATCTACGTACCGCGTGTTCATTACCCGGCGCACCCGGAAGTTCTGTCAAAGTCCTAAACATTTCAAGTGTATCTTTTTGCATTAACTAGTTCCTCCCACTTTTTATGTATGTACCTACTGTAAATAGTGTAGTCGATTATTCAGAAACTTTCCATCATTTAATTCGGAATACGAATTATCATTTCAATAGACTAGCTTCGCAAAGCTAAGTAAAATTGTGGTACACTGTTTGAAATACCGATATAGGGGGCAATGAGAATGAAATTGACAGATTTCCTAGCAGGTGTATTAACAGGCGTTGCGGCTGGTATTGTTGTCAGCGAAACAATTGACCGAGTAAATCAGAACGTTTCGGCAGACTCTGTTTTAAACACAATTAAAGATGCTTTTAAAAATGAAGGTCCGATAGATGGTTCATGGATCGTCATGAAAACTGAGCCCTTCAAGAACAACGTCATTACAATGGACGTTTACCGAGGTGGCATATCACGTATTAAAGAAGGCGAACTGGAACAATTCGAATTTGCAGCAGATGCAAAAACGGGTACAGTCGTTGAACTCATAAAAGCTTAATTAAAAAACCGTCACATTTCCGGATTCCCCCGGTAGTGTGACGGTTTTATGCTATATAGACACTTTAACAGATTCGATGATTTCTTTTCCGCTAGCATCCCATTTTACAAGTCGATAATATGCATCATGATAAAATGTGAATCTATATCCACCTGCAAGTGCCTCTTTCATCAACTTTTCTTTAGCAAAAATTGACGTCATCGGGTAATCATCAAAAGCCAGAACCCACAACGGATTACTGTGTGCTTGTGTAGGCATAATGTCAGCCATATGAAGAATCGTCTCGCCATGTTGTGTCAGTTTAATAACACTATGACCATCGCTATGACCGCCTGTATGAATCATTTCGATTCCTGGCATGATAGTAATGCTTCCCTCGAATGTTTTCACCTGCTGCTCAACAGGCTCCCAGTTCTCTTTTAAATATGTATTTCTAGAACGGATATTCGGATTACGCATTTCATCCCATTCGATTTGTGAAACGTAGATTTTGGCATTCGGGAAAACAGAAACAAGATTCCCTTCACGCCATTCCGTTAAACCCGCTGCATGGTCATTATGCATGTGGGTCATAAGAATAATATCGATGTCAGCTGGTGACAGACTGAGTTCAGCAAGGCTCCCCTCAACCTTCGCTTCTTCAACTATACCAAGATTTCTCATCATTTTCTCACTGAGTTTCCCTTTTCCATGCCCCGTGTCAATCAATATATTTTTCCCTTTATACTGAATGAGAATCGGATCGTTTCTCATTTTGATACGATTTTGTTCATCCGCTTCATAACGCCTTGACCAAAGCGCTTTTGGAACGACCCCGAACATTGTGCCGCCGTCTAAAAAATTGCCGCTACCATCCAGCCACGTTAACGTCATATCATGAAATGTATATGTATCCACAGAAACATCCTCCCATTCCCTTGTTTACTTCAATTATTTAGTAGTGAATTTAGATTCAAGTCTGTATATCGGATGTCCTTTTGCTGAAAATTTCTCTTCATATTCTGTCATAATATTATCTTCCGGCATTTCTGCATGCAAATCAAGCGATACAAAACCTAGCTTCATACCGTACGCAGACATAGAGACGAGTGAGTATTCGAACAACAGACGATTATCTGTTTTGAAGTGAATTTCTCCACCTTCTGCAAGTACTTCTTCATAAAGTTTTAAAAACGTTTCATGTGTTAATCTTCTTTTCGCATTTCTTGTTTTCGGCCACGGATCAGAAAAATTCAAATACACTCTATCTATCTCCCCTTTGTGGAAGATCTTTGCAAGGTCCATTCCATTTGCACGAAATAGTCGTAAATTTGATGGCTTGTCTGCTTCAACAGCCTTTTCAAGCGCCGATACGATAACATTGTCAAAATGCTCTATGCCAATATAATTCACATCTGGGTTGGCAATTGCCATGCCGATGATAAATTGGCCCATACCTGATCCAACTTCAATGTGTATTGGATTGTCATTACCAAAAAGCGTATGCCAACCATTCATCATTTTTTCTGGTTCTGCTAATAGGATATCTGGGTGTTCTGCCATGTAGTCCCTGGCCCATGGTTTATTACGAAGTCGCATTGTATACACTCTTTTCTATTTATAGGTTATTGCTCTTCTTCTGGTTGTTCTTCATCGCCAAAAAATCTGCTTATTGACGTGGTTTGCCCCATGTCAAGTATTGCCTGGCCTGCTTTAAATTGTGTAGATTTCATGGGAACCGGCAATTTCTGAAGTCCAGAAAACCAATCATCATATGACCGTCTATCAATAATATCAACATCGAATGCCGAACCTGGGTGATCGATATACCCGTTACGTGAAATCAAATATTTACGTATAGGAAAATCGATTCCTCGTGCTTTCAATATACTCGAAACAATCTTTTCAGTTCTGTCCAATGCTATAAGCGGGCTAAGAAGTTTTGTTTCTTGTTCTCCAAGCTTCTTTAACCAAAATCTGTCCCCGCTCCCACTAAACGCTGCAACATCCTCTTTCTCAAGCACTGTAATACACATGCATTCAACAGGCGTCACAATAATAATGTCTAGTTCCACAGGTGCTTTCTTCAGTAGCAAAATCGGATAATAGAACAACAAATAATTATCCGGTAATTTCTGAGCGAAACTTCGTAAAAGTGAATCTCGGAAAAAACGCGAATCCACCCTTGACTTGTCCATTAACGTTGAACTTGCCCACTTAATTTGAAAATGAAAAAGTTGTTCCAAATAAAGTCTTCTTAAGTGCTCGAGACTCGAGGGATTATGAATCAGATTTGGGCTAAATCCAAAACTCTCTTCTTCATCACCTTTTTCATCTTCGCTAATTTCGTGATTTTGCTCTACCTCAAAATCTTTACGTTGGCCGAAGACCCGGAGTAGAGGAGAAAACCATTTGCTCTCTTCCGGTTGTTCTACCTCTTTATTCTCCTGTTGCCATTCTGATAAATCCGCTCCACTTTCCCACTGGGTCTTCATACGTTCCCATTGATACCTTTTTAGACGGATATACTGCGAAGGGTAACGCGTAAGATCTTGTTCGTAACGGGAGACATAGTCAAGCAGTTTAACAAGTTGCGCCATGTCCATTCACTCCGATCACATACTGAACATCATTATTCACCTGCTATAAAAGACGGGATTTGCAAGTTGAAAGCTTTTTGTAACTTCATTGTCAAAGGTCCTAGTATTCCAGAACCTACAGGACGTCCATCGATTGAAATAATTGGCGTCACTTCAGATGTTGTTGATGTTAAGAAGAATTCATCCATTTCAAAAGCTTCATCCAGTGTAAAGGATTTCTCAATGACAGAAATTCCTTGTTCTTCACATAGTCCTAGTATAACTTGACGCGTAATCCCATTTAAAATTAGATTTGTCACAGGATGAGTATAGACTATTCCATCCTTCACCCCAAACATATTCGACGAGGAACCCTCTGTGATTACACCGTCACGGTGAAGCAATGCCTCCATACAGCCCGCCTCATGTGCCTCTTGTTTAGCGAGAACATTGCCGAGCAAGTTAAGACTTTTAATATCACAACGCAGCCAGCGAACATCTTCCACTGACTTTACTCCGACTCCGTTTTCTATACTTGCTATAGGTCTAGGATTATTAACCGCATACGCAGTCACAACTGCCGGTACTGCCGGATTAGGGAATTGGTGAACCCTTGGTGCAGATCCGCGTGTCACTTGGATATAGACATGTCCAACCAATATATTATTTTTCGCCACTAATTCACGGGCAATCTCCATCAATTGCACTTCAGCATAGGGAATTGTCATCTTAATCTTCGTAGCGCTTTGAAATAAACGATCTATATGTTCTTCCGCAGTATATAATTCCCCACCATATACTTTAATTACTTCATACACGCCATCACCAAAATAATAACCGCGATCATCAATCGAAATAGCTAATCCATCACGTTCTGTAAACTGCCCATCTATAAAATACATTGTCATCCTTATTCCCCTTCCGTTCTTTCAGATACGAGTCGACTGATTGCATCTGCATAGATCCCAGTCGCCTTCACTAAATCATCTATATAAACATACTCATCTGCCTGATGAGCTACGTCTTCCCTACCAGGAAATAGCATACCAAAAGCAACCCCTTTTTCAAGGACACGTGCATACGTGCCTCCCCCGATTGCCAATAGTTCTGCATGTTCTCCAGTATGATCAGTATACACTTCTTGCAACGTCCGAATAAGGGGGTCGTTTGCATCCACATGATGTGGTGCCGAGTTCGATCCGATATCGACCAAAAAAGGTGTTTCCGTTAACCGTTTCATACATGTCGTCATTTTCTCTTCAAATAGATAGCTGACTGAATAACGCAGACTAACGTTAATTTCCCCACCGCTTTCGGGATTGTAAGTCACGATACCCGCATTCAGTGTCGTATCGCCTGACATTTCATCATTGAACGCCAAACCCAAGAAGAGTCCTCGTGATTCATTAGCAAATGCATCAAACATGAATTGTGTAAAGTCCTTTGAAGGACCTTCTTTTAAAATACGATTCAAGAAAGAAGCCAAAAGTACAGCGGCATTGACACCATTAGCTGGTTCCATCGCGTGTGCTGATTTCCCATTCAAACTGATGACGGTATTACGTCCATCAATGGAAACTCCCCCTGTCACGTCGTGAATATTCAAAAACGTAACGAACTGTTCATTGTTGAATTCAACTTCCTCAGCCAGGTGTGCCTCTGCATAATCCGGTACCATATTTAACCGATTTCCTGACTTGAATAGCAGAAGTTGTCCATCTGCTATTACTTCCTTTTGCTTAAATAGGATAGAAGCAATTCCTTTTTCAGCGTTAATAATTGGGAAGTCAGCATCTGGTGCAAATCCAATAGCCGGCATTTCTTCTTTTTCAAAATAGCGATTCACACAACGAAAACCACTTTCTTCGTCTGTTCCAATAATGAGCCGCACCCGTTTGTTCATTGTGATACCTGAATCCCTGACCATTTTCATGGCATGCCATGCAGCTATAGTCGGTCCTTTATCGTCAATAGCACCGCGACCAAACAGCTTGCCGTCAG
The DNA here is from genome assembly GCA_964632025.1 of uncultured Sporosarcina sp. GTDB lineage: Bacteria > Bacillota > Bacilli > Bacillales_A > Planococcaceae > Sporosarcina. The sequence goes on from CAZWAW010000057.1 coordinate 16,890, forward strand.
CGACAGCGCCGCCAAACGGCTCATATGTCCAATTACTTCCCGCTGGTACAACATCGACGTGGCAAAGGATCCCAATGAGTTCGTCCCCTTCGCCCATCTCAATATGCCCGGCCATATTGTCTACATTTTTCACAAGCATTCCCGCTTTGCGACCTTCTTCCAACAGCCAGTCGAGCGCACGTTTTGGTTCTGGTCCGAATGGCAACTCTTCAGTAGCTGCACTTTCATCAAGTACAGAAGGGATGGCGATTAAACTTTGTAAATCAGCTAGTAGAAATTCTCGCCTTTTCAAAGCTTCATTTTCCCAATTAGACATTCAAGGCACCTCCTTTCACAATAAGTCTATTTTCACACGTTCGCCCAAGAAAATAAAGAGGAATCCCCTTTTACAGACTCTTTACAAAAAATTCATGCAATCTTCATGAAAATACGTTATACTAGTATTGTCAGAAGATTTAATCTGACTTTTCAACTTTTTCGAAAGGATGTGCGTCGTCAGGGATAATTTCAACGTGCTTTAGGCAACATTCATAAGTCTCATGACCAATTTTTTGGAAAATGAAGATGAAGGGGTGATTCCACACTTGAAACCTGCAACTGATCGTATGCTTACACGCATCAAGGATATCTACTTTTATATCCTTGATAATGGTACTGTAACTACCGAAAACCTGGTCGAAGAATTTGGCATCACTCACCGTACGGTACAAAGGGACTTAAACGTCCTAGAATACAACGAGCTGATTATGAGCCCGGTACGCGGTAAATGGACGACGACAGCAAAAAAAGTGAAATTATCTTCATGACCGCACATAACCTAGAAAAGTGACAAGCGCCAGCTCTCAGATCTGCTTCCTGCAGCCTTTGAGGCTGGCGCTTGGAGCCTGGATATAACAAAAGCGCAAACGCCTAGACAACAATAAAGAGCTGAACCGTATTAAACGGCTCAGCCCTTTTTATTTTTCAGAAATCTGCATTAGTTGCTGTAATTCCTCTTCCGTCAATTCCCGGTATGACCCAAGCGCTAGACTTTCATCCAAAGATAAGGGCCCCATTGATAAACGTTTTAAATAAATAACTTGCTTACCAACGGCTTCAAACATTCGTTTGACTTGATGATATTTCCCTTCTGTAATTGTCAACTCAATTTCAGAAATGTCGGCTGATTTCAAAATGCGCAACTGACCTGGCTTAGTCTCATAGCCATCATCCAAAATAACGCCCTCTGAAAACCGCTTGGTATCCTCCTCTGTAACAATTCCTTCAATATGAGCATAATACGTTTTCGGCACCCCTTTTTTAGGCGACAATAAGTTATGCGCAAGCTTTCCATCATTCGTTAGTAACAGAAAACCTTCTGTATCTTTATCCAACCTTCCAACAGGAAACATTTCAAAAATGTTATATTCTGCGTCTAATAAATCAATAACGGTCTGATCCCTTTTATCTTCAGTTGCAGATAATACCTCCTGTGGCTTGTTCATCATCAGGTACATAAATTCTTTATAGATGACTTTTTCACCAAGTATGGTTACTTCATCCTTCACTGTATCGACATGAAAAGCGGCATCTTTCACCGGCTCTGCATTAACCCGGACAGCACCTTTTTTCATCAATTTCTTAACTTCTTTCCGAGTACCGTATCCCATGTTCGACAACAATTTATCTAAACGCATTATTTTCCTCCTAAAAAGCCTAATTTCTTGGTGAATCTAGTCAATCGCTCTCCGAATAATTTCTGTGCGAGGCCCGTTTTAAGTGATAGATACCCGTAAATAACAGCGCCTACTGCAGCACATATCAAAATGTACAAGATAGACTGCATTTTTCCGTCAACAGGACTGATTGCTGTCAGTCCTTTCAATGTAAATGTAACGACTAAAAACATGATGGCATTTAAGATACCAATGAGAATCAGTCTTCTGAATACCATCCGCGACCTGTAGTGAAGGACTTTTGTAATGATGGCTAAATTTATGCCGACTGCAACTGTATAGCCAATTGAAGTCGCTAAAATAGCACCATTCGTTTCAAACATTTTGATAAGCGGTATATTTAGTACAAGTTTGAATAATATACCAAGTAATGACGTGAATATAAT
>CAZWAW010000058.1:0-18665 GCA_964632025.1 uncultured Sporosarcina sp.
AGTGCCGCTTAAAATTTATGGTTAAAGTGCCAAAGATATGCAAGAGGCAGAAGGAAAAGGCTGGTCATATGCGACTGATGAGGTGTACAATGCCAGGCTCCGAAAGGAACTAGAAACGAAAGTGGATCCTAGACTTGCCGATTTGGCAAAGTTCTTTGAATCCAAGGACGAATAGGCGAACGTAAGGAGGTGCCCCAGATGGCTGTACCAAAAAGAAGAACATCCAAAACAGTTAAAAACAAGCGCCGTACGCATTATAAATTGCAAGTACCGGGAATGACTACTTGTACTAACTGTGGCGAAATCAAATTGGCTCACCGCATTTGTAAATCATGCGGTCATTACAAAGGAAAAGAAGTCGTAGGCGAATAAGTAAGATTTGCCTATGAAGGCTACCGTGAGACCATGGCTCACGGTGGCCTTTTTTCTATACCTATTTTTTCTAATACCGGGGTGTGGTGTTTGGATACATGTACAAACTGAGAGTAGGCGCATTAAAAGGGGTAGCCGAATCGGGTTTTAAGGGAATCTTTATTTCAACTTAATATTTACAATGGGGGAATTGACATGTCTTACACTATAGTTATCGAAAATGGAATTGCTACATTTACAATCAATCGTCCTGAAATGCGCAATGCCATCAACTCTGCTGTTATGGACGGCCTCGAACAATTTCTAAATCGCATCGAAAATAATGAAGACGTCGCATATGCCGTCATTACGGGTGCGGGAGATCGGGCATTTTGTTCGGGTGGAGATTTATCTGAATTTCATTCCTTACGTACGGCCGATGAAGCCTATCCAATGCTAAGCAAAATGGCTGGCCTATTATACAGGGTTGCCACACTGCCGATGCCTGTCATTGCGGTCGTCAATGGTGTTGCTGTAGGAGGTGGTTGTGAAATTGCTACTGCTTGCGATTACAGGGTCATGTCATCCACTGCGAAGGCTGGTTTCATTCAAGGGACACTTGCTATTACCACGGGGTGGGGCGGTGCTACGCTGCTGTTTGAGAAAGATGGCAAGCATGACCGAGTGTTACGCCTACTTTCTGAAGCCGAGGTGCATACGGCTGATCAAATGCTTGAAATGGGTTGGGCAACTGAAATTTATGAGGGTACTGCTGAAGAAGGACTTCAACGGTTTCTTGCTAAAATGTCTGCTCATCATCCGACTGTCCATCGGGCGTATAAAACGATTGCAATCCGGAAATGGACGGCTGATTTTATTCGTGACCGAATGATTGAAGAATCACGTCAATGCTCAATTCTTTGGGGAAGTGATGCACATCATGAAGCAGTGGCGCAGTTTTTATCGAAAAAATAAAATGTTGCACAAACCGCTGTACATGTCCTATGCATGTGCGGCGGTTTTTATGTGGTATTAATAAACGACTTTTGACTAGTCGAAATGGCATGAAAAGATGTTTTTTTCAGACAAAGGTTGAAATCGCTTTCATTCATCGTATAAACTAGAGAGGGATGGAGAAATACACATCAAATTGTTTGGGGGATTAATATGGATAAAATACTGATTGCGAATCGTGGGGAAATCGCACTTAGAATCATAAAGACTTGTAAACGCCTTGGTATTGCCACTGTCGCTGTCTATTCGGAAGCGGACGCAGACATGCCGTTTGTGAAAGAAGCGGACGAGGCGTTCTTGCTAGGACCTGCACAAGTTCAACAATCCTATTTAAAAGCGGACGATATAATCGGAATTGCGGTACGTGCCGGAGTGGATGGTATTCATCCGGGGTACGGGCTTCTATCAGAAAATGCGGAATTTGTACGTAAAGTACAAGCTGCGGGAATCCAATTCATCGGACCTGATGCAGACACAATTGATAAAATGGGTGACAAAATCGGTTCACGTGTAACGATGAAAGCGGCAGGGGTGCCGGTCGTGCCTGGAACTGATGAAGGAATTGCTTCTTTGGAAGATGCCGTGCGTGCAGCAGCTGAAATTGGTTATCCGATTATGCTAAAAGCGAGTGCTGGTGGTGGCGGAATTGGTATGGTTCGTTGCGAAGATGAGCAAGCGCTCAGTCAACATTTTCAATCCGTAAAGACTCGTGCGAAAGCGTATTTTGGAGATGATGTTGTTTACTTGGAAAAATTCGTAGCGAATGCACGCCATATCGAGGTGCAGATTTTCGGAGACAATTTCGGAAATGTTGTCCATTTGTTTGAACGTAATTGTTCAGTCCAACGGCGCAACCAAAAAGTGATCGAGGAATCACCTTCACCGCATTTACCGGAAGAAGCACGTCAGCGTCTTTATAAAGCGGCAGTCGATGCAGCGAAAGCGGTTTCTTATAAAAATGCAGGAACAGTTGAATTCATTGTCGATGAAAATAATGAACACTACTTTTTGGAGATGAATACGAGACTTCAAGTCGAACATCCGTTGACAGAAGAAGTGACTGGATTTGACCTTGTCCAGTGGCAGCTTGAAATTGCAAAAGGTAATGAGCTTCCGGTGATTGATCAAACGAACATTAAATCGACGGGTCATGCCATCGAATTTCGTATTTATGCGGAAGATCCGATAAAATTCATGCCGTCACCAGGAACCATACAGAAGTTGGATTGGGGAGATACTACGGGAATCCGTATTGACTCAGGGTATGTCGAGGGCGGAAAAGTAACGCCTTTCTATGATCCACTTATTTCAAAAGTAATCGTCCATGCAACAACACGGGAAGAAGCCATTCAGAAATCGGAAGACTTCCTTTCGAAAGTGAAAATTGAAGGTTTGAAAACAAATATACCGTTCTTTAATAACTTCCTAAGATCTGAGGAATTCCTTACAGGCGACTATTCGACATCAGTTCTAACAACTTGGAGCGCAAAACAAAAGGAGGAAACAATAAAATGACAGCATTAAAAGCATCGATGGCAGGTACAGTATTTACAGTGAACGCAGCGGTAGGGGAAGAAGTAACAGCGGGACAAGTTATCATTGTACTCGAATCGATGAAAATGGAAATTCCTATTGAAGCGGAAACGGCTGGAAAAGTAGCAACGATTAATGTACAAGTCGGCGATTTCGTTAACGAAGAAGACATTCTGGCTACAATCGAAGCATAGAAAAGCGCAAGGCACCTGGAGCTAGATATAAGGGAAATGCGTGGAGATGTTTAACGAAAGGGGTTTTTTAAATGACTAAAATAACACAACAGACGGCTTACAATGAAAAACTTGAAGCGAAACTGCAAGAGGTTTTTGCGGGAGGACATCCAAAATACCATGAAAAGTTGAAAGAACAGAACAAACTTTTCGTCCGTGATCGATTGGAGCTTCTTTTCGATGACGGGGAATATACAGAAGACGGTAGGTTTGCCAATTGTGAAGCAGGGGATTTACCGGCGGATGGTGTCGTTACCGCGATGGGGAAAGTGAACGGCCAGACGGTTTGTGTGATGGCGAATGATTCAACGGTAAAGGCAGGGTCGTGGGGAGCCCGTACGGTTGAGAAGATTATTCGTATCCAGGAAATTGCTGAGAAGAATCGTGTACCAATGCTATATCTTGTCGATTCAGCGGGAGCTCGTATTACAGATCAGCTTGATATGTTCCCGAACCGTCGCGGTGCAGGGAACATATTCCACAACCAAGTGAGGTTATCGGGTTTCATCCCGCAAATTTGTGTTCTATTCGGTCCTTCCGCTGCAGGTGGTGCGTACATACCCGCATTTTGCGATATCGTTATTATGGTAGAGGGCAATGCGTCGATGTATTTAGGGTCACCGCGCATGGCCGAAAAAGTAATCGGTGAAAAAGTAACATTGGAAGAAATGGGCGGCGCTCGCATGCATTGTTCAGTGAGTGGTTGCGGCGATGTACTTGCGGCGAATGAGGAAGAAGCGATTGCGGAAGCGCGTCGTTATCTTGCATTTTTCCCTGCAAACTTTACAGAAAAACCTACTGTAAGTGAAACGGTGGAGGCGAAAGTTGGCCGGACGCTTGAAGCAATCATTCCGGAAAACCAAAACGCGCCATTTGATATGTACGAAGCGATTGATGCTTTAATTGATGAAGGTAGCTTCTTTGACGTTAAGAAATTATTTGCTGGCGAAATTATTACTGGTTTAGCTAGAATCGAAGGACAACCGGTTGGTATCATTGCCAACCAACCAAAAGTAAAAGGCGGAGTTTTGTTTGTGGATTCTGCAGACAAAGCAACGAAATTCATTAACCTTTGTGATGCATTCTCTATTCCTTTGCTATTCCTTGCCGACGTTCCAGGCTTTATGATTGGAACGAAAGTTGAGCGGGCAGGAATTATTCGCCACGGTGCTAAATTAATTATGGCGATGAGTTCAGCAACTGTGCCGAAAATCTCAGTTATTGTCCGTAAAGCTTATGGAGCTGGGCTGTACGCCATGGCAGGTCCGGCGTTTGAACCAGATGTCTGTATCGCGTTACCAACTGCTCAAATTGCGGTTATGGGACCTGAAGCGGCGGTAAATGCGGTCTATTCGAATAAAATCGAAGCGATTGAGGATCCAAAAGAGCGTATTGCATTCGTTCTGGAGAAACATAAGGAATACAAAGAGGAAATCGATATTTATAAAATGGCATCTGAACTGATTATTGATGAAATTGTAGCACCGTCAAGCTTAAGAGGCGTGCTTGCGGATAGATACCGTTTCTACAGTACAAAAGATGTTCCGCAACCACCAAGAAAACATCCAGTTTATCCTGTATAATCAAACAAAGAACAAAAAAGGGTCCACTGGCATTCAGGTGGACCTTTTCATTTGGAAGGAGGAGTAACGGTTGGAGGTAATAATTGCAGGTGCAGGTTCAATTGGACTTCTGCTTGGATCATTTTTGTCGGAAGCTGGAATGGATGTGACTTTCTACGTAAGAAGAGAAGAGCAAGCTGAACTAATTCGAACAGAAGGAATTCAGCGCATTAATCAAGACAATACGACAGACGTATTGCGTGTGCATGCGACGTCGGATATCCGAAATCTATCGGCTACAGCGCTTTGGGTTGTGGCGGTCAAATATGCAGGTCTCCGTGACCTCCTTTCAGAAATGCAGGAAAAACATATAACCAATCCTGTCCTGTTCGTTCAGAATGGTATCGGGCATTTGGAATTGGTGATAAATAGTGAATTTCCGCATGTTGCATTTGCGACTGTCGAGCATGGGGCCCGCCGGGAAGATGACCGTACTGTCTCTCATAATGGGGTTGGAATGGTAACAATCGCAACTGCCCATGGTGACGACAGCCTATTCGATTTAATTGGTCAGGCGTGTTCGGACAAATTTCCAGTAAGGCGTCAATCAGATGCGGAACAGATCCTTCTGCGAAAAGTTTTGATTAATTGCATGATCAACCCATTGACAGCCATTCTCAAGGTGGAGAATGGAGAGTTACTGACAAACGATTATTGCCTTACACTTTTCAATGCATTGTACGGAGAGTTGCTAGGTGCGTTTCCGGAAATGCGGTTGATTCTCACATGCGACGACGTAGCGGATGTCTGCAGAAAAACCGCACGCAATCGCTCCTCGATGCTAGTGGATCGTTTAGCTGGCCGGCCGATGGAAATCGAGACGATTGTCACTGCTGTTATCCGAAAAGCGAATGGACGTAACAAGTCATTGCCAATTCTTGCAACATACGAACAGATGTTGTTTGCTATTGAGTGGGAAGGGGCAAAGCGATGAATGAAGTGATTGTTGCGTTTCTAGGAATGATCATTTTGTTTCCGTTCATATTTACGATTACCTTCATGGTTGTTATGCGGAAGATGGGTAAAGCTCCGGCATCCATCCTCGGGCTTGCGGCAGACGTCACGACTCCGTTGCTATTTCTAGCGGTCTATGTCGTGTCACAGGTGGTATTCGGACAAGGAATATGGGTTTACATAATGGGGATTGCGATCATCATTGCGATTGTTTACGCCTTCATTGAACGCAGCAAAGCGAAGGAATTCCAAATTGCCCGGCTCTTGCGGAAAACATGGCGATTTTACTTTCTCGTTTTATTGGCCGCCTATGTCATTCTTCTAATTACTGGGTTGGTAATGAAAATCGTAGAGTATGTAAGATAGGTATCGGTGTTTATTGTGTAGGCGTATATTTTTCAATCCTGTAGCTTGAAATGTTATACTCTGTTCAAACCGATAGTTACAAAGGGGCATGAATAATGGAATTAGAATCATTAGCATTACAAGAAAAGAATAAAGTGATGCAATCGTATAATAACGATAAAGAATTTTTACATACTTTTTTTGATTATGGAAATGAAGAAAGCTCTTATCCCGATAGGCTCAAGGAACTTGCAGGTCGAACGTTTGAAAGGCGTCAGCTTGCAGAAACAATCCGTTCATTCATGGAGCCCTTTGGAATATCAGCGAATGCTAATACGCATATTGAAGAACTTGCGGAAAATGCAGTTGTCGTAGTTGGAGGACAGCAAGCAGGTATTTTAACGGGACCCTTATACTCTGTTCATAAAGCGATATCTGTTATCCTGCTTGCGAAAAGGCAAAGGGAGCAACTTGGTGTACCTGTTGTTCCAGTGTTTTGGGTCGCAGGTGAGGATCATGACTTGAATGAAATTAATCACGTCTATACGGAAATAGAAGGCCGTGGGGCGAAACATCAATACCGTGGAAATTTCGTACTGAAGCTGATGGCCTCCGATGCCAAATATGACAAACAAATGATGGCGTCGTTAGTGAAGGACGTTTTTGGTAAGTTTGGTGAAACGGCATATACAAAAGACTTGTTGGATGAAGTTCTTGGTGCGGTTGAGCAGGAAGAGTCGTTTACACAGTTTTTTGTTAAGTTAATGAATGGTCTTTTCAAAGAAGAAGGTCTATTGTTCATCGATTCGGCCTCTAAACAGTTACGGGAGCTCGAAAAACCTTATTTTGTTCGACTAATTGAAGAATCTGAGCAGCTTGCTGAAGTTATTTCAAACAAAGAAGAGTTATTTGTAGAAAAAGGGTTTGGTTCTCCAATTGGTGCTGAGATGGAAGCGGCGAATCTCTTCTATATTCATGACACAGGTCGAGTTCTTCTTTCAAGAAAAGATGGTTTTTTCGTCAATGACAGCTCTGGTCTCCGGTTTTCAACAGCCGAGATGCTCAGAATCGCTAAAGAAGAACCTTGGCTATTGAGCAATAATGTCGCGACAAGACCGCTGATGCAGGACATGGTCTTCCCGGTACTTGCATTCGTAGGAGGACCTGGAGAAATTGCTTATTGGGCAGTCTTGAAAGAGGCGTTCCATCATCTGGATATGAAAATGCCGATTATTGTACCAAGGATGTCTATGACATTGGTAACGCCACAGGTGAAGCATGCATTAGACGAAAAAGACTTCACGATCGATGACGTCATGTCGGGAGCAGTATTTACTGCACGGGAACAATTCGTTAGTGGGTTACAGGATGAACGTTTCGTTTCAGTTGTAGATGAAACAGAAAAAATATTGAGCAAGCAGTATGAAAAAATTGCTGAATTTGCAGACCAGCAAGGACCTATGATGCAAGAATTGCTCGAAAAAAATCTTCGTTTCCACACAAAACAATTGGATTATCTTAAAGGAAAAGCAGAAGAAGCAGTATTGTTGAAGCATGACGCTGAACTTCGTACATTTGGGATTCTGGAAGGGGAATTGTTTCCAGAAAGTGTTTTGCAAGAACGACTTTACACTCCGTACACCTATTTGAATAGTTATGGACCAACCCTTATCCGGGATATTTTAGGATTACCATTTAAAATGGACGGGACCCACAAAATCATCTATTTATAAGTGGTGAACTAGAAAGACACTCTTGCAAGCACAGTTTGTGCTGCGAGGGTGTCTTTCTTTATATTCAGAAAAATCACGCTGAAACAAGTACTATTGACACATTTTCGAGTGAAAACAGCATTAATGTTAGGAAACCGGTGGAGGAATGTGGGGGGATGTGGTACATTAATTTCATATAGTGGGGTGAAGAGTATGTTCATGGGCGAATATCAGCATACTGTCGATATAAAAGGTCGTCTGATTGTTCCTTCGAAATTTCGGGAACATTTAGGTGAGGGCTTTGTATTGACTCGCGGCCTGGACAACTGTCTCTTCGGTTATCCGATGGATGAATGGAAACGTCTTGAGGAAAAGCTTAAAGCTTTGCCTGTGACGAAAAAAGATGCACGTGCATTTGCTAGGTTTTTCTTCTCTGGAGCAACAGAAGTTGAACTGGACAAGCAAGGTCGCATCAATATTCCGGCATCATTGCTCCAATATGCAAAGGTTGAAAAAGATTGTGTCGTAATTGGAGTTTCAGGCCGTATTGAAATCTGGTCTAAAGCATTGTGGGATGCCTATTATGATGAATCTGAACAATCGTTCAATGAAATTGCAGAAAATATTATCGACTTTGATTTTTAACTAAAATGAATATGTGAAAGTGGGCGGTTCCGATTTTTAACCATACAACAGTTTTACTCCATGAAGCCGTCGAAGGCCTAAATGTAAAAAATGATGGCATATATGTCGATTGCACTTTAGGTGGAGCCGGTCATAGTTTAGAAATAGCTAAGAAATTATCCCCAGAGGGCAGACTTATCTGCTTCGATCAAGATACCACGGCAATTGAAGTGGCTAAAGAAAGATTGAAGGATTATCTCCCTCAAGTAACGTTTGTTCATTCGAATTTCAGAAACTTGAAATCAGAATTGGCGAAAATAGGGATTTCAGCGGTAGATGGCATTCTTTATGACTTAGGTGTTTCATCACCGCAGCTTGACACAGCCGAACGAGGATTCAGCTATAATTTGGACGCGCCACTTGACATGCGCATGGATACGGATGCGCTATTAACTGCGTATGATGTTGTTAACGACTGGTCGTATGAAGACTTGGTCCGCATCTTTTTCCGTTATGGCGAAGAAAAGTTCTCGAAAAGAGTTGCGCGTAAAGTTGAAGAAGCAAGGCAGCAATCTCCAATCCAAACCACTGCCGAACTTGCTGAACTGATCAAGATAAGCATTCCAGCGGCAACAAGACGAACGGGCGGGCATCCCGCGAAAAGAGTATTCCAAGCAATTCGAATCGCTGTGAACGATGAACTTGGCGCAGCTGAGGACTCTTTAGTGGATGCGATTACATTACTTAATCCTGGAGGGCGTATTAGCGTCATTACGTTCCATTCATTAGAGGATAGACTATGCAAAACGATATTTAAAGAAGCATCCTCTTTACCAGATCTTCCACCGAACTTGCCAGTAATACCGGAAGGCATGGAGCCTATATTGAAGTTAGTGACTCGAAAACCAATTGTACCCGGTGAAAAAGAGATAGAAGAGAATAAGCGAGCAAGATCCGCTAAACTCAGAATCGTTGAAAAGAAGTGAAAGGGGAAATTTGTGAATGGCATTAGAACAAAGAAAATTCCAGACGTCAGCTATACGTGAACTTGAAACACCAGTAGTTCCAAGGAAACAGCCTCAAGTACGACCTACTCGGAAAGTCTTTTCTGCCGGGGAGAAATTCCTGTTCGTGCTGTTTGCAACAATCCTTGTCCTATTCTCAACGATGATTCTACATACACAGGCCCAAATTAATGATACAAACAGGGAAGTGCAATTGCTTGGAAAAGATGTTTCAGAAACAACAAAACAAAATATGGAATTGTCCATCCAAGTGAAAGAAAAATCTACATATGATCGGATTTGGAAAAAAGCGAAGGAACTTGGCTTGAATCCAAATGAGAACAACGTAAAGGTTGTGCCTGGACAATGAAAAAAAAGTTTCGATTTCAATGGGGAGCCTTTCTGATGTTTTTGGTATACGGAGGGCTCTTTTTCCTTTTGTTTGGAAGAATATTATTCATTCAAGTAACAGGACAAGCGGAAGGAAAAGTGATGGCTACGCTTGCAGAGTCGAAATACGCGAGAGAATCGGTATTGAAAGCGGATCGGGGAACGATTGTTGATCGGAACGGAGAGCTAATTGCCTCCGATACGTTGAGTTACCGACTCATTGCCGTATTGAGTGAAAAAGCAAGTAAAGGATCGAAAAAGCCATTGCATATCACTGATATTAAAAGAACGGCTGAAGTACTTGCCGACTATATTCCCCTTGAAAAAGATGCAATTGTATCTCGCCTAACAGATGTGAAAGCAGGTACATATCAAGTGGAATTCGGAAAGGCTGGCCGTGATATTAGTCACGAAACCGTTTTGGCGATAAAAAAGCAGGAACTGCCTGGACTCCTTTTCGTTGAAGACCAAACAAGATATTATCCGAATGGCGTTTTTGCATCGTATTTAATTGGCTTTGCTATGAAGGAAGAAGATAGTGAAAAAAATATAACTACGGTCGGAAAAATGGGCTTGGAGAAAACATATAATGAAGAGTTAAACGGTACTGACGGCAGAGTAGATTTCAAATCAGATGGCTTCGGTTTCATGTTACCGAAAGCAGAAGAAGCAATTGTCGCTGCGAAAGACGGCTATGAAATTCAGTTGACTCTAGACAAGACTATTCAAAATTTCATGGAAGATGCGATGAATCGTGTTGAAAGTGAATATTCACCCCAAAAAATACTGGCTGTAGTAGCGGATCCGAAGACGGGTAAAATACTGGCAATGAGTCAGCGTCCTGCATTTCATCCATCTACCCGTGAAGGACTTACGGAGAACTGGTTGAATCAGGCTGTTGAAACGACAATCGAACCGGGCTCTACAACTAAAATGTTTACAGTTGCTGCGGCGATTGAAGAAAAAAAGTGGGTTCCAACTGACTTCTATAAATCGGGGCAGTATACACTTTATGACCGAACTATACGTGACCATAATATTACAGGCTGGGGCTATATTTCATTTCTTGAAGGGTTCCAACGGTCTTCGAACGTGTCGATGGCTTATTTACTGGAACGAATGGGTGATAAAACATACATTGAGTATTTGCGTGAATTTGGATTCGGAGAAAAGACCGGCATCGATTTGCCAAATGAAGCACCCGGGAGAATTCTAGATACGTATCCAATTGAACGATTGACAACTGCTTTTGGCCAAGGATCAACGGTCACGTTAATGCAGATGGTGCAAGCAGCAACAGCAATTGCTAATGATGGTGTCATGATGAAGCCTTATGTGATTGATAAAATTACCGATCCGAATTCGGGTAAAGTCATAAAGGATCAGAAACCAGAAGAACACGGAAGTCCCATTTCTGCTAGAACAGCAAAAGAGGTAAGGGAATTACTTGCTTCGACAGTTACATCTGAACATGGGACCGGTAAAAAGTTTGCACTTAATGGCTATACAGTAGGCGGTAAAACAGGTACTGCTGAAATTCCGAATCCATCGGGAAAAGGTTATTTAGCTGGACATGGGAATTATTTGTACTCATTCCTTGGTATGGCGCCTGCAGAAGAACCCCAGTTACTAACATATGTGATTGTACAGCAACCGAAATTGAAAGCTGGGGAAATAGGTTCTGATCCGGTTTCGAAACTGTTCACCTCTATTATGGATAATAGTTTGCGCTATATGAACATCGTCCCGAGTGGAGAAGACATAGTTGAGCCAACTGTCGTTGGTGACTACACCGGAAAAGATTCGGCCGAAGCAATCGTAAAACTGCAAGAAGGCGGCTTCGTTCCTGAAATCATTGGTGAGGGTGGAAAAATCGATATACAGTATCCGTATGCCGGTACGAAACTTGTGGAAGGCTCAGTCGTCATATTGCAGACAAAAGGTGTCACCGCATTGCCTGATTTCACTGGATGGTCGAAAAAAATGGTGCTTTCATATAAACTGTTATCTGGGCTTGATTTACGGCTAAACGGGGATGGCTATGTAACTGAGCAAAGCCTTTCAAAAGGGTCTGTAATCGGACTAGAAGATCCAGTTGTCATTAAGTTGCAGTCGCCGTCAGAGATCTATAAACCCATAGAGGAAAACCCCGAAGAGGAGAGCGTTGTAGGTGGCTAACGAATAGCCGTCCGTGTCACATCATACGTTGATAGAAAAACGAGAGGTGTGTAACCGTTGCGGACGTTTATACAATTACAATCTAAAAAAAGGTTACGAGCAGTATTTGTCATATTTCTAATCTGTCTAGGAATGGTCGTTGCAAAGTTATTCCATGTACAAATCATTGATCATGAATTGCTGAAAGGCCGTGCGGAAGCGAATTGGGATCGTGAAATTCCATTCGGTGGAGTACGAGGGGATATTGTTGATCGCAATGGAAGTCTGATTGTCGGCAACAGACTAGCGCCGACCTTATATTTTATGCCGTCCCAAAATCATGAAATAAAAAGTTCAGCAATGGCATTGGCATCCATTCTTGGCGTTAATGCAGCTGACTTGGAAAAGAAAATGTCCGAAAAAGCATATATGGTAAAGCTGGCGCCTGAAGGGAAAAATATCACAAAAGAGCAGGCGGATGAAATAGCCCTCCTGCAAATAGATGGATTGTATACAGGCGTTGATTTCGCGAGGCATTATCCAAATGGAGAGCTACTATCGAGATTGGTTGGCTTTACGGGTTATGATGGTAATGGATTGGCAGGCATTGAATACGCATACGATGAAATTCTTCAAGGAACGGGTGATAAGATTCGTTTGTATACGGATGCTAAAGGAATTCCGCTTCCGCATGTGGACGATGGTTTTAAGACTGGGGAAAAAGGTGCTTCCGTTGAGTTGACAATCGATTTGCGTATGCAGGAAATTGTCGAGCGTGAAATGTTGCAGGCGATGGAAAAATATGATGCCACTCAAGCGCTAGCGATTGTCATGAACCCTAAAACGGGAGAATTGCTTTCGATTGCCTCCGCACCGACTTTTCACCCAGCGGAATATCAAAACGTAGACCCAAGCATTTACAATCGTAACTTACCTGTTTGGATGACTTTCGAGCCGGGTTCGACTTTCAAAATTCTAACACTTGCTGCTGGACTCGAAGAAAAAGTCATTGATCTTCATAAGGAGCATTTTTACGATCCCGGTTATTCAATGGTCGGAAAAGCGAGATTGCGTTGTTGGAAAAGAGAAGGGCATAAGGATCAGACATTCCTTGAAGTCGTCGAGAATTCATGCAACCCGGGATTTATTGAAATCGGCCAACGGTTAGGACCTGAAAAGTTAAGCAAATACATCAAGGACTTCGGTTTCGGTGTATCGACAGGGTCAGGAATTGCAGGCGAATCAAAAGGGATTCTTTTTTCTGAAAAGAACTTTGGTCCCGTTGAACAAGCGACAACCGCGTTTGGTCAAGGGATTTCGGTGACGCCGATTCAACAAGTGCAAGCTGTCGCGGCAGCGATAAACGGTGGTTATCTTTATCGTCCGTATATAGTGAAGGAAATTACAGATGATAAAGGAAAGACGCTTCAATCATTTGAACCAGAAATGCAGCGGCAGGTCATTAGTGAGGAAACATCCAAGCAAGTAAGGGCAGCGCTTGAATCAGTAGTTGCAAATGGTTCCGGTCGTAATGCATTTACGGATGGATTGCGTGTTGGCGGAAAGACTGGGACTGCTCAGAAAGTTGTCGATGGTGCTTATAAAGACGGTGATTATATCGTTTCTTTCATCGGATTTGCACCGGCTGATGATCCCGAATTACTCGTCTATATCGCGATTGATAGCCCGAAAAACTCTGTACAGTTCGGAGGCGTAATAGCCGCGCCTATAGTCGGTCGAATCATAGAAGAAATTGCCCCGCTTGCCGGCATTACGAGCAGGGAAGGGCAAATTGAAAAAGAATACAGATGGGGCGACTCATTAACGCATCGGGTCCCTGATCTGACAGGAATGACAAAAGGGAAAATTACTAGCCAATTGTATACGTATCGTATCGAATGGCACGGTTCGGGGGAACAAGTGAAATACCAGTTACCCCTCGCAGAAACATTAATCACGGTTGATGATGTTATTCACGTTTACACTGAATAACCATTTAAATGCAAAGTCTGATGCAGCGCAAATAAGTGGCTGTATCACAAGTTAGAAGGAGAAAAATATTATGACACTTGTCACCACAATAACGGCCATTGAGGTCGCGTTTATCATTTCAACACTATTAGGATTTGTTATTATTCCAGCCCTTAGGAGATTGAAGTTTGGGCAGAGTATCCGGGAGGAAGGCCCCAAAGCCCATCAGAAAAAAGCGGGTACCCCTACGATGGGCGGGCTTATTTTCATCGGTTCAATTATCATTTCGACGCTCGCCCTTTCATACATATATGACGTGTTGACGACACAGACGATTGTCTTGTTGCTCGTTTTTGTAGGTTTTGGCGTCATCGGTTTTCTAGATGATTTTATAATCGTCGTTTTGAAAAGGAATCTTGGGCTCACTTCTATTCAAAAGTTGATAGGCCAAATTATCGTTGCAGTGGCTGCATTCTTCCTTTTGAAGTTAGGACCGTTCGATACTGCGGTGCAAATTCCTTTCACAGAATTTGAAATTGAACTTGGTGTATTCTATGTTGCATTTCTCATTTTTTGGCTTGTTGGATTTTCCAACGCAGTGAATTTATCTGATGGACTGGATGGACTTGTTGCGGGGACATCATCTATCGCTTTTGCTGCATTTGGCGTTCATGCCCTTATATACGGACAACATGATATTGCAGTCTTTGCTTTTGTTGTTACAGGAGCAATGCTGGGCTTCTTGGTTTTCAATGTCAAGCCAGCCAAAGTATTCATGGGCGATACGGGATCCCTGGCACTAGGTGGGGCGCTTGCAATGACTTCAGTTTTGATTAAACAGGAATTCCTACTCGTCATCATTGGATTTGTTTATGTCATTGAAACACTTTCCGTTATTATCCAAGTAATTAGTTTCAAAACGACAGGTAAACGGGTGTTTAAAATGAGCCCAATTCACCATCATTTTGAATTATCGGGTTGGTCCGAATGGAAAATTGTTATCGTTTTTTGGGGAGTCGCGTTTTTGGCGGCAATAGTCCCTGTCTTGTTGGAGGTGATGTAAGTGAAAAATACTGATCAGTTTAACGGAATGAAAATACTTGTTCTTGGTCTTGCTAAAAGTGGGAGTGCTGCATCATCGCTATTGCATGCGGCTGGTGCGCACGTAACGGTTAATGATGCATCACCAGAAGCGGGCAATGAAGAGGTAGTAGAGCTTCGTTTGAAAGGAATACGTGTTATATGTGGAGGACATCCTGCTGATATTCTTGACGGGGGATATGATGTCGTAGTGAAAAATCCAGGAATTCCTTACAGTAATTCAGTAGTTGTGGAAGCAATCCGCAAAGGAATTCCGGTGTGGACAGAAATTGAACTTGCTTACAGGATAAGTGAAGCACCAATTGTTGGGATTACAGGGTCAAACGGTAAAACGACAACAACAACGTTGCTGTACCATATGCTTAATATTGGCGATAGGCACCCACTTATCGCTGGAAATATTGGAACAGTCTCATGTGCTGTTGCTGAAAAAGCCACAGAAGAAAACATCATCGTCCTAGAGGCGTCCTCCTTTCAACTAATGGGGATAGATACGTTCCGACCTAAAATCGCCATTTGGACGAATTTATATGATGCACATCTCGATTATCATGGAACTTCTGAAGCGTATGCGATGGCAAAATACGGCATCACCAAAAATCAAACAGCCGAAGATTACTTTATATACAATGATGATCAGCCGAAACTTCGAAAGTATGCGGCTTCTTCATCTGCTGTGAAAGTTCCATTTTCTTTGACGGGCATGAAAGAAAACGGTATATCGGCTGATGATGAGCAAATATACTGGAATGGGGAACCTTATGTATTGCGATCCGTCATCAAGTTGCCGGGACAACATAATCTTGAAAATATTCTTTCCGCAACTGCGGCTGCAATTCTTTTGGGGTGTGACAAAAAAGCAATTGAGAGCGTGCTAAGTTCCTTTACTGGTGTTCGGCATCGGATGCAATTCGTTAAGGAATTAAACGGCAGGAAATTTTACAATGACTCAAAAGCAACGAACACACTGGCTACGAAAAGTGCATTAGCTGCGTTCGATGTGCCGACTATTCTTATTGCTGGCGGGTTGGATCGAGGACAGTCATTTGAAGAGTTACGACCTTACATGGGCAATATAAAGGCGGTCGTCGCTGTTGGGGAAACTGCAAGGGAGTTTTCGGAATTTGCAGCGTCATGCGGTGTAGGAATAATCATGACTGCTGTTGATGTGAAGGATGCTGTGCGGAAAGCCTATCCGATTACTGTAGTAGGAGATATTATCTTGCTTTCTCCAGCTTGTGCAAGTTGGGATCAGTATCCAAGTTTTGAAGCTCGGGGCGATCAGTTTATAGAAGCGGTTATGGAACTGTAGGAGTTAATGGGAATCTTTAGCTCCAAGAGATTGTTCAGTGTGTGGTCCAGCTGCATCCATAATTTGAAGGGCACAAATGGTGTCAGTAACAGGCACCATGCATTTTTCTCCATGCTACTAGTGACTGTTTTATCTATGTAAACTGAACGAAGGCGCATAACAGGGGCGGGAGGCATCTCCGAGCGCCGCAGCGGATTCAATGGGATCTCTTGTATCGGTATAACCAGTCATTTATTGATTCAGCAAATTTGCGGAAGGATGCGTTCACTGGAAGCTAAGTTGAAAACGTCATTTATCGTTTCTGCCGTAGCCCTATCATTCATCGGATTGGCTTTTGTCCATTCCGCGGGTTCCTATTGGGGGGCGGTCCATTATGCCGACTCCTCGCCGTTTATCGTGAAACAAGCAATTTATATGGTAGTTTCAATTGGTATCGCACTTGTAATTATGAAAAGTCCTCTGACATCGAGTCCGAAAACATGGACGTTTGTTTATTGGATGACAATCCTGTTACTCGTTGCTGTCCTTATTCCGGGGATTGGCGCAGTAAGGAATGGATCTCAAAGTTGGATCGCGCTTGGCTCATTCAGTATTCAACCAGCCGAATTCGTTAAAGTTGCACTCATTGGGAAACTGGCATGCAGCATGGACAAAATTCAAGGAAAAGGTATTTTTCGGTTTGGTCACTTCGGATTGATCCTGCTACCTGCTGCTCTTATCATGTTGCAGCCGGATCTTGGTTCCGCCGTTATTATGATTGTCTCTGCATTTGTTATTCTGTTCATTGCAGGATACCCACTAAAATTTTTCGCGTTTCTTGGTTTTGCTGGAATAGGTGCTTTTGTTGCACTGATTGCCGCGGCGCCTTACAGGTTGGATCGTATCAAATCGTATATAGACCCATGGAGTGACCCGCTTGGTAAGGGCTTCCAAGGGATTCAGTCGTTGTTTGCGATTGCGCCTGGAGGATTGGTTGGTCATGGTTACGGCAATAGCCGTCAAAAGTATCTCTATTTGCCCGAACCCCAAAATGACTTCATTTTTTCGATTATCGCGGAAGAATCGGGATTCATTGGGGCGACGCTGGTGTTGTTATTATTTGCCGTTTTGTTGGCATCAACTTTCGGAATCGCAATCAGAACGAAAGGACGACATGCATTTCTGATGGTTGCAGGCATGGGTTCGATGATCATTTTTCAAACGTTCTTGAATGTCGGCGTTGTTTCAGGGCTTTTGCCTGTAACTGGTGTCACATTGCCTTTTATAAGCTATGGCGGCTCATCATTGATGACGACGTGGATAGCGGCTGGGACCATTATGCATTTTACAGTGGGTAGAAAATCTAGTTGATAGAGGAGGGGCAAAATGGACAAAGTTATTGACATCGAAGAGCGAATTCCATCATTGCGGGAAAAGCGTCGTAGAAAAACAAATAAAAAGTTCCTGTTCATGTTGACTGTGTTTGTTGTTGCGCTCCTAGCTATCCTTTATTTTCAATCCCCGCTGAGTAAGCTAGAGACGATTAAGGTTAGCGGTGCGGTTCTTCATGAGCAGGCATTTTATGAAGAACAAAGTGGTTTAACAATTGACAACTCTCTTTGGAGCTTCAGTACCGATGACATCGAAAAATCGATGGAGAAAATCGAAGGCGTACAAAAGGTGTCGGTTTCACGGGAATGGTTTAGGGATATCGAGATCGTAATTACCGAATGGAAGACGGTTGCCTATCTTGAGGACGGGGGACAATATAGTTTACTGTTAGAAAGTGGGGAAACGTTCCCAACCGGCATGTTGTTGCCAGAGGCTGAATCGCCTGTCTTGAATAATTTCAAGAATCCCGATACGCGAAAGCGGATAACAGCACAGTTACTGAAAATGGACGACACTGTCTATCACTTGATTTCAGAAATTATTGTTACAGGGGATGAAAAGGATTCGGATAGTATTACGGTCTATATGGACGATGGATTCGAGGTCCGCGCATTCATCTCAACGTTTGCTGAAAAAATGGCTTATTATCCGGATATAACAGCACAATTGAACAGCTATGAAAAAGGTGTAATAGACATGGAAGTCGGTACGTTTTTCACTCCTTTTAGTAAAGTATACGGTCTAATAGAGGAGGAGGAGGAGGAGCCAATTGACGAAGAAGGTGAGTGATGCATATAAAAAGAGGGGAAGAAGTATTCTTTTTTCGGTTGTCTTTCTTGTACTGGGCTTCATCCTCGCGTTTTCATATCGAACCCTTGGTATAAACCAGGAGATCGATAGTACCCAATCGCCTGCATTTAACAAGGAAGAGGATTACCGAGAAGGACTTATCAGTCAGCAGGAACGAAATA
>CAZWAW010000059.1:0-17920 GCA_964632025.1 uncultured Sporosarcina sp.
TTCGGCGAAATATTCATGACAGTTTTACCGAAGGGGCAGGTGTGGCTAGTTGCCTGCCGCGTTCCTACACTATTCAAGTGTAAAATGCAGTTATGTTTGAAAGAAACGAATAAATGACTTTCTATAGAGATTGTAAGTGCCCGAAGATACAATTTCGGGCACTCTTGCACGTTGTACAATGCGTTCCTTGCTTACTTGGTTGATCAACAGGTGCGATAATTTAGTCCATAATAAGCGGGTGAATATCCGCGTCATACGATTTGTCTTTTCGCCGCATGTCGTTATCTTCTTGAAATACGTCTTCAAAAAACGTGCTTGCTGATTGGGCCAGTAACTTGTAATATTGTTCGAATAACAGAGTGGCATGATTCCCACTCCACACTTCAGGCAGAAGCTCTTTTGGGAGTCCTGGATCTGTAAAGAGAAACTTTCGGTATTCGTGTACAAGGTTGGTCCGCTCCACGAAACACTCCGCATCCGACATTTCACCTTTGTTCACTACGCTTTGATGGACAATGTATTTTTTGCTGTACGTCGTAATGAATTCTTGATATTTCTCTTCAATTTCTTCAAGTGGCCAGCTTTTTTCAACGAGCATTTTGTTCTCTTGCGGTCCTTTATAGTCAGATACGAAGAAATCCACGTAAGATTGAATCTCATATTTTTCAATAAGAAAATCCACTTCTTTTTCGAGATTATTTGGCGAAATCCAGCATCCATTTGAAAAACTTCCGAATCCGCTCCATAATAACTCTTTACGAAGTTCATCACGAATTTGTCTTTTTCCTTCCGGAATCGTATACATAAGCATGCGCCATTTTCCGTCCCAGCCAGTTGGATTCAATTTAAAAATACGAATTGCGGCTTCTTCAATCCGTATTTCTCCACGTACTGTCAAGAAATAATAGCTTTTATTCCCTTGTTTTTCGGATTGAAGCCATCCTTGTTTCATCATTCTTGAGACGGCTACTCGAACCGATTGTTCATTATGACCAAATTCCTTCAATAACCGTATCAGGCTGCCAATCCACACTTTGTTGCCATAATGGCGGATGTAATCACCGTAAATTGTAAAAATCATTGATTGTGTATTTGCCATGACACTCACTCTTTCTTATTATCGTTTCTTATCGATATATCACGATTCGACAGTTTCTTTATTATTCCGTTATGTTCTCAATAATTGCCGCAATTCCCTGGCCTACCCCGATACACATCGTTGCGAGTCCATATTGAACGTTCTGTTTTTTCATTTCATATAAGAGTGTCGTTAAGATTCGGGCACCACTCGCTCCTAAAGGGTGTCCAAAAGCGATTGCTCCCCCGTTGACGTTTACTTTTTTAACGTCAAATCCTAACTGCCTAATACACTCGAGTGATTGGGAAGCAAAGGCTTCATTTAATTCAACGAGCCCTATATCATTCATCGTCAGCCCCGCACGTACCAGCGCTTTCTTTGAAGCGTTAATCGGTCCAAGTCCCATGACAGCGGGTTCAAGTCCTGCAGTTGCTCCCGTAACATATTTTGCTAAAGGTTTAAGATTTAGTTCCTTCGCTTTTTCAGCACTCATAAGAAGCAAGGCACACGCGCCATCATTAACGCCTGATGCGTTGCCTGCTGTCACTGTTCCACCTTCAACTAATGGCTTTAATTGTGCCAGTTTCTCGAGCGTACTATCCGGACGCGGATGTTCATCTTGATTTACTGTGATTTCGTTACCTTTTCTGTCCGTATAGACAACCGGAACAATTTCTTCAAAAAATCGGTTGTCTTCTATTGCTACCTTTGCACGTTGCTGGCTTTCATACGCAAACAAGTCCTGGTCTTCTCGCGTTATCGTATACCGCTTCGCAACGTTTTCAGCGGTTTGCGGCATCGAATCCGCTCCGTACATTTCTTTTAGTTTTTCATTTGTAAAACGCCAGCCAATTGTTGTATCTTGCAGCTGCATATTACCACGGGGATTTGCCTTATCCGGCTTTGCCATAACAAGCGGGGCACGCGTCATACTTTCTGTTCCGCCTGCAATGTAAATAGCACCATCCCCAACTGCGATTGCTCGTGCAGCGTAAATGACTGCGTCAAGTCCCGAACCACAAAGACGGTTGATCGTCGTGCCCCCCACTTCGACTGGAAGCCCCGCCAACAATCCCGCCATACGCGCAACGTTACGGTTATCCTCTCCTGCCTGATTGGCATTTCCGAGAACGACTTCTTCAATCTGCTCTGCGGGAAGAGTAGGATTTCGATCAATAAGCGCCTTAATAACAACGGCTCCTAAATCATCCGGACGTACGTCTTTTAAAACGCCATTGTATCTTCCAATAGGTGTACGAACAGCGTCCACTATGACTACTTCTCTCATTTCGTAACCAACTCTTCTCCAACTGTATAATCGTAGACACCTTTGCCGCTTTTCCGCCCAAGACGCCCCGCTTTGACGTATTGTTCCAGAAGAGGCGCTGGTCGGTACTTTTCTCCAAGCTTGTCATATAAATAGTTCAAGTTGTTCAAACGTGTGTCAAGACCCACTAAATCCACGAGCTCGAATGGACCCATTGGGTAATTTAAGCCAAGCTTAATCGCTTTATCAATTTCTTCCGGTGTTCCAAGCCCTTCTTGTAGCATGTAAAATGCTTCGTTACCAACAAGTGCGCTAATACGGCTTGTGACGAACCCAGGAAATTCATTAATAACAACTGTTTCCTTTCCCATATTGACAGCAACTTGTTTAATCGTCTCTACCGTCTCATCAGTCGTTTCCAAGCCCCGGACAATCTCAACAAGAGGCATTTTATGTACGGGATTGAAAAAGTGCATGGCGATTGTTTTTTCTGGTCGTTTACCAAATGATGCAATTTCTGTCGGGCTCATTGTTGATGTATTCGTTGCAAAATAACAATGCGCAGAGGCATGCTCTTCCATCGTTTCAAATACTTGCTTCTTAATCGGAGCCTTTTCAGGAACAGCTTCAATAATTAAATCCGCATTCCCTGCTGCTTTAGCCAAGTCACTTTCATAAGTTAAATTACGGTGCGCTTGTTCAGCTTGATTTGCCGAAATTTTTTCGCGTGCGAGACCTTTTTCAAAGATGCTAGCAATATCTTGTTTCGCATTTTCCAATGCAGATTCATTAATGTCGACAATTGTAACTGTATATCCGCCCATCGCTCCGACATAGGCAATTCCCCTACCCATCACACCCGAACCAACGACAACAATATGGTTAATCATAAGTAATCCTCCCTTTTATGATGAAAGAATACAGACAGGAAATCATACATCCCTGTCCGTCATTTTTCCCTATATATTCGGCACTACTTATTTAGAATTAACTAGGTGATATATCTCGCCAGTATAACGAACAAATCTAGTGAAGGAGCGACACTAATGAAAGGCAGCCAAATATCGCCGCGTCCTGCGGCAATGGCTGCACACCCGCATCCTGCAGGCGCCGAAGCAATAAGACTTAGGAGGGATGCAGTTCAATCCCTCCCCTGTGTTCTTCTGGCAGGCTTATTGCGTAAGGCCATCACCAAGCGACAAAGCTTCGTTGGAATAATAATCCATTCGTTAAGAACCTACTATCTATTACGCTCATAATCCAAATGGATTTACTGGACGACTGCCAAAGTACGACATGATGCTTTTCGTTTCAGTGTAAAGATCAAGCGATCCGATTGATAACTCACGGCCAAATCCGGATTGTTTATAGCCACCGAATGGTGTACCTGGGAATGCAGAAAATGGCGTGTTGATCATTACGATTCCCGCTTGAATTTGGTTCGCAACACGTGTTGTAGTTGAAGTATTTGTTGACCAAATAGAAGAAGCTAAACCAAAATCCGAGTCATTTGCTAATGCAATTGCCTCTTTTTCGTTTTTAAACTTCGATACGACAACAACTGGTCCAAAGATTTCTTCACGAACAACTTTCATGTCTTGTGTTACGTTTCCAATTATCGTCGGAGTATACCAAAATCCATTTTCAAAGCCTTCTGGTTTCAATTCTTTACCACCAGTAAGGATTTCAGCTCCTTCATCGATTGCGGATTGCACATACATTTTCACTGTGTCCAACTGGACTTGATCGATAACTGCACCCATATGTGTTGCTTTATCAAATGGATCTCCAATTGCGAGTTTTTCAGTTTTAGCGATAAATTTCTCAACGAACTCATCGTACACATTTTCATGAATATAAATACGTGTCCGTGCATCACATGATTGACCTGTGTTATTGAAAGCTCCGTAGAGTGAACCATCAACGGCTGCATCAATATCTGCATCTTCAAACACGAGGCTTGGGGATTTCCCACCAAGTTCTAGTGTTACGCGTTTTACTGTTCCTGCTGCTTTTGCCATAATGTCTTTTCCAATTGGAGTAGAACCTGTGAATGCAACTTTATTAACTAGCTTATGTTCTACCAAGTAGTTACCGATTTCAGAACCAGCCCCTGGCAAAATGTTAACAACGCCTGCCGGAATGCCTGCTTCGTAACAAATTTCCCCAAGAATAATAGCTGTAAGTGGCGTTAGTGATGCTGGCTTAATAACGACTGAGCAACCTGCTGCAATAGCCGGAGCAATCTTCCAAGCAGCCATCATAAGTGGATAGTTCCACGGAATAATTTGCGCACATACACCAAGTGGTTCTTTTTCTGTATAGTTATGGAATTGGCCTGGTACGTTGTTTACAGATCCACCATGTCCAACGATAGCGCCGGCGTAAAATTCAAAGTCTTCAATTGCTTGTGAAATCTGCCCTTTAGCAGCCGCAAGTGATTTACCTGTATTCAAAATTTCAAGTTCTACAAGCTCATTAAAGCGGGAGCCCATAATTGCTGCAATTTTGTTTAGTACACGTGCACGACGCCCTGCAGGAGTTATCTTCCATTTCCCATTATCAAATGAAACTCTGGCAGCTTGAACAGCTTTTTCAGCGTCTTCTTTCGTTGCTTTTGCTACTTCAGCAAGCAGTTCACCCGTCGCAGGATTATAAATCTTTGTACGCTCGCCACTGCTACTTTCGACTTGTTCACCGTTAATAAAAAGTTTGTAGAAATCACGCTTCATCGTTTCTTGCTCGATTTCATGGGTTTTTGTCATATGTTTTGCTTCCCCCTATTGGCCTGTAAAAACAGGTTTTCTTTTCTCCATAAATGCGTTGACGCCTTCACGATGATCAGTCGTTAGACCCGCTATCCGCTGTCCTTGGGCCTCTTGTTCAAGATAGTCTTCAAAAGAAAGTTCTGTAACTGCTTTCAAGGAGCGCTTTATCAAGCCGATTGCTTTTGTTGGTAGAGTCGCAAGATGTACCGCAAATGCAGATACGTCAGCATCCCATGTTTCTGATGAAATCAGTCGGTTTGCAAGACCCATTGCCACTGCCTCTGTAGCCGGCACTTTTTCACCTAAAATGGCTAATTCTGTAGCTTTAGATTGTCCGACTAACTGTGTTAAATAATAAAGATTACCTGAATCCGGAATAAGCCCCACATGGATAAATGCATTCAAAAAACTAGCACGCTCTGAAACAAGTCTGAAGTCACAGGCAAGTGCAAGACTGAACCCTGCCCCTGCTGCTACCCCGTTTACTGCTGCGACAATCGGTTTTTCACACTGTCTAATTTGTTTGATCATCGGTCCATAATGGTCTCTTAACACTTGACCATGATCCATAAGTTCATCAACTTCTGATAAATCCTGTCCTGAACAAAATGCCCGTCCTTCACCTGTAATGACAACACAGCGCACTTGTTCATCGAAAGAGGCCGCTTTGATTGCATCTTTTACTTCACGATTCATTTGTGCGATAAAGGCATTCAGTTTGTCAGGTCTATTTAAGATGAGCCATGCAATCCCATCCTTGACATCGTAACGAATTGTCTCAAACATGTAGCACACTCCTTAATTTCCTTGATAATTCGGCCTTCTTTTCTCAACAAATGCGTTCATACCTTCTTTTTGATCCAGTGAAGCGAAAAGAAGGTAGAAGTTTTTTCGTTCATATTGCATTCCTTCATACAAGGAATAATCCACAGCTTTATTAACCGAGTCTTTAATAAGGCGCAGTGACAGCGGCGGTTGTTCGGCTAACCGATTTGCAAACTTCAGCGTTTCTTCCATTAGTAGTTCAGGCGCAACGATTTTGTTAATGACTCCGTGTTTAAGGGCTGTCTCCGCGGAAATCCGCTCCCCTGTCCATAGCCATTCAAGTGCTTTCGTACGGCCTGCAAGTTTAGTCAACCGCTGCGTACCTCCAGCACCCGGCATGACGCCAAGGCCAGCTTCCGGGAATGAAAATTCTGTACCACTCGCGGCAATTAAAATATCACAGCACAGTGCAAGCTCGAATCCCCCTCCTAAAACAAAGCCTTTTACTGCACCAATGATCGGCTTTTTAATAAGAGTAAAACGGTCCCAATCAGCAAATTGGTTCAAGAGTTCAAGACCGATTGGATCATCACCAATCATTTCATCAATGTCAGCGCCTGCTGAAAATGAACGTCCTTTTCCAGTGAGTACGATAGCACGAACCTCTTCTTCACGGTTAAATATTTCCATTGCCGTAACAATTTCAGAAACCATTTTTCGATTCAATGAATTTAACTGTCGTGGGCGATTCAGTTCTATTACCGCGATGTTTCCCGTTAATGTGGTTTCAATGAATTCAAAGCCGTTCATTAAGCATCTTCACCAATCATTAATGTGACAAGATTACCTGCAAACCCCATTAAATCTTTCCCGGATGCCTTTCCTTCCGGTGAACGTAAACCTGCCTGCAACGCTTCTAAATTGTCATACTGCATCTCACATGTGAGGTAATATTTGCCCTCGCCTCCCATTGGAGATCCCGATATTTTTGTTACCTTCATTTTACGGAGTCCGGGGATTTTTGCAGTTAGCGGTGAATGTACATTGAAATAATGATCATCAAAAGCCTCTTTGTTTTCAGGGTGATTGTACAAAGCGATTAGTTTAGCCATTTTTTCTTCTCCTCACTTTACATTAATGTAGACACAGGTTTCATTGCCTCAAATACGTTTTTACAGCTCTTGCAATACAAAATACTTCTGCAAGCAGTCGGTCCAAAAATATTTTCCATTGATACATAGCTAGATCCGCAATAGGCACAATCCACATGCCATGACCCGTCTTCCTCAAAATAGCGGGGCGGGGGAGCAATCCCAAACTTTTTCAGATTCACATGACCTTGTTCCGTTATACGGTCTGATGTCCATGGCGGATGAAAGACGAATTCTACTTCAACCGTTTCAACTTCCGGTAGTTTTTTCACAGCATTTACCGTATTCGTTTTAATAAATTCGAGTGCAGGACATCCTAAAAAGGTCGGTAGCAGTGTGATTTTAACGTTTTTTCCTTCCGTAGTGACTTCACCTACCATCCCAAGGTCAATAATGCTCACTGAGTCAATTTCCGGATCCTTTACATTCATAAGGACTTCAAAAATGCGCTCGATTGAAACACCAATAGAAGCAGACATACTATTCGCCTCTTTCCTTGTTCCATTTCACCAGACGGCTACCGGGTCAAGCTTATACACTTCGGAAAGCGTGAGGAGTGCTTCGTCCAAGTCTTTTGTATGCTCACCGTTTCGTCCGTTCATCAAGGGCTGATTCGGAATCTTCGGTACCTCCATTTGAAGGACTTCGAACACCGGGCCCATGCTAGCTTGCCATCGTCTCTTCATTTCTTCCTCACTGTCTAGTAAGTTATTGCTTTCAATCTTCGGTTTCAGATTTCCAAAAGAAAATACATCTCCAAAGTCATGCATAACGAGTGTAATTGCATCATTCATTTTCTTTTTTGCTACATCTGTCGAACTCATTAATTGTTTAAACCACGTTTCCCAGTGCAATTTATGATAATAAAGTTCCATTTTCACTTTTATCGCCACTTCAGCAACTGGTTTATACGAGCTATGACATAAAGAATCGACTTTCACTTTTTTTGCCTGGGTGTAAAAATAACTTCTAACAACTTGATATGCCCAATCATATTGAGGCGTTTCCATATAATAGCCTTCGCCGTTCACTCGCTCCGTTAAAATGCTGTTGCTTCTGTCCTGTGCCGGACGTAAATGAGCCAAATCATCTGCTTTTCCGGCTCCAAGATCCTCAAGTAAGTGGTAGAACATTGCGGCATGTCCCATGCTGTCTTGACTAATTGAGGAGGAAGCGACATCTTCTTCAATATGGGGAGCAAGTCCGAGCCACTCAGATCCGCGGAATGCGTACAGAAAATCATCATCTGCTAACTGGAATAGCAAATCAGTGATTGCTTCTTTATATTCCGCACTCATACTATTTTCTGTCATGCTCATTTCCGTTCTCCTCCCCATGACAAAATCTCTTTTTCATCGAGCACTTGTTGTTCGTATTGACGCCACTTTTTCTTTAAATAACCATAGCCTTTTGTCGTCCTGTACTCTTTATTGTCAAGCCTACCAAGCGTCATTTTCTCTTCGGCATCCATTTTTCTAACATTTTTCCGATTTACGATCCAAATATCTGCAACAGGCTCTCGCCGCATGAAATTTTCCTGCGCTAAGACGAGTGCCATATCTTCATTTGGAGCCAGTAAACTGAATTGGTGTTGGAATGTCGAGCTCGGTGTCCGCTTGCTAAAAACTTCATATTCTTGATAAAATGTTTTTTCTCCAGTCATTTTCTGACCCCTTCCATTAATTAACGACTGCACTTAATGCATCGCGTACCCATGCATTATTTTCATAAGAAGTGCGGCGCAAGTTCAGACGTTCCTGAGAACGAGGCCCTTCATTTTTAATGATTTTCTTGAATTCATTCCAATCCGGCTGTTTGTACGTCCATATTTTGCTTTCAGCATTGAATTTTATGGTCGGATCTGGAATTGTCAATCCAAGTGATAAAATACGCGGGATATATTTATCAAAGAATATTTGCCTGAACTCTTCGTTTGTTTTCGTCCGGATTTTATATTTAATAGTCAAATCTTGTTTCGAAGAACCTGTTGTTTCTTTACTCGCTGGCCCAAAGAACATTAACAGCGATTCCCACCAATAATTGATGGATTCCTGAATCATCGCTTGCTGGTTATCTGTACCTTCCGCAAGTGCCATAATAATGGATTCTCCATGCTGTGCATGAAACACTTCTTCAGCGCATATACGCTGTAATGCCCTTCCATA
Organism: uncultured Sporosarcina sp.; assembly: GCA_964632025.1. Lineage (GTDB taxonomy): Bacteria > Bacillota > Bacilli > Bacillales_A > Planococcaceae > Sporosarcina. The sequence continues at coordinate 9,195 of CAZWAW010000059.1, forward strand.
AGGGCCATAAGAAGCCCCAAGCATATTGGTTTGCGTAATAATTGCTGCGCCATCAACGAGCCAACCGATTATTCCAGCATCTGCCCAAGTAGTTGTTTTCATGTGAAATACATTATGAAATTTCAAATCTCCATTGAATAAGTCTTGCATTAAATCTCCGCGATTTTTGCCATATGGCTTAAGTAAATCTTCAGTGACACGGAGAAGCAGCTGGCCGTGGCCCATTTCGTCTTGCACCTTGGCCATAATGCCTAACTTCCTAGAAAGCGACGGAGCTTTCGGTACCCATTCTTTCTCAGGGAGAGCCCCCATTATTTCGCTTATTCCATGCATGGAAATCAATTTAATCAATGTTAGTCTGTATTCTTCAGGCATCCAATCATCGGCTTCAATTTTGTCACCTGCTTCAATCCGATGCATAAAGTGAGCTAACTTTTCTTCTTCCGAATTGTGCAAACTCGTCATCTCATACCCCTCCCTAATTTAAGGTATGTGTTTCCAGCACGACATATAACACTTATATAACGTTAATGAAAATTAACGTTATATAAGTGGATTGCTCTTTATTTATTAATCAACGAGAACCTCACTAACAATGTAGTGGCACAAAGTAACAACAATCCGAAGATCCCAACTGCAATGCCTGTATTTTGTAAAGTCAGGGTCGATTCAGGCAAGCCGCATAGGGTCGGATCGAAAGTAACAGCACCTACCATCGTCCCCATGACTGCTGCTACTCCTCCGTTAAAAAAGCCGGCCAGAACCAATTGTTTCCTGGTCACCGAACTGAATTGAGTGCCTATTACTATGCCAATCCATAAGTTAACTGTACAGATAACAGTAAAATCTATCGGAAAAACCAAAAATAATGTGATTGCGATGACAAAACTGGTAATCTGCCCCGCGGCTAAAGTAACTGTAAAGCTAAGACGGTCGCTGATTCTATAACGTGACCTATAGAGTAATGCATACATATATACGCCCAACAAACTACTTAACACGAGCAAAAACAATCCAAATAAGATCATTGCACGCCTCTCCTTATGTTTTTCGAGAAGACCTCGTCGCTTTAAATAGCATCATAAATGAGCACAAGACAAAAAACTCCATCATGATAGCAAACGGAATGCTGTATGACGCGGCAGCCCCAATCATCGGTGCCATCATTCCCGTCATAAGCCCGCTAATATATCCGGTGAGTAACGTTTGACTGTCAAACATTCCTCCGAACAAACTCCCCACCAGCATCCCCGTCAAAGCAGCTATTACCGTAACTTCCATATAATAGAACGGGAACTCATAAATCAAAAGAACGCCCGTTCCAAGAGCCATTCCTCCGCCCGCTACCATGGCGATATTCATGCCAAGATGAAAACCAATCAGCTTTCTTCGCCTATATAAAAACCGATAAGTGACAGCAGCAAGTAGAAATTGAAAGATTAACAAACTCCAGATCCACGCCGACAAACGGATTCCCTCCTTTCGACATTCTATGAAAACGAGGAGTAAAAGAATCAAAAAAATGCCAAGTACCAACACAATTTAAAATTGCGTTGGCGCTTGGCACCGATTTATTCTAATGAAAGTCTTTTTAGCCATGTGTCAATTAAAGGATTTCACTTCATGACATAATAGTGAAAATACCCTAATAGTATTGTAGTTAACTAATCGCAATTGACACATACTGCGACTCTAAGAAGGCTTCAATCCCTTCACGTCCACCTTCTCGTCCAACACCGCTCTCTTTCATACCTCCAAAGGGAGCCTGTACTGCCGAAGGAGTTCCATCATTCCAACCGACAATTCCAAAGTTAAGTTGTTCGATTAAACGTGTGCCTATCGATACGCTTTCCGTGAATACATAAGCAGCCAAACCATATGGTGTATCATTTGCTAATGCGATTGCTTCTTCTACTGTTTCCACTTTTTGAATAGGAGCCACAGGTCCAAATGTTTCCTCCTTCATAATGACCATAGACGGATTCACGTTGCTAATGACTGTAGGTGCATAGAAAGTGCCCCCATCTTGTGCAATTAGCTTGCCCCCTGTCGTAAGGGTAGCTCCTTTGGAAAGTGCATCTTCCACGTGATGTGCCACCTTATCGAGACTTGAACGATTTATTAGTGGTCCAATATCTACAGTTGCATCTGCACCATTTCCTACTTTCAACTGACTAACTACTTCAGAGAATTTTTCTACAAACTCGTCATGAATACCTGACTGCACATAAATCCGATTGGCGCAAACGCACGTTTGACCAGCGTTCCTAAATGCCGAAGCAACCGCACCTTTCACCGCCAGATCCACATTGGCATCATTTAATACAATCAAAGGCGCATGGCCACCAAGTTCGAGTGATAATCGTTTTACCTGATGTGCACTTTGTTCGATTAATATTTTCCCGACTTCAGTAGATCCGGTAAAGGTCACTTTGCGAATTTTTTCGTTTTCCATGATTGCTTTCCCTATCTTGCTTGAAGATCCTGTCACCAAGTTAATGACACCTTTAGGGAACCCAGCTTTTTCACATAACGCTATCATTTTAATAGCTGTCAGCGGGCTTTCACTAGATGGTTTAATAACAATGGTACAACCCGCTGCTAAAGCCGGCCCCATTTTCCTCGCTAACATGGCAGCTGGAAAATTCCAAGGAGTGATAGCCGCTACAACGCCAACTGGTTTTTTCCAAACTTGCAAACGTTTACTTGTGGTATGTGTAGGTAAGATTTCTCCGTAAACACGTTTGCCTTCTTCAGCGAACCATTCTAGAAAAGCAGCGGCACTTGTCACTTCTCCTATGGATTCATTAATTGGTTTACCCATTTCCATCGTCATTATTTGAGCTAATTCATCGCGATGTTCGAGCATAAGTTCATAGAGCTTTTTCAAATAAATTGCACGCTCATACGCTGTCGTTTGTGACCACGATTGAAATGCCTCATAAGCAGCGTCAATCGCCTCGTTTGCTTCTTCTTCCCCACCAATTGGCACACTACCTACGATTTGACCATTAGCTGGATTTACAACATTTAATTCTTCTAGATTTTCTCCAACCCATTCGCCATTTATATAGAATAAATGCTGCTTCACTTGCGATGTTTGTTTCATTTTCTACTACCTCCACCCTCTATTTGTCCAATAAACCCATCAATTTCTTTACTACCCTATTCATATTCCCTAAGTATACGCTTTATTTCTTGCTTCATCTGTTCATCCGACTTCGCTGTCCCGCATCCCTTGTGGAAATGAAGTTATCCCAACTAAAAAAAAGCCAGTTATAGAGACAAGGGATTGTAAAGTGAAATCCCCTCTCTATAACTGGCATCTTTCTAATAGTCCATTTCAATCGTTTTCTTCAATTGTTTTAAGTGACGTTTTTCATGCAATCCGACAAAAGGAAACCACTGACTCAATGGCACTTGCCCGAAAATCGGGTGTTTGAATGATTTTTCACGAAGTACTTCTTTTGTGCTTGATTCATATACATCTAATAGGAAGAGACGTGAATCATAAAGTTCATTTTTCATCTCTATTTTTGTTTTGTACTCATTAGTTGGAGCAGTATAGCCTGGAGCTTCCACTTTTATGAAGCGAATCGTGGAAAGTGCAATTGGTTTATTCATCGATTTCGGGCTATCAGGATTTTTTAATTCTTGGGCAATATTTGTCGCAATCACTGTCTCCATTCGGACAAGATGTTCGAATATTTGTTTTGGAGACCATCCGCCATTTGAAGGTATTTTGTTAAACTGCTCATCTGTTAATTCTTCAATTGATTGAAATAGCTCTCTTCGGATGACAGTGTTTTTTCCTAAAATCATTTAAATTTCTCCTTTGATAACCCAAAAAGTCTTTTCCGTTGTTATTTATTTGTAGAGAAGTACTTTACTCATGAAATTCTGATTAATAGTGTAGGCAACTGAGTTAATCACCGTTTTGTTTCTTTACCTACAATAGTAGCTTTTTTCTTTTTTCGCAAGTGATTTATATAAAAAAAACCTCATTTATGACAGTTTTAAATCGTTTCAGATGAGGATCATTTTCAGTTTATTTTTATAGTCATTGAGTGGAGTTTTCCTATTTCTTTTCAGAATTCGCGAACCAGTATGCAGCTCCAATGAAAACAGCCCCACCAATGATATTGCCGATTGTTACGGGTACTAAGTTCGCCACCAACCCGGCCACTGAAACTGTGTCCGGGTGAGGGATCATCAACGATAGGGAAAGCAAGGTCATATTTGCGATACTATGTTCGAACCCCGAAGTGATAAAAGCAAACAAGCACCAAAAAATCATAATCAATTTTGCTGTTTCTTCCTTAAGTTTAAATGCGCACCAAACAGCTAGGCAGACGAGGATATTGCAAAGAATCCCACGCATAAGTAACTCTCCAAATGGCGCATTCATCTTGGCGCTTGCCGCCGTATTGATATAGTCCGCCGTTCCACCAGTGGCCAGACCCGAATAGACAAAAAGGGCCGCAACGAGAATAGACCCAGCAAAGTTACCCACATAGCTGAATGTCCAAATCTGCATAGTTTCATACCAAGTCGTTTTCTTCGTCAATGTACCAATCGTCATAATCATATTATTACTTGTAAAAAGGTCGGCTCCCGCCATTAACACCAAACTTAACGCAATCCCAAATGTAACGCCCATAATAATTTTAGTTCCTGCAAAGCCCGTTGGCCCAAGCAATCCACCAATCGTAAAAATAAGAATGATTCCAAATCCGACGAAAAATCCTGCCATCATTGTCAATATGAGGTATCTACTTTTACTCGTATGTAATTGATTTACCTTCGAAATTGCTGTGTCACCCAACACGGCGATTGTTGCTTTCATCTCTTTTCCCTCCAGCTACCATCTATCTAGTTTTGGTTTTGGATATCCAGTATTCTCTACTAATCCAAGTATGTATTCCATCATTAATGACTATACTACTAATCACAGAGTTGTGGTGCTTTCGACGGGAAAAATGAATAGAGTAATTTTAATAACCCACTTAGCTCTTCTCATTCCCGAAACCCTTGATTTGGTATTTATATTTCCACTAAATAGGGGATTAAAAGACACAATATAAAAACACAAAATACATTACTTTTTATTCAAGTAATGTACCGCATTAGTTCAAAAACTAACTATCAGAACGCAGATTAATTCTTACGACTAATTCAATAATTGGTGTTGTAAATGTTTCTGGAATCATCGGTGAAGGTAAATTTCCTGTATGATTTGTCAAACCGAAGGAAGCTTCCTCTACATCAACCCAATCTAATTCTTTGATACCTTGAATCTCACCGATAAAATGATAATCTGCTACATAATAATAGGTTCCGTCTTGATTTTCACTTGCCCTCCAAACTTCTGCTTCTTTTCTCGGATCAATGCCAAACTGTTCGAAAAAACGTTGAATAGCTGGCGACGTGTGAACAATCGCCTTTGTATAATAACTGCAATCCTCACATCCACAATGAGCTTTATTAGAAATGAGTGGAAGTGGTTCATATAACTCTTTCGTTTTCTGAGCTTCCACTTTGACAATATGTCCATTTATATTGAATTGTTCCATTTTCACTTTCTCCCCCCTCGTATATTAAACTATTCTGCACGCTAACCATACATGTAGCGCAAAATTAGCGCTACACCTCAGGGGATGAAAATGTATACAGAACGAATATTGGATACTATGGCTGGCGAAGAAGGTCGATGAACTATGGTCCAAAGAGCCCTATCCGTTAGTCTGACTCCAACGACCACGGTGCATCACAGACTTTCGCACCCAATACGGGTAAAATTAATCCTACTCTGGTTACTGCACTAGCCTTGCCTATATTCTCTGAAGGATGGAGCATAAAAGTTTTTTGATATTCATGGGAGTTCAATAAACCGATAAATATTTATTAACGGTAATTAATTAATTGAACCCAAAAAATTTCGGGGACTCTGAGAATCAAACATAACCCCGTAAACTAATTTCCCTTGTCTGTTACCCTGTCACTTTTTAATAAGCTGTAGACAACCAAATTATGTATTTTCCCATTCAAATAGTAATTATCACGCAAAATTCCTTCCTTAATAAAACCCAGTTTTTCAGGTAAGGCTCTACTTCTAAAATTATCTTCTGCACAGCTAATTTCAATACGATTTAGATCTAATATATAAAAGGCATACTTTATTAACTCCATTACACATCTTATTACAATGCCTTTTCCTTCAAATTCAGGCGAAAGCCAATATCCAAAGCTTGTCTTCCTTCCATTCCAATCTATTTCAGGAAAAGCTACCATTCCTACAAGTTTTCCTTTAAAGAAGATTCCAGCATTTATTGCAGTATTGGATATGTATTTATTCCCCCAACTTTCAATTGAATTCAGAAAATCTTCAACAGTCTTTTTGCTGTCAATCCACGGAAGCCATTCTCTCAAATAAACACGGTTTTTTTCTACAATATTAAATAGATCAGTAGCATTATGTTGTGTTAATAATTTTAGAGTAAGATCCTCATCAACATTATAATAAAACATTAGTTTCACCCCTCTCTCCTTGGTCTCTTTATTAAAGCATCTTTCCTCCTTCTTTGACTCTTGTTGAACTAACTACCAGTTAATTCAATAAGAAATAAGAACTGCATTAGCTACTCGATGATCCTTCACTAAAGCCCCCGTTACTTTAAGTACAATTCCACACAAATTGATGTATACATTGAAATAAAATACAGCAATAAGGTTCTAGAACCAGAGCACTTTTAGTTTAATTTATCTTTTAAATCCACCTTCTGAATGAATAATCTGACCTGTAATCCAATCTGCTTCATCACTCACTAGAAATTTAATCGTTTTTGCAACATCTTTCGGTTCACCAATTCTACCAAAAGGAAACATCGGTGTTAACTCACTTTTTATTTCCTCTGTCATCCACCCTGTATCAGTTGGACCTGGATTTACTGCATTGACTGTTATTCCTAAAGGGGCTAGTTCAGCCGACAAAGTGATGGTTAAAGCATCGACTGCTCCCTTTGTTGTTGCATACGCTAATTCACCAGACATCGGTCCTTGAAATTGGCCTGAAGTAATATTGACTATCCTTCCACCAGATTTCTTATCAAACTTTTGAGCAAATTTACTACTTAATAGTGTTGTTGCACGAATATTTACCATGTAATGTTGATCTAATTCTTCGGCAGTTATAGTAGAAAAATTGTTGTTAGTTGAGTATGCTGCGTTATTTATCAAGACATCAGGATAACCAAGTTGTTCAGAAACTCTACTTAATAGTTGTTCAGGTGCATCATATTGAGTTAAATCCAACTCCATAGATGATACCTTAACACCTGTTTTCATTAATTCTTCTTTTAATTTCATTGGCTCATCTAAATCAATGCTCCAAGGCATTTTTTTATCATACTCCGTCCAGTAGGTAAAAAATATATGATAACCCGCTCCAGCTAACTCCTTGCAAATGGCCGCTCCAATCCCTTTCAGACGGCTTACACCCGTAATGATAGCAATCTTTCCTTTTAACTGGTTCATTAAATCATTCCTCCATTACAAAAGTAAATAGTAATCTTAATACTTCACTAATCTGCCCGTCAGAAAAAATGCGCCTCTACTCGTTGTAGAAACGCACCCAATATGGTAGCACTTATGGGAGATTAATCCTCCCCTGGTTATTGCACCAATCTTGCCTATATTCTCTGATGGATTGAGTTGGTTCTTGATTTACCTATCAATTATAAGAGTTTTTTATTTTGATGGGAGTTGTCACCTACTGTTGACAACAAACCTCTGATTACTTCTTAGGAAAATCATTACATCATATTTGGAATAAATACTTTCATAAATAAGAAGTAGCCTAGAGCACCAATGACTCAGGAAATGAGGATTACTATAATCGGTAAAATTTTGGTTTTCATGTTTTCCCCCTACCCTAAATTTTAACAGGAAGGGTTCTGCATTGATACTCTATTGTGCTTATTCGATTAATTCGCCCCGTTATTTCAAAAAGTTCGATTTTTATTAACAAACTCATTAACCTCTTTTATCGAACTACTTGAAAGTGAGTAAATAGTATGCGTGTCTTTTGTGTTCATAATTGTTCCATTATCTACTGTACTCCAAAGAAAGTACGATTCTTCACCAAGACTGAATTGATACTGGGGATTTGAAATATTACCAATACCCGGTTCCTTGGTTGATTCACTCACTGCTGTATTGAATATAGCTATTTCATATTTCTCTTTCAAATCTAGATGTTCCATTTTTGATCCCGAGTTACTTTTCACCATAGGATTACGTGTTTCATTTTGTTCTTTTTGAGAACAACCAACTAATAAAAGCCCGATTACAATAAATAGAATTGATAACTTTTTCATATTGTCCCCCTTTCTAACAATGGACGTACATTGTTTCGAAAAAGTTACACAAATTCATAGAATTAACCAAACGATTGACTTGGCAAAATAACAATGACTGTGGTGTATACTAAACTTAATCCAAAAACTATTTCCTTTCTTATAAAGTTGAACTACAAATAACTATAAAATCATTTGAGGTGTCTACCTGTGAAAAAAATACGCTATGAAAATGCGGATAAAAACGCAGCACTTGCTACGTTTAAAGATTTACTACAGTGGCGAAAAGAACGAAAAGGCAAACAGAAAGATTTATCGTTCAAAGTACCTCTGGTAGATAAAACGGAAACAGTGTTCTTGCAATCAAACCGT
>CAZWAW010000060.1:0-17478 GCA_964632025.1 uncultured Sporosarcina sp.
ATAGCCACAGTTAAATATGATAGGTGAAATCTTCCGGTAACACCCTTTTTAAAAACTTCTGTGTTCGTTCTTCTTTTGGATTTACAAAGATTTCGTGGGGTGTTCCTTCCTCCACTATAACTCCCCCATCCATAAAGATTACTTTGTTTGCTACATCCTTTGCAAAAGCCATTTCATGCGTGACAACTAACATAGTTGTTCCTTCTTTTGCGATATTCTTCATAACGGTCAACACTTCTCCTACTAACTCTGGATCTAGTGCAGAAGTTGGTTCGTCAAATAAAATAATGTCTGGATTCAAAGCAACTGCTCTTGCAATGCCGACCCTTTGCTGCTGTCCGCCTGATAATTCACTCGGATATGCATTGTATTTATTCGACAGACCCACTTTATCCAACGCTTTTTTTCCTATCTCAATCGCTTGTGCTTTCGGGACTTTTCTTCCGATAATAAGTCCTTCTGTTACGTTCTCTAAAGCTGTTTTATTAGTGAACAAATTATTGTTTTGAAATACAAAAGCGATTTTTTGTCTAATCTGATGGATTTGTTTTTTGGATGCTGTTTTCAAATTCACGTCTATATCTCCAAAAATAGCACGGCCTTGATCCGCTTTTTCTAAAAAATTAATGCATCTCAGTAATGTCGTCTTACCGGATCCACTGGGCCCCAGTATAACAACAACATCCCCTTTATCTATTGTTACGTCAACGCCTTTTAGGATTTCAGTTTTACCAAATGACTTATGGACATCTCTAATTTCTAACATGCTGTTGGCCCCTCCTTTTCAGACTTAAGCGACTGATGGTTTATATTTACTCAAACGCTTTTCATACAGTTTAAATGCATATTCGACTGCACTGCATAAGAGTAAATAGACAAGAAAAATATCGATATAGGCTTCAACGTAATTGTAGCCTACGTTCGCCGCTACTTTTGCTTTCAGCGTAATTTCCTGTAATGACATTGCATATCCGAGAGATGTCGCTTTGATCAGGTTGACTGTCGCTGTGCAAATATTTGGCATTGCAACGACCAAAGCCTGTGGAATTATAATTCTTCTATATGCTTGCACATTCGTTAGCCCCACTGACTGGGCAGCTTCCAATTGTCCCTTGTTCACTGTGCCTAGTGCAGAGCGAAAAACTTCAATCAGCACAGCTGTTGTGTTAAAAGTGAAGACAATAAATGCGTACCAAATTGGATTCACATCATACACATTCATTCCGATATTGAACTTTGTAAATAATGAACTTAGTAATAAGGGGACACTGCTGTAGACGATGAAAATCTGAATGATAATCGGGGTTCCTCTAACAAAAGAAACGTATACTTGTGCAAAACGATGTAACACTGGAATTCGATTGATTCTTGTTAGTGCCAGTAAAAAACCTAACGGCATGGCAAAGAGCAAAGCTACAATTGTGATGAATAACGCTATAGGTACACCTGATAATGCGATAAAAAATGTATCCACTAAAAACTTGTAATTTAATCCGCCCGACACTTTCTCACCCCCTTACGCAGTTTTCAACCCTTGTTTCCCCTTACTAAATACTTTCTCTAATTTCAAGAAAAACTGTTCAATTGTTATCGAAAGTATCCAGTAAATAATTGCCAACGCAAGAAATATTTCTAATGCATGCGCGTTATAGTTACCCGCAATAATAAGGTTTGCTTTCCCGACAACATCTATCAACCCAATTGTATAGGCTAACGATCCTTCTTGAAGTACCGCCAGCAAACTGTTTCCAAAGTTCGGTAATGCGACGACAAAAGCTTGTGGAAACACTATTCTTCTATAAGCTTGTGAATGGCTTAGCCCAACACTCACTGCGGCCTCAAATTGTCCATTGTCAATTGATTGAAAAGCTGAGCGCATGACCTCAGACATGGCGGCTGCAAATTGAAGTGTAAAAGTGATTATGACAAATACGGCAGTGTCTACATTGTTCAAATTCAGACCGAAACGATCACCGATTGCAGGAAGTCCATAATATACTAAAAAAAGGAGTACGATAGAGGGTGTACACCTTAATATCGTTGTATAACCATTAGCTATCTTCCTTGCAAACTTACTTTTCCCTATTTTCGCCGCCGTTATGATAAAGCCCAGGAGCGTACCAAACAGTACGGAAAGACCTGCAACCATAAATGTCATTTTTAAAAAAGGAATTAGTAGTGGGATGGACTCCCATATATATGATGCGTCAAAATACTTTTCCATGTACCCACCCCGCTTTCATTTTCCAATTGTAACGATTTGATTGATAAAGGCTGTTGAGAATGTCGCACACCCAACAGCCTTTAGTTCTTTACCTTTACCTCTTTACAGCATCCAACACTTTAAACAAATCTCTGCCGTAAAACGATGTGCTTAACTCACTTGTCTTCTTTTCTTCTTTCAATTGTTTAACTGCCTGATCATAGGCATCCGCAAATTCCTGCTCTTTTTTATTGAATAATGGCCATGTTTTTATGACCGCAAATTCATTGTAAACAACGTCGTCTACCAGATTATGATAAGGACCATCTTCAGCAGTCACTTGCTTTTCAAATGGCCCCTCGATGATCACGCCACCGTCTACGCGACCTTCATTCACCCATTGAACAACGTCGACTGTGAAAGCATCTCCTGCTTTCAACTGCACTTTATTGTCCGGATTTTCTTTGTTATATTCATCAATTACAGTGTATTGGGCATTATTAGCTGCAATAGGCGCCAATGAAAAGCCCGCAGAAGCAAAATCTGACAGAGACTTGATATGTTCATTCTCTTTCTTAAGCACAAGGCCCGCACTGCTTAAGCCAATAAATTCTTTCGGGAAGATAAATTTCTCTGTTCTTTCCTGTGTCCAAAATGCATTTTTAACTCCTACTTGGTATTTCCCTTGTTCGACACCTACTAACAGGTCATCGCTTGTCGTTCCGACGTACACGAAGTCGTATTGTGGAAGTAATTCATCAACTAATTTCATCACTTCAACATCATATCCAGTTGCATTTCCTTTTTCATCCAACCAGGACATTGGTTTTGAAGCTTGATCATAGGCGACTTTTACTTTTCGTATGTCTGAATCATTCTCGTCGGCCGCTTTACTTGAGTTACATCCCGCTAAAATAGTAGTTAATGCTAAACCAATCGCCGCAAGTTGAAATATGCTTCTTCTTCTCATCATGAAATCCCCTTTGATCGCTTCAATCCATGTATGTTAACTATGGATAGCGTTTTTAGTTTTGTCCTGTTCAATAGCAGACAGTGCCAATTTTTTAATTGTCATATCGTCCATGGGCGGATTGTGCAAACCTGCCCTGACATCTCGATAATAACGCTGTAATGGATTAGTACGTTGAAGACTTTTTGCACCTACGATCCTCATTGCCTTATCGACAATCGTAATGGCTGAATTCGTAATGGTATGCTTGACAACTGCAACCTCATTAGTCAGATAGCCTCTTCGAGATTCATCGTCATAAGCCTCCGCCACACTGTAAATCAGATGCCTTGCCTGGATTAATTCCAAATCAATTTCTCCTAGTAATTGTTGAACATTCGGCAATTGACTAATCGGCCCATTGAGGCTATTAGGAGAATACGTATTTGCAAAATGTAGGGCGTAATCACGTGCTGCCTGTGCAATTCCGAGATAACATGCCGGAATATGAAGAAGCCAGCCACTAAACGGAGCACCACTTGGTTTGTCAGGTAGTTCAACAAGTTTTGACTCTTCTACTTTGACATTATCGAGAACGAGATCGTGACTTCCAGTTCCCCTCATTGAAATGACGTCCCATGTCTGATCAATCGTCAGACCTTGTAAATCTTTGTGCAACAGGAAGAATCCTACTTGTTGTTGTTCTTCAATCCAGGCAGATGTTAGAAAATAGGTTAATACTGGAGAAGCCGTTGTAAAGGTTTTGCGCCCCGACAATACCCACGAACCATCTTGTTTCACCGCATTTGTTCCTGGGCGTCCTCCCCTAGTTGGGCTACCGGTTTGTGCTTCACTCACAGAGCGGTTCACTAATGCTCCGTTCAGAACTTCCTTGGCAAAGAAATCGAGATTTTTATCATTCCATAACCTTTTGTCAAAAAGTTCTCCGACAACCCCAAGATTCCATCCGATAGAAAGAGCTGTATTGCCGTCAAAACTCGCTAGTGTTTCTTGAAGAAGTACCATATCATAGACCTTCAACCCATCCCCGCCGTACTCATGTGGGAGTGTACTGCTCGTATAACCCATCTCAATTAAGTTCTGAATATTTTCTGCCGGAAAAATTGCCTCTTCATCAGTTTGAGCAGATGTATTTTTAAACTTTGCTTCTACCTCATTTACCTTTTTAAGCCATTTTGTTTGACGTTCCGTTTTTACAAATAGGTTAATCACAAGTTCCCCTCCAACTATTCTTTTACTAGAATTTAAGCTGTTTTTCATTAATAGATTATCTTATGCTAACAACTCCGATAGGTTTCGTCGGGATTTAACTAATAATAAGCCATATTATTATAATGTCAAGATACTCTTCAAATATAAAACAGAAAAAACCGTAAGAACGTGTAGTTGAACAGGTTCTTACGGTTCTATATTATTCCACATTTAATACATCAAATTTTTTGTTCTAGATTTTTTCTCCCTATACATCGCGCCATCAGCTATTTGGATTAACTCTTGAAAGTTTTGCCCGTCATCAGGATAAATTGCAAAACCAACAGAAGCGCCTACAGGAGGGAATTCGTCAAACCTTTCATTGGCTAATACCTGTTGAAGACCCTCTATATAAACTCGTTCGAAATTATTTTTACAATCAGGCACGATGATCAAAAACTCATCCCCACCCCATCGTGCTACGATATCATTCTTCTTAACGAATTTTTTTATGATAGCGGCAAGATAGATTAACAATTCATCACCTTTATGATGTCCATATGTATCATTGATTTCTTTAAATCTGTTGAGGTCCATCATGATGACACCTAACTTGTGATTTTCTCTTCTGTACATTTGTACGATTTTTTGAAACGACCGTTCTACTGTCCGACGATTATAAGTATCTGTCAAAGGATCTTTTTCAGAGTAATATTTTACGCTATCAAATTGTTTTCCACACCACCAAGCAATCGATAAAAAAATAGTTGTTAAAATAAAAAAGTTCGCCCTAAATGGTAGTTCCAAATACTGATGATAATAAAAATAACGAAGAAGGTTAAACAACCCGACTATTCCAATTGCAACTATCCTGCCATTATATTTCATAAAATCCACTCATTTCTCTATTCTAATAGGTATAATACACTACCATAGGTTTATTCGCAAAAAAACGATTGCAAACTAACTGCAATCGTTTTTTATCCTATTTATAGTATAGAAGAACTTTTAAGCGTTTTACTTTTTATTTGCCGTTTCCCATACGTTTTCAAGCCATGCTTCAAACTCATCGCCTTTGTCACCTTCATACGTGTCATACAAATCAAGTCTCATGTTTTTCAACTTTTCTTTATACTCTTCGAACGTGTGGTCTCTCGGTAAGCTTTTCTTAATTCTGAGGAAAACTTTGTTTGCATCTTTAATCAATTCAAATCGATTTCTTGGCGGTAATTCAACATCTTCACCAAATTTCACAAGATTGCGGTGAGCAGCTTCTACTACTTTATATACGGCATCGTTGTTCATTCTGTGTAAAAGTATATCGATAGTCCGTTTATGTTTCCATTGTCCTAATTCTTCAACCGTATCTAAACGTAGTCTCCAATTCGATGCCCGGTTAACTGCCTTCCGTAATTCATCGTAATTTGGCGGCATTTCATTTTTAATTTCAGTAGTCAAGTGATCCAATCTCCTTCTATTTCAATATCCTGTTTAGTTAAGGGAAACTCTACATGTTACATACAATACCCTTCAATATGTATTGTACCATTATCTGCTGAACTACATACCATTTTTCATATTAACCGCCACTTTTTTTTAATGTAATCATCTGTTCATATTCCGTTCACCTTGACAGATTATAGTTAGGTTATTAAGAAATACGGGAGGCGCAAAGATGAATATTGCATGGAAAGAAATTAAGAAGAATAAAGCGAAGTTTATCATTTTAGGATCTATCATTTTTCTCGTCAGCTTTTTAACATTTATCATCTCTGGATTAGCGAACGGTTTATCTCAAGATAATGCCGCGTTAATAAAAGATTTACCAGAAGGTCAATTTTACATGAATGCTGATGCAAACGAAACGTACAATCTTTCAAGAATAGATGAAAGTGTACAAACCACTTTATTAAATGACCAAAAGGACGCAGCTGCACTCTCCATTCAGATGGGGTTTGTAAACGATATGGACGACAAGCAGCATAGTATCGCTTTTGTTACTTCAACAGATTCAAAGTCGTTTGAGTCTGTCGGTAAAGGAGAAGTAATCTTAGATCGTTCATTAGAAGAAGAAGGAATTAAGGTTGGCGATATATTAACAAATAATCAATTCAGTGGCGAATTTAAAGTAAAAGGTTTTGTCTATCAAAAGAAATACAGCCATGCGCCTGTCGCTTTTATTAACATGGAAAACTATAAAGAAATTTACCGTGTGAATGAAATGCAATTGATTTTTGTACCTGGTACAGAAAAAGCACCAACGGTAACTGGTTTACAATCATTTTCAAATAAAGAATTCCTCAATACGATTCCAAGTTACAGTGCAGAACAGATGTCACTCAATATGATCATTTGGTTTTTGGTTGCCATTAGCGGAATGTTGTTCGCGATTTTCTTCTACATGATGAACGTTCAAAAGATTGGACTATACGGGATCTTAAAAGCACTAGGTGTTAAAACAAGTAGATTGTTTGGCATGATGTGGTACCAGATGATTTTCATCACCGTGATTGCGCTTGGACTGTCAGTTGCTTTAAGCCAAGGCTTTGCATTGATTGCACCTAAAGGAATGCCATTTAGTTTAACACTTGAAACAACTGTTCAATTATCGGTTGTATTCCTAATTATTGGATTTATAGGAGCAACGCTATCCGGTCTGCAAATTAAAAAAGTAGAGCCATTGCAAGCTATCCAACAAGGAGAGGTTTAATATGACGATTTTCACTATTGATGAAGTCACAAAAACATTTACGAACGGTGAAGTGGATGAACAAGTGTTAAAAGGGATTAATATTTCCCTTCAAGAAGGTGAAATAACAGCGTTAGTAGGCGCTTCAGGTTCAGGTAAAAGTACAATTCTTACAATAGCAGCAGGGCTTCAACGTGCAACGGACGGAAAAGTGCTATTTGAAGGGCAAAATATGGCTGACATGAATCAGGATCAGATCAGAAAAATCAGAGCGAGTGAGTTCGGTTTTGTCTTTCAATCCTCGCACCTTGTCCCTTTTCTGACAGTAGAAGAACAATTATTGCTGATGCTTGACGTTTCTGAAACCAAGTTAAAAAAACGAGAACAACAAGTGGAAGTTGAAAAGATTCTCAAATTGGTGGATATGGATCATCGGAAAGATGCCTACCCTGCTTCATTATCAGGAGGAGAAAAGCAGCGGGTGGCAATTGCCCGCGCAATCATCCACAAACCGAAAATGTTGTTCGCAGATGAGCCGACAGCAAGCCTGGATTCTAAAAGATCGAAAGACGTCATGACATTAATCCGCGAGTTGACGAAAACGTTGAATATTACAACGTTGATGGTAACGCATGATGAAGAAATGCTTACGTATGCGGATCATATCATTACAATGAAAGATGGATTGGTGTTATCTTAAAAAATAGACCATTGAAACCTCGGCAGAATAAAACCATTTAAAGGATTTTTTGCAATGTGTATTCCGATGAAAATACAGCCCGAAACAGCCATTCTTTTACATGGCTGTTTTTTTATTCTTACTTCTTATATTATGATTTTTTCCAAATAAATGGACACTTGTATTTTCGGGTTGAAGAACAATAGCCTATTAGCTTTCACCCGGATGTTTCTGATGAAAATAATTTGGTTTAACGACGTCGTTGCTATAAGGTTTATGAAAGACATGAGTCGTTGCAGGTGAAAGCGGCGGAATAAGCCATGTCCAATTTCCTGTAATACCTCTTCCAACTGCACACTCATTTTTTTCAAAACTTTTAAATTGTTTGGCTGCAGTGTGATGGTCGACTAGCGTAACACCCGCGTTTTGATATGAATTCAACACCGCAATATTTAGTTCTACTAGCGCTTTATCCTTCCATAGTGAACGGTTTGACCTTGTATCCAGTCCCATAAGTTCGGCAACTTTCGGAAGTAGATTATAACGCTCTTCATCCGCCAAATTTCTCGCACCGATTTCGGTTCCCATATACCATCCATTAAACGGAGCCGTCGGATAGTGAATCCCGCCAATTTCCAAGCGCATATCCGAAATTATTGGAACCGCATACCATTTTACATCCAGTTCGTCAAAACACTCTAGTTGCGGATGGGTAATCGTCACTTCTTTCACTAGCTTTTTTGGTATTTCAAAGATTCGGGGCGATTCTCCTTCCAATTGAATGACAAGTGGAAGAACATCATACGGAGTCCTCTCCCCCTTCCAACTTAACTTTTCGCACATCCTTGTAAATTCAACTGAAGTGGAATCCCCAATAATCTGCTCTGCCTCTTCATATCCTGCATAACGTATAAGCTGATGATTCCATATTCGTATCGGAGCATTTCCACCTTGTAGTGGCGGAAAAATTGTAATCGACGAACGAATTTTCCCATCATTTGTCGCAAATTCAATATGATTCAATAATGCGCCATATACATTTTCAGCTGTTGCTAATGTCCTTTCGTCAAACACTTGAAGCTTGTCCCAAAATAAACGTCCAATACAACGATTATTATTTCGCCAAGCCATTCGGGCCCCATGTTCAAGTTCTAGCGAAGTATGGCTATACGTTCCGGTTTCATTTACTTCTCTTCGCACTTCCCCTATTCGCTTCATTTGTTGCTCTGTTGACATCCCAAGTTCTGCATAACAACTATGTATGAATTGCTCTGCTTCTAGAAGCAATTTATCTTTTTCAGTCTGATTACTCAAAGGTCATCATCTCCAATATTGCCAGTATATCATTCAAAAAGGGCTTGTTTCTTCTTCAATTTAGCCAACTTTTCGAACTTTGAGTTCTAATTGATAGAACAGATAAAGAAATAGATTACCCCTGCATTAACACATTGGTTGATTAACAAAAAAAAAAAAAACGCAAACCAATAGGGTAATTGGTTTGCGCCGTTTCATTATGAACCCATTTTTCTACGGGCACTGCTAACTTGTTTTGCTTGTTGGCTTTGCATTTTTTTAGCAGATTGTGCTGGATTGCCTTTTGTGTTGTTATCAGCAGTTTGGTTTTTCTTTGCTTCTAACTGTTTTTGTATCACTTCTTTTAAGCTAATCTTTTTCTTTGGCGCTTCTTGTTCATTTGTTTCCTTGTTTTCAGTCATTTAAAATCCTCCCTACTATCGAATAATGATTACTTTTTCTTCTCTCTAGTATAACCGAAATTCGGTTACTACTGGGGATTTTCTGAAATTAATTTTTTGAAAAACTATAGTCTTTCTAGTTTATCAGCCAATCCATATGCCGAACTGCTCTCCTATTTGGGTAGGATCTTCCACTAGACCATAAAACGTTCAATTAGAATGATTAAAACACTTAAATCATGCCCTATATGTTGGTAAGAGACCTTTTTTATATAGGAATGCAACGCTATTTAGGAGTGAAGCAGGAATTTTCTTCGCAAAGAATCGTCGTGTATAAACCTGGTGATAAGCTTTTTTCAGGTTATCCCATTGCCTGCACTCTTTCGTTTGTCTGAAACGTGCGACATCTATGATAATCACCTCATCATTTGTGGTGATAAATATGTTGCGTAAGTGGATATCAGAAGGATTTAGTCCCAGATTTGATGCTAATGATAACGCATAATCTATTTCATTTATATGAGCTGACGTAATATGCTTTCCATATGTCATGCATTCAAAAAGAGTTTGACCATCAATGTAATCCATAACAATATAATTCGAACCTGAATCATAAATAGATGGGAAATAAGTATTATTCTGAAGAATTTCATAAATAGCAGCTTCTTCTTTTGCAATGTGTATAAAATCAGGGAAAAAGACTTTGATTGCTTTAGTAGTTGTCTTTATTCTAAAAACAAACGCACTTCGCCCTGTTCCAACAAGTATTAATGAGTCATCGTAGCAAATAAGGCGATTTTTCTTTCTAATGATCACTGTTTTTGCGAGCTCTTGAAAAGTTTTCAAAAGTAACCTCCAAATTAATGAAAAATAAAAAAGAGACGCTATAACCCAAAATTGGTCAAAACGGCTCTCAATAAGTAACTAACTTCAATGAAAAATTGGTAAGCATCCCAAATCACCATCGATGGTACTAAAATAAAGCCGAAGATTTATATACTATATTGACTACTTTTCCTATAATTCTACTCCTCATAATGGAAGTGGTCACTTAAGTATAAGCGCTATAGGCTTAAGGGTCAATAATCGTTGAGTTTCAACTATCAATACGCCTTCCTTCACCTCAAGGGACTTTCCTATACATGGTAATTTTCATATTGTAAAGTGATTGATGGTATATAGTAATAATCAGTATTCCTCCCTTTGGCAATTTCATTTTGGATAGACGACTTAAGAACTTGAGAACAAGCTGAAAATCCACAAAATAATGAATTATAAAAAAAGCGAAGCCTGTATCTATAAAGAGGGCTACGCTTTTTTGAATCCGCTCACTTGAATCTATTCATTTCTTTGTCTCAATTAATTATCTATCTAATTCGAGCCTTCTATAACCTTAATACCCCATCTTAAATACACTATTTTTTGTCGAAAAAAAGGGGAATTTAGGTGTTTCAGAGAATAATTATTAAAAGGTCTTACTATCTCGTGAAATGGAATGAGGGAAATGGTATGCAAATCCACCGGCGACGCTTGAAAATGGGAATAACCAGTAAAGTTGTACTATCAATGTTTCTCGTCGTCTTAACAACTATGCTGACAATCGCTTTTTATTCCTATACAAAGTCTAAAAATCTCGCGATTGAGCAAGTAAAACTGGAACTGTATGCAAAGGCTGAAACTGTAGAAACAACGGTTTCTGCTTTATTTGAGCAAAAAGGAGAAATTGTTCGTCAACTATCAATTATTCCAGTTATCGAAAGTTTCGGGTTAGCAAATGCAACTAGAGAAAATGCACAATCCAATAAGGATTATGAATGGCTACAAAAAGCATTAATAAACGCAAAAAATCTCAATGAAAATATTGAAATGGTATGGCTGGCCAACATTGAAAAAAGTTACTTCATTGCTGATAACGAATATATTTCAGATGCATCGTATTCTATCAAAGGACGTCCCTGGTATGAAGCGGCAATCAATAAAAAAGGGCTATCATATTCTCTTCCCTATTTCGATTTCGCTACTGAAAAATTAACAATAAGCATTATTCACCCAGTAACAATTAATAATAAGACTTTTGGTTTTCTAGGAGTAGATATTCATTTGGACGATTTACCCGGTCTATTAGCGCCCTTTGAATCGGATGGGCGACATTTGATTTTAGTATCTAACGAGGGATATGTAATGTATGATTCGCAAAACATGTGGCCAACCTTACAGGACGCAGATTGGCTATTAAAAGATGTGCAAAAGATTGAAACAAAAGATGGCATCTATTATTCTGCTTTTCGTGAGGTTGGAGAACTTGGTTGGAAAGTAGGGGTGTATATGCCGGAAAGCGAGATTATGGCATCATTTCATGATTATGAAAAATCCCTTGGTGGATCCTGGCTTATTACTCTACTTATATTAATGATTACATTAACATTCGTACTTCATTATTTATTAAAAGATATCCCCGTCATCGTTCATCATATTAATAAAATAGAGGAAGGCTTCCTTGATGTTCACATCGGCATTAAACGACGGGATGAAGTTGGTGAGATTGCTTTTGCCGTTGAGCAAATGGCCGGGAAAATAAAAGCACAAATTGACAAATTAGATTACCAAGCCAAACATGATTCATTAACAAAATTATCGAATCGTAAATCCATAGAAGATACTTTACAAAAATGGATTGATGAAATTGATATTAACAATGAAATCATTGCAGTGATGTTTCTCGATTTGGATCATTTTAAACTAGTAAATGATTCAAAAGGACATGTTTTTGGGGACGCACTGTTAGTCGAAGTTGGCAAAAGAATTGAAGCTCAGCTGACTAGTAACAGTTTTATCGGTCGATTTGGCGGTGACGAGTTCATTATCTTAGTTAGGGATAGTAAGAAAGAGCTAGATCAAATTCATCTTACAATCAAGCATATTTTTCATTCATTCAGCACACCATTCCCATTGCTGAAACAATTCATATATTCGACCCCATCCATTGGCGTATCTTTCTACCCCGCTGACGCACAGTCGATGGACGAACTGCTTGTCAATGCAGATACTGCATTGTATCATGCCAAAGAAAATGGTCGTAATTGCATATTTTTCTTTACAGCTGAGATGAAAAAGTCGTTAGAAAAAGAGCTTATTCTTAAAGAAGGCTTACGCAATGCCTTGATAAATAATGAATTTACTCTTCACTATCAGCCCCAACTCAATACAAAAACTGGTAAACCAAGCAGTGTTGAAGCATTGATTAGATGGACTCATCCTGAATGGGGAATAATCTCACCTGCGGATTTCATCCCTCTCGCAGAAAGTTCGGGGCAAATTGGTGCAATTGGTGATTGGGTTATCGACACGAGCTTACAAATGATTAATCGATTGAAAAGCGAAAATATTCATTTTGAAACAGTCGCTATCAATGTTAGTGCCATTCAATTACGCGAACAAGATTTCGCAGAAAAACTCCAAGAGCGCTTAACATTCTATAATGTCTCCCCTACTTCACTAGAAATAGAAATCACTGAATCAGTTCTCATCGACTATGAAGAGGAGACCATTCAAAAATTAGTAGCATTAAAACAGTTAGGTATTCAAATTGCACTAGACGATTTTGGAACTGGTTATTCATCCCTAAATTATTTACGAATGATGCCAATTGATCGTGTAAAAGTCGATCAATCCTTTATACAAAAAATTGAAGATGATTCCATTGTTGAAGCAATCTTGAACACGATTGTGACGTTGAGTCATAGCCTTGGCTTTAAAATCGTCGCTGAAGGCGTTGAAGAAGAAGCGCAGCATGAGATCCTTCTTCAAATGAATGTCGATTGCATTCAAGGATATCTATATAGCAGACCTTTGGATGAAGAAGCTGTTTTGGGTTTCTTACGTCAACAAGCTTAAGGTACAATCATCCAAAATCATCTTATTATTGAAAAGGATCTATTAAGCATTATATTTTTAAAAATAGAGAAAAGATTCGATAGTAAAAAAAAATCTTGTTATTGGTAACTTTTTGCTTTATTATAGAAAAATGTTATGGAGTAATCCGTAATTAATGATACTTAAGGAGAGTGGCATGATGAGGAATTATACAAAAGAAGACATTCACAAATTTGTAAAAGAAACAAATGTGAATTTTGTTCGACTTCAGTTCACCGATATTTTAGGAATGATTAAAAACGTGGAAATTCCCATCAGCCAGCTCGATAAGGCGCTTAACAATAAAATGATGTTCGACGGATCTTCAATTGAAGGATTTGTACGTATCGAGGAATCCGATATGTACCTTATACCAGATCTTAACACTTGGATGGTATTCCCGTGGCCCTCAGGTAAAGGAAGGGTTGCACGGCTTATCTGTGATATTTCTCTTGCCAATGGTTCGCCGTTTACAGGTGATCCTCGTGGCAATTTAAAACGTGTATTGACAGAAATGAAGGAACTTGGATTTACTGATTTTAACCTTGGACCAGAACCCGAATTCTTCTTATTCAAGCTCGATGAAAATATGCAACCGACAATGGAGTTGAACGACAACGGAGGCTATTTCGACCTTGCACCAATGGATCTTGGAGAAAACTGTCGACGTGATATCGTCTTGGAGCTAGAGGAAATGGGCTTCGAGGTTGAAGCATCCCACCATGAGTGCGCACCAGGACAACACGAAATCGACTTTAAATATGCGGATGTACTTACTGCTTGCGACAATATCCAAACTTTCAAACTCGTCGTTAAAACAATCGCGCGTAAACATGGGTTGCACGCGACCTTCATGCCGAAACCTCTTTTCGGTGTTAGCGGATCAGGTATGCATTGCAATGTTTCCCTATTCAAAGATGGCAAAAATGCTTTCGTTGATGAAAATGGTGAATTAGAATTGAGCACAACAGCTTATCAGTTCATGGCTGGAGTTCTCGAACATGTACCTGGTTTTACAGCAGTGACAAATCCAACAGTTAACTCCTATAAACGACTTGTTCCAGGCTACGAAGCGCCATGCTACATTGCCTGGTCTGCCCAAAACCGCAGCCCCCTTATCCGAATCCCGGCATCTAGGGGTATAAGTACTCGAATCGAAGTTCGTTCTGTCGACTCGGCCGCAAACCCATATCTCGCAATGGCGGTAATATTAAAGGCAGGTTTAGACGGCATTAAACGTGAACTCGAACCACCAACGCCAGTCGACCGTAACATTTATGAAATGAAACCTTCCGAGCTTCAGGCATTAGGTATCGGTACCCTCCCTACCGATCTTGACCACGCCCTCATTTCACTGGGTAAAGATGAAATTATCCAAGAAGCTCTCGGCAAGCATATTTTCACGAACTTTATGGCAGAGAAAAAATTGGAATGGGAGAATTACCGAATTAACGTACACCCTTGGGAAGTTGAACAGTATATGAAGAGGTACTAATATAATTTAGTAAAAGGGGGAACCATTAAGTCGCAACCTCCCACACCGCCTTACGTACACTACGGTATGCGTCGGTTTAATTACAAATGGACGACGCAAGGTTTCGAAACGTAATAATAGACTTTAGGACCCTTGGAACCTCCGGTAGGCGGTTCCAAGGGTCCTATTCTAGTATTGGACTCTTGGATATTCTTCAGTAGCTTTCACACAAGTTCCCCCATTCATAAGCCCTGCTTTTCGAAGCGCCGAGCCCAATGCATTTTCTCGTCTTGGTATCTTCCAATCCTTCCACATAAAATTCGAAGTCTTTATCCATATACTTCCCTAAAAATCGTAATCTGTCTGAGACTAGACAACATCATTGGAAAACTACACAATGCTTTCGCCGAACTAGATAACATTGCCAAGAAACTAAGCAATAAGATATCGCCAACTTTTATTTTCCCCTCTGCTATTCCCAGATGTTAAGGAGCAATTTTCTCTGTGAATAGTTCACCCCATAAAAACCGAAACTGCACTATACACTAATAGTAAAGCCATCACTACATTAAACTGATTTCTATATTTCGATAAAAATGTTTGAAACATTGAACCAAATAGACTCCAACTGCTAGTACTCATAAAACCAACAACACCCAAAAATAATGAAAACAGTAGTAAGCTAGGATTTGAAGTATGATACGGGAGGATGAACGTTCCCACTACTGTTATTCCATATAAAACACCTTTTGGATTTACGAATTGCAAAAGCATGCCTGCCAGAAAACTATTATACTTACCTGCATCATCGTCGTTCTCACTATTTTTACTGGTTATTATTTTTATGGCAAGATACAACATGTAGCCCGCTCCAAGGATCTTCATGGGAAGTTCAATTTTCGGAATGAAATTATGAAGCAATAGATTAAAATAACTGGCTAATAACATAATAATGAAGAAGCCTGTCCCTACTCCGAAACAAAACCGCATTGTCTTTTTAAACCCATATTTATTCGCAAATAACATAGCCATAATATTATTGGGGCCTGGGGTAAAACTCGTGACAAAAACATATACCAAGAATGATAATACTGACATATTA
The DNA here is from genome assembly GCA_964632025.1 of uncultured Sporosarcina sp. Classification (GTDB taxonomy): domain Bacteria; phylum Bacillota; class Bacilli; order Bacillales_A; family Planococcaceae; genus Sporosarcina. The sequence goes on from CAZWAW010000060.1 coordinate 15,915, forward strand.
GACCTCTCCCTTAACGAGTGTGTTATACTGTCTGAAATAGACGGTATAACGTTTTCTTTTTATTGTACAATTCAGACGTTATATTGTACAGAAAAAATTGGGGTGTCTGTATGCAAGAAATTCATCTTATCATTGCAAAAAACCTAAAAGCTTTACGGGAAACTAAGAAATTAAGTTTGGAAAAGGTAGCAGAATTGACAGGCGTCAGCAAAACGATGGTCGGACAAATTGAAAGAGGTGAATCGGCTCCAACCATTACAACAATCTGGAAAATAGCAAATGGCTTAAAGATTTCCTTTACTGCCCTTATCAATAATCCGCAGCCAGACACAAAAATCGTGTTTAGAAGTGATATTCAACCATTATCTGAAGACAATGGAAAATACCGGGTCTATCCCCATTTCCCCTTCGAAGATGACAAACGCTTTGAAGTGTATTCAGTAGAGATAGAAAAAGGAGGGTTTCTAAGTGCTGATTCTCACATGGAGGGCACTGAGGAGCTCTTAACTATTTTTGACGGGGAACTAACTGTACGTGTAAATAATGATGAACACACCGTGAAAAGTGGTGATTCCATCCGGTTCAAAGCTGACAGGCCCCATACCTACCATAATTCAGGGGAAACATTAACTCGCTTAAGTATGGTTTTATATTACCCTTCTTAAAAATATCCGTTCTTAGGTAGAAATGGATTTAACAAACCGTCTTTTTTACTTCCAGTGGAAGAGGAAGTTCATATGGAAAGCTTTTTTTCAAATACCTCTCCTACACCCACTACCCTACTTGTAATTATTCAAAAATATTTTTTCCTTCGAGATGCAGATATCTAAAAACAAGCCATCGAGATTGTCTCGATGGCTTAGAATTAACTTAAAATCACTTTCTCTTCAGTTTCCCCCTTCGAATCTATATAGTCTAAAAGAGGTTTCAGAGAAATATGATACAATCAAGAAAATAAAACAAAAAAAAGAGGTGAACGATATGTGCCGAAACATTAAAACACTATTTAACTTTGCACCTCCAGCAACCGACGATGAAATTTATGCAGCTTCGCTTCAATATGTTCGAAAGGTTTCTGGTTTCAACAAACCTTCGAAAGCAAACGAGGATGCTATTAAGCGGGCTATTGAGGACGTGGCTATCGCTACACAAAATCTACTAAACACACTTGTAACGAATGCCGAGCCTCGTGATCGAGAAATTGAAGAAGAACGTGCTCGTGTTAGAACTGCAAAAAGATTTGGTATCGAATAGACTTAAGGCTCTTTTGATGTTGTTAACTACAACCTGAGCTGAACACATTTCATTTGAATTAGGAACATTTCGCACCAACTAACCCGTTAGCCATACATGTAGCGCAAAATCAGTATTACACCACAGAGGATGAAAATGTTTGCAGAACGGGTATTGGATACTACGGCTGGCGAAGAAGGTCGGTGAACTATGGTGCCTTAGTGGCCCCCATCCGTTAGTCTAACTCCAACGAACACGGTGCATCACAGACTGTAACACCCAATACGGGTAGCACTTATGGGAGATTAATCCTACTCTGGTTTCTACACCA
>CAZWAW010000061.1:0-17455 GCA_964632025.1 uncultured Sporosarcina sp.
CCGTCACGGCAGCACGCATGCCCGCCGAATTTACCTCTTCATCAGGAACCGTCGTTAAGATCAGATTAATCGGCCATTTTTCGATGCTCGCTTTTTCGATGAGTTGCATATGTAGCGCAAGCCCCATTTTCATATCCATCGTACCGCGGCCAAACAAGTAATTTCCTGTCTCAAGGTCGATACGTGCAGCTTCAGGAAGATCAGCATTGTGCTTGGGCTCAGACAATATTTTCGTCAGCTCTTCCGGATGAAAAGCAAGCGATTCTAACACACCATATTCTTCTGTCCAAACCGTATCAAAATGACTCATAAGCACGATTGTTTCCGTTGCCTCCGGGTGCTTGTACAAAGCGGTAACCGCGTGACGACCAAGGCCTGCATCGTGCAGTTCCAACCGGTCCGGATTGTCCTTGAAATAAGCTAGTTCTTTTAACTTCTTCTCTAGCTTGGGAGCAAATGCACGCTCGCCACCTGTTAACGTACGGCTATCCCAGCTAACAAGTTCACATAACAGTGAACGAAGTGTAGAGGGTGTGCCCCATAGTAATTGATTCATAATAATTCCCCTTTATTTGACAGGTTCAACTTCAGTTTCAACAAGGACCTGGTTCTTTTTTCCCAACCTGAATTTATAAAATAGCATACAGGCAACCAAGAATCCTACGCCATAGTATAGACCAATTCGTTGTGTTGGATCGAATGCCAAAAAGACGAGAATGAGAAGACAAAAAGCGATACAAAACAACGGGACATAAGGATAAAAAGGAACTTTATATTTCAAATCCTCCAATTTCCCACCCGCCTTTAAGTAGTGGCGTCGGAACATTAATTGGGATGTCGCAATTCCCATCCATGAAATCGTAACGGATATTCCTGCAATCGACATAAGTAATACGAACACCGATTCCGCTTCCATTACACTTGTTAATAATGACAATAGAGAGAACGTCATTGTGAAGATAAGTGCATTGAGCGGTACTTTCCTCTTCGTAAGACGCCCGAACATCTTAGGTGCCATTCCTTCATTTGACATTGCCCATAGAAGGCGCGTTGACGCATATAGACATGAGTTCCCGACTGACAAGATTGCCGTCAAGATAACAAAGTTCATAATGCCTGCTGCGTACGGAACACCTGCGATTTCCATCAACGTCACAAACGGACTGGCTAGTAAACCAAGTTCGGATGCAGGGAAAATAGCAGATAAGACAATAATAGATGCAATATAGAAAACGACTATTCTGAAAATTATCGTCCGGATTGCTTTTGGAATGTTCTTTTCAGGATCTTCAGTTTCCCCTGCAGCAATTCCAACCAGTTCCGAACCTTGATAAGAGAAGATAACGTTCATCATCGTTACAAAGACGATTGCGATGCCCGCTGGGAATAACCCTGTAGGAGCTAAATTTGTTAAAAATGGTGTTGCGCGATTTTCCATAGGAATGAAGCCGAAAATCGCTGCAAACCCAACGATAAGGAACAGAATAACTGCAACGACTTTAATACCCGCAAACCAGAATTCGGCTTCTGCAAAACCTCTCGTCGACAACGCATTCAAAGAGAATAAGAGAGCCACAAATACCAAACACCAAATCCAAATCGGGACATTTGGGAACCAATGTTGCATGAGTATTCCAGCAGCAGTGAATTCCACTCCAGCAGTGGCGGCCGAACCTACGAAATACATCCAGCCAAGTGAAAATCCAGCTGAAGGGCTAATATAACGCGTTGCATATGTCTGGAAAGACCCTGTCACAGGCATATGGACAGCTAGTTCCCCAAGACAAACCATTACCATGTATAAAATCAAACCACCGAACAAGTAGCCGAGCAAGGCCCCCCCCGCCCCAGCTTGATTGATTGTATAGCCTGCATTAAGAAATAATCCCGTCCCGATTACCCCTCCAAGAGAAAGCATAAACAAATGGCGGCTTTTCATGGAACGTTTCAATAAATTGTCTTGCGGTTGTTCCCCTTTACTTGACATGAAATTCACTCCCCTGTTTTCCCCATTTACTTTTCTATTGCGATTAGAAGCGTAATGACAGACAGCTTAATCCGCCGTCATGCTTCTGAACTTCAGACATTTCCAGTTCAATTGTTTCATAGCCTGCTTCATTAAATTTACGTTTTGTTTCTTCATATCCTGACGGAATAATGACATAGTCATTGACACGGATACAGTTGGCTGAATACTCGTCTTCCTTACCTATAACAATTTTTTCATACGAATCAAATGCTGGGTGATCGACAAATTCTCCCGCAACAACCATCCGGTTTTCTCCTAGATAAGCAATTCCTGTTTTCAAATGGAAAAACTCTTTCAACGGAATAATCGTCGCTTCATAACCTTCATGTTCCAAAATAGCTTTCAATTGAAGTGCCCCTTCTTCATTTGTCCGTTCAGAAATCCCGATGTAGAAACTATTTTCAGCTTGTAGAATATCACCACCGTCAAGTGTTCCAGGCGATTTTATATAGTGAAATTTCTCGTAAAATTCTTTTAGGCTAGCTTCGATTTCTTTAATTTCCCCATTACGTGATTCTGCTCCAGGATTTGTAATAACCGCGAAATCAGCTGTTAATACAGCTGCATCTTCTACAAATGTGGAATCCGGGAATTCCTCACTTGCTGGAAGATGTGTAACAGCCACGCCGCATTTTTCCAAAGCTTCAATATAACTTTTATGCTGTTCCAATAACGTTTCAAATACGGGTTTACCTAAATCAGAAGTCGTCAATCCATTCAAATAGCTTTTTCCAGGTGTTTTTACGATTACGTTTGCATACATACCAATCCACTCCCTAGTTTTAGTTTCTTACAACTGGACTTGTCAGGCATGTAGGCCCGCCCGTCCCTTTCACGCTAATTTCTTCCCCTTTGTATTCATAGACCGTTGCACCAGCATCAATTAACTGCTGTTTCGTGGAAGCGTTACCATTTGCAATTACACAAACACGCGGCGCAAGAGCCAATACATTACAGCCAAGTGTATGATATTCAACTTCTGGCACTTCGATCAGTTGGATTCCTCGTTCAATGAGTAGCTGACGGAAAAATACCGGCATAAGACGGGAATGTACAACAGCCAAATCTCGATCGACCATGCTGATGAACGACATAAGATGCAGACATTCCGCTTCTCCTTGATCATGCGGCAGTTGAACGACGATGAATTCGTCGACAAAAGGCGCTGTTATTTCTTTTAGTTGCCGAATTGCTTCGTCATTCGTACGGTATCCACGACCTACAACAAGTGTCTTGTCGTCCAACCAAATGATATCTCCACCATCCGATACTGCTTCTCCCGTCAATTCACCAACAATCTTAATCTCTTTCTCTGCAAGGAACTCTTTATATACTGTAGCTTCCGGTTGTCTCAGCTTTTTACCAGATTTCAAAATGATTGCTCCTTCTGGCGTAAACTTCACCGGATCATGCGCATACAACGAATCCATACCAACTTCAGGCGAAGCCGGCAAATAATCAATTTGTGGCACATATTTTTCAAGAATTGCGATAAAATCCGTAAATTCATGAACCCCCTCTTCAAAATTCGGTTCTTCAAGGTAATTAAATGTTTTCCATTGATTCGCTAGATGGTTCTGATTTAAGAAAGCTGCACTTGGATGCTTTACAATTACCCGCTCTAATGGTCTGTACATTGATGAACAATAAGTCAATTTACGTCACCCTTTTCCGCATAGTGGAAAACGTTTCCGATGAATGGAAAGTTTATATATAGAATATATTCTCTTCATGATACAATGTCAATGTATTTCGAATAATTTCAATCCTTTTTTCAGAGTAATTAAATTTATGTAGTTATTTAAATGACAGGTGGTGTTTTAAATGCAATCAATTGACCGCGCTATGATTGTAGCCAAAACCCTTGCTGCGCACACGGCTGAAAACGGCGTGTCTATTTCAGACCTTTCCAAGCAATGCGAATTACCCCTTAGTACAATGCATAGATTGCTGAAAGCGATGATTAAACAAGGTATGGTGGAGCAGGATGAGCGTACGAAATGCTATCGGCTCGGAACGATTTGGTTAGAATACGGTTTGCAAGTGTATGATTCGATGGATTATGTCACCAAAATAAGACCCGAACTGGAGCGTTTAGGCCATGAAGTAGATGAAAGTGTCTATCTAAGCCGACCGGCAGGAGTTGAAGCAATTATTTTAGAAAGAATTGATAGCGAAAAAAATACAATCCGAATTTATGACCAACTCGGTTTGCGCATTCCAATGCATATCGGTGCAGCTAATAAAGCGATGCTTGCCAACATGCCTTCTTCTAAATCGGCAGCAATTTTGCAGAAGCTTTTACCTATTGAGCAATTGGCTACGGTTAAAGCAACACTAAAAGAGATTAAGAAACAAGGATATGCAACAAGCCACGGGGAGAGGACGGAAGGCACTTCTTCTGTAGCTGTGGCCATTCTAGATGGACTCGGAGAAGTTGTAGGAGCAGTCAGTATAGGTTTCATCAGTTTCAATCTGACTGAAAATCGGATGGATTTCCTTATTGAAAAAGTAATGGAAACAGGCAAACGGATTTCTGAAAAGCTGGGTTCTAGCAGCAATTAATTACCACTTTATAAAAAACCACATATCTCCAGCTGTATTATAAAGAGAAAAAAACGACTCCCGTACACAAATGTACAGGAGTCGTTTCAATTTCTTATAAAAATACAATAACCGCTAACACAGCCGCCAATATAAGTCGGTAAATTGCAAACGGTACAAGCTTAACACGCGAGATGAGCTTCAAGAAGAAGCGAATCGAGATAAGCGCAAAGACGAATGCACTGATGAATCCGACGATGTAAAACGATAGATTATCCATCGACAAGTACTCCCAGTTTTTCAAAACCGATACAAGGCTTGCACCCATCATAATTGGAACAGCCATAATGAACGTGAAATCTGCTGCTGTTCGATGATTCATTCCGAACAGCACACCGCCCGAAATCGTGGCGCCTGAGCGCGAAAATCCTGGCCACAGTGACAGACATTGGACAAGTCCAACTGAAAACGCCTGCTTGTATGTGATTTGGTCCAACGTTTTTACTTTCGGTTTTTTCGGACCGAATTTGTCAGCGACAATCATAAGAATCGCCCCTGCCACCAAGGCAAAAATAACCGTTTCCACTCCGAATAAATAATCATCAATCAGATCTTTAAACGCAAATCCAAGAATGACAGCCGGAAGCATACCGATAATGACATGCCCTAAATTGAAACGTGAATTCATCTTTTTACCATCAATCTTATAGAGACCTACTAGGCTAAAAAGACGTTTCCAAAATACGACGACAACCGCTAAAATCGATCCTAGCTGGATAACAATCTTGAATGTAATCGCGGGATATTTACCTAAAAACTCTTCCGTTTTCAGCCACATATCATCGACAATGATCAAGTGACCCGTCGAAGATACAGGTGCGAACTCCGTCATTCCTTCAACAAATCCAAGTATTAACGCTTTAATCAAATCGAATAATTCCATAAGTTAATTACACTCTCTTTCTACGGAAGCGACTATACCAAATACAAATCGCTATACCGCCAATTACTAGTAGTACGTACGCAATGTTCGAATAGATGTCCATATAGTGGACAATCGATTGCCAATTGTCGCCGACTGCTGCGCCTATCGTAACAAGTGCCGTGTTCCAGATCAGACTACCAATTGTTGTAAGTAAAATGAATAGCGGGAAATTCATATTCGACATACCTGCTGGAATCGAGATTAGGCTCCGGATTAGTGGAACTAGGCGGCAAAGCAGCACTGTCCACGGACCATATTTGTCGAACCATGCATCCGCCTTGTGGATGTCTTTTCGTGTAAGACGTAAAACGCCACCCCACCGATCAACAATTTTCTCAAGGCGTGCCACATCGAGAAATAACCCGATACTATACAAAATCATCGCTCCAATAACCGATCCAGCCGTCGCCGCAATAATGACGCCCACCCTGGTCATATCTGAATACGTCGTCATGAATCCGCCGAATGTCAAAATAACTTCAGATGGTATCGGTGGAAAAACATTCTCAATCATGATTAATAAAAATACACCAAAATAGCCAAATTGGTCCATAAATTCAGTAATCCAATTTTCCACGCTTCGCCCCCACCAACTATTACTTTACTAAATACCGAATGCAAGTGCAAACTGACTTCGTGAAAAGAATGGACGTTACTCCATAAGAAGAAGTTGCCTTTCTTAACAATTATTTTATGCAAAAGAATCCATCCCTATGATTCTACGTCGGTATTACTCGCCTAAACCACCCTAATAAATTGTTCATTTTTTGTTGATAACTTTATAAATAACGAAGTTATCAACAGTCGTCAGTTGATAACTCATGAAAATGTTTATAGTTTCAGAATTTTCTATCGAAAAACATCTTTTTAGGTTATTAATCAAATTCCAGACAAAGATATCCACAATTTTCTCCCCAGTTAACAATTTGCCCACAATGAGTAATTAAGTTATACACCACCCAGCAAGCTATATATAGTACATGTTCTAGTAGATTGTATTTATACTAAATCACCGTTATATATTTCACTAAAGTACTAACTATCTGTTTGATCATTCAAGTATTAAAATATCATGCTGTTAAACTCTTTAATTGATTACATAAAAAAAGGACCCGTTACGGTCCCTTTTTGTGTTTCTTACACTTGCTGATAATGTTCCGTCAATTGATTACGTAATGAGGCTTTTAGGAATTTACCAACGGATGTTTTCGGGATTTCATCCAAGAAGACAACATCGTCCGGTACCCATAATTTAGCGAACTGGCCTGCCAAATAGGTTAGCAACCGCTGTTTCATCTCTTCGTCAGCAACCTTCCCTTCTTTCAAGACAACACACGCAAGTGGACGTTCAATCCATTTCTCATGCGGTATCGCTATCACTGCCGCTTCAAAAACATCTTCATGCGTCATCAGCGCATTTTCCAAGTCAACAGACGAAATCCATTCGCCCCCACTCTTGATCAAATCTTTTGTTCGATCCATCAATTTAAGATAGCCGAACTCGGTCATTACCGCGATATCTCCTGTGAATAGCCAACCATCACGGAACGCTTCAGCCGTCCGCTCATCATTGTAATATTCACTTGCGATCCAAGGTCCCCGAATGGCTAATTCGCCCATTGTTTTGCCATCCCAAGGTGCATCACCGTTTTCATTGACAATGCGAACTTCAAGACCCGGCATTGGCAACCCCTGAAGTGCACGGACATCGATTTTCTCATCCATTGTCAAATCGGTCATTCCTGATGAATAGACAGATAGACTGACCAGCGGAGATGTTTCGGTCATACCGTAGCCAACGATGAACGGTACACCAAGTTTTTCTTCGAATGCACGGATCAATCCTTTTGGTGAAGCTGAACCACCACTTACAACGGCTCGAAGCGATGACAAGTCTCTCGGGCTCTGCTCCTGCTCCTTCAGCACCGCGAGCCAAATTGTCGGAACTCCCGCCGTTATAGTCACCTTCTCCTGTTCAATCAAGTCCAGCAGCAGCTTCGGATTTAAGCCCGGTCCCGGGAGGACTTGCGTTGTACCGAAAAAGACTGCGGCGAATGGCATCCCCCATGCATTGACGTGGAACATTGGTACGACTGGCAGTATCACATCTCTCTCTGATAGACCCATGGCATCAGCTAGTCCTAGCGCATAACTATGCAGTACAAGTCCGCGATGGGTATACATGACTCCCTTCGGATTGCCCGTCGTAGCGGATGTGTAGCACATGCCTGCTGGCGTATTTTCATCGAGATCTTCTGGGAATACAAAGTCTTCAGACGCTTCTGCGAGAAGCGCTTCATATGAATGGACATTCTTAAGTGAAGTTTCTGGGATTTCGGTACTGTCTCCCATAATAATATAGTGTTTCACCGTCTTCAGATAAGGTGCCAATTTTTCAAGATGTGGAAACAGATTATCATCGACAAGCATAATTTCATCTCCGGCATGGTTGATAACGTATGCAATATGTTCCGGCGATAATCGTATATTGACCATATGAAGAATGGCACCTGTTCCTGGCACACCAAAATACGCTTCCAAATGTCGATGGTGATTCCAAGAAAACGTTCCAACTTTCATCCCGTGCACCATCCCGAGTTTCGTCAGAGCATCTGCCAGTTTGCGCGTTCTTTTTGCGAACTCGCGATATGGAATCCGGTGAATCGAGTCTTCTCCTGTGCGTGAAATAATTAATTTGTTAGGGAAATATTGCTCTGCTCGTTTAATAAAGGAAGATAATAAAAGTGGTGTTTGCATCATATTAATCAATCCCCTCTTCATGTAGAATAAGTTTTTTTACGTAATCAGTGCACTGTAAAATCGTAGATATGCGTCACATATGGTCCCGAAAGATAATATGCCACATACAACTACATTATTCCCCTCACACTAGTTATCTGAATAAATTAACTTTTCTTATAATACAAGAATACATGAAAGCACTTACAAAATCTAGTATAACTTAGTTTGAATCAGCCTCAAGTCTTAGATGAAAATCCGCTTAGCGCCCGTTTGGACGAGCCGGAAATCGTTATAAGATTAAGCTACAAACGAAAGGAGGAACAACACATGAAAAAACTAGGTCTTGCAGCACTCGGTATTACAGCGGCAATCGTCGCCCTTGCGAATCTCGGCTCACTACTCGCACTTGCATTTTCTGCATTAGTTGCATACGCAGGATTCCATTATTTCAGAAAGAGCACTTCCACAATCTCAAAACTATTCTGGGGAGGCGTACTTGTCGTTGGCTTGTTAACAGCAATCGCAAATGTACCAGCATTCATCGGAATCATTGCTTTAGTGGGTGTTCTGTACGCTTGGCGTAAATGGCATGGTACAGAAAATAGTAACATCATCAATAACCCTACTGACGATCCATTCGTAAACTTCGAACGTCAGTGGAATGAAATTACAAAATAATGAGGAGGAACTAACTATGAACTCACTTTGGAATAGATTTAAATACTCGGTTCAAGCAGATCTTCACACGGTACTCGACAAAAAGGAGAGCAAAAATCCAATTGCTATGTTGAATCAATACATCCGCGAGGCAGAAAAACAGACCGATTCAATTGGAAAATTGCTTGAACGTCAAAGCAAACTAAAAACAGAACTGCAGAAGGAGTTGGCAGAAGCAGAAAAAATGGCGGACAAACGTCGCAGCCAGCTTGAACTTGCACAAACTGCCCGTGAAGAAGACTTAATCGCATTTGCCGAGGAGGAAATCGCTGCGTATGATACGCGTGCAGCAGAACTTTCGGAAAGTGTTATGGAAACGGCTTATGAATTGATTTCACTTGAACGTAAATTCGAGGAAATGAAACATAAAGTAAAAGACATGAAAGTACGTCAGCTGCAATTAATGGGAAAAGAGAATGTGACACGTGCCCACCATCGCATGGACCAAGTCATCTCTCCTGAAAATGCAGACAGCAAAATGGCATCAGTTGGCGATATGAAAAAGTATATCGAAAACCTTGGTGGGAAGATTGAACGTGAGTACGAAACCTCGTCTATGGACCGCCGCTTGGAATCATTAGAGAAAGAATCCGCAAAAGAAGTAAAAATTGTGTAATATAGATTGTAGGTGGAAGGATGCAGGTTGCACACCTACATTCTTCCTTTCTTTTTTCCAATTAAAATCAGACCTCAAGAAGGGAGAATAGAAAATGAAACGAATCGATACGAGCAAAATCACATTTTGGGGACTCACTTTCCTGCTGCTCATTTTTGTTGAGGCGGCTTTCTTTCATAATGGCAATATCGTGTTCGTCCTTCTTGGTGCCGGACTTCTTTATTACGGTTTGCGGAAACGATCGAAGCTGCTATTTTTACCAGGGCTGTTTTTTATCGCAATGGCGCTTTTCACATTGTGGAGTTTACGGGTGCTCATTTTCACCGTCATCGTCTACGTCCTCGTTAGATTATGGAAAGGCGTGCCTTCGGAGGAAATTATGCGTCCCCTCAAAGATCTTCAGCGAGAAACGCCCAATGGAATATGGAAAAATAAATTGTTTTCCGTCCAATCATCCCCTTTTACGTCTTATGAGTGGGAGGATATCCATATCCAAGGACTCTTTGGTGATATTCACATCGATGTCACCGATACGGTGCTGCCAAAAGGGACTTCTTTAATTTCCGTTAGGCAAGGTATCGGGAAAATCAAGATTGACTTACCTTACGAAATCCCCGTACGCATTCATTACACTACATTAATCGGAGATGCTAAATTGTTCGGTATCTACCGAAAACGGCTCATTAATGAGTCACTTCATATGAAAGATAGTTATGAAGGGAAATCAGCTGAATCCCCTGAACTTATCATTACACTGTCCACTTGGGGCGGAGATGTCGAGGTGACAAGAAAATGAAGGCTGTCATCGGGCGCGGATTTGTTTTATCGTTTCTATTTATCGCGATTGCAGCGGTGTACATCTATTTCCTTCTTGGTTTGCCCATAGAAGAAAGTTGGTTTGCGTTTTACGAATTGCAATTTGCGGATGTTCCTCTTGGCTGGTGGATTTTGAACACGATTCTCCTGCTTGCCTGGGGTATCGCAATGTGGACGGGGTTTTTAGGAAGTTCAAAAGAGAAAGCAATCGAGCAAAGGATAACAGGGGTGATCGACACCGAGCTAGAAACCGATTCAATCGGGAAGTTCTCTCCCCGCATGGACCGGGCAATCGGGACGGTGTCAACAGTCATTCATACACAGCGAAAAAGTCTGCAACGAATAATAGACGAGCGTGCGGAGGAGCAAGACAAGCTGATCCAAGAACGAATTATACAAGAACGACAGCGGCTCGCGCGTGAGTTGCATGATTCCGTGTCTCAGCAACTGTTCGCCGCATCGATGCTATTATCCGCTATTACAGAAAATAACGAAGCCGTTATAGCACAAAAGTCGGTGCTCCAAGTCGAGAGAATCGTCCAACAGGCACAACTGGAAATGCGCGCGCTGCTTCTCCATTTACGACCGGCGGCCTTGAACAATAAATCGCTCGCTGAAGGACTTGAAGAGTTATTAATTGAATTAAGAGAAAAAGTTCTATTCGATATCCGATTCCGCTTGGAAGAAGTGACATTATCGAAAGGTGCAGAAGATCATTTATTCCGAATCGCGCAAGAGACGCTTTCCAATACACTGCGACACGCACAAGCCACAGAAGTCGATGTGCTATTTGTAGAACGAGACGGGCTCGCGATTTTCCGTGTGCAAGATAATGGTGTCGGATTCAAAGATAATGATGGAAAAGGCGGCTCATATGGTCTGCAAAACGTTAAAGAACGTGCAATTGAAATCGGGGGAACATGCAAAATCGTTTCCGTCCCCTCACAAGGGACGATTGTGGAAGTGAAATTACCTGCCCGAAAAGGAGATGAACCGGATGATCAAGATCCTGTTAGTGGATGACCACGAAATGGTGAGAATCGGTGTATCTGCCTATTTGCAGATACAGCCCGATATGGAAGTTATTGGTGAAGCAGTAAATGGCCGTGAAGCCGTAGGAAAAGCACTCGAGTTACGCCCTGATATTATTTTGATGGATATGGTCATGCCGGAAATGAACGGTGCCGAAGCAACTGCTGCCATCATTAAGGAGTGGCCGGAAGCAAAAATTGTTATCGTGACTAGTTTTCTAGATGACGACAAAGTATATCCAGCACTCGAAGCAGGCGCAATCAGCTACATATTGAAAACATCGAATGCGAAGCGCATTGCGGAGGCCATCCGTGAAACGTTGAAAGGACAAACGGTGTTGGAACCTGAAGTCACAACAAAAATGATGCGAAAAATGCGGGCGGGTAATGAACGGCAGCCTCATGATGAGTTGACGGAGCGTGAACTCGAAGTTTTACTGCATCTCGCGAAAGGAAAAACGAATCAGGAAATCGCGGATGATTTATTTATTGCGCTAAAAACAGTGAAGACACATGTTAGCAATCTATTATCTAAACTAGAAGTGCAAGACCGGACACAAGCTGTCATTTATGCATTTAAACATGGATTAGTGAATTGAAATTTAAAAAGCAGTCACACACGTCAAATTTGACGTGTGTGACTGCTTTTTTTATGAAATATCCTTATGCCATGCGGTTCAATGCATTAATCATACCTGCATGGACGCCTTCATGCCAAACTGCAAATTGCACGATTGCCTCAACTGTCGCCATCGTATGCAAGGGCCCAATTGACATCGGTTCTTGTAATGTATTGTGCAGATTGCCTTCGAGCGCTTTAACGACACGCTCTGGTTGTGCCTCTAAAGCTGCAAGGAGCTCGTCTGTTGATGGAGCATTTCCTTGCCAATCATTAGGTCCTGATCCCGACACAAAGAGAGGGATCCATTCAGGATGGACAGGTTCATAACCTTCCACCGCTTTTTGAACGAGTGCTTCCATCGTTACAAAAATATGGCCCGTATTCCAACGTATCGTGTTATTGAATCCTGTTGGTTGAGCGTCCCAAGCCTCTGCTTTTGACTTTACTAGCCGTCCAAGTGTATAAATACGTGTGAATTTTAACTGATTCATTGTTTCGATGATAATCATTCCTTTCTTTACGTCTCTCCGAGTCTATCGTATCTTATCGGCAAATCAAAACGATCGCTCCAAAAGGAACGACCGCTACTACGTTATGGTTTAAATGGATCCTCATTCGGTTTCTCTTCATTCCATTTATCGTGCGTTTCTTGATCAAATTTGTTATCTTCTTTATGTTTTTCTCCAAATGGGTACTGTTCACCCGACTTCGGCTTATTATAACCCGTGTCCGTTTTGTATGTTCCATATGCTGACTGTTCATTCTCACCAGTCTTGTCCAAGGTGTTTTTTCTAAAGACATCCGATGTATTCGAATCGGATGGATCAGCGAGCGGGAGTTCATCGGAATTTGCTACCCCTTTCACTTTTGGTTCAAGATCTTCTTTGTTTGGGTACTTACCATCTGATTTTGTCATCGTATCTATTGATCCTCCTTCTTCGAATAGCAATTCGGAGAACGACCTTTCCACTTGGATATCCGTACACCTAATGGATTCCGCCACTTTCCAGAATAGTGATTCGATTCTTGTATTTCAAATTAATGATACAATACATTTCATCAAACAAGCAAGTAGAATCCCATCCTAAACAGCAGGATAGTAATCCCTATTACCATGTCTATTCCTCTTTTTGTCTTGCTATACTATTCCACTAAATGAGCGAATATAAACATTCCTTTAGCAGACGTAAAGGCGTTTGTACTCACAGCCTAGTAATCTAGTCGCATACACTGAAATAGACCATTCATGAAAGGAGTGTTGACAATGGGTCAATACGGAGGATCTGAGGGCGGAAGCTCATTTGCGTTAATTATTGTGCTTTTCATCCTGTTAATTATTATTGGTGCTTGCTTTATTGGTTAATTAAGGATGTTGTGCATTTAGTACCTGCTAGTATTGATTTTTTCTTAGGGAGCGCTTGATAAGCGCTCTCTTTTTATATTTCCATTTTTTTATATTAATGAAACTTTATACATTATTTAATCGTCCAATACTGAATCAATGATTGGAGGATCTACTATGATACGAGGAATTATTTTATCGTTATTCAGCATCATTTTTCTACTTTGGATTGAACAATCAGTAGATGTTGCATACATATGGAAAACGGTGGCAAAAATAATTCTTTTCCTGCTCGTTCCACTCATTTTATTTCGCAAGGCGGGATTCCCATTCTTACGCTTGCGCCAAACTGATCGAAAAAGCATGATGATTGCGATTGCTTCTGGGGTTGCGATCACAGGGATTATCATTGCGGCGTTCATCGTCTTACAGCCTTTCATAGATATTGCTGCACTTCTAAATGACCTTACTGGCGCAGGTATAACGACTACAACATTCCCGTTCATCGCTCTCTATATACTGTTCGGCAATTCGATGTTAGAGGAATTTTATTTCCGTGGTCTGTTACCAAATATTGTTGGCAAGTCTCGGATTCGGTTTATTTTACCGTCATTTCTATTTGCTATTTATCATATCTCGATTTTTCTTCCGTGGTTCAGCCCAGCTCTCCTTGTACTTGCTGTGACAGGGCTCTGGATCGGTGGAGTTATCTTTCAACTTGCCAATGAAAAAAGCGGAACGATTTTGCCCTCTTGGACGATTCATATGTGTGCGGATATTGGCGTACTACTCATCGGTGTTTATATCATGTACTTCTATTGAATAAGACTGCAGAAAAACAAGCTTAGTATCCATATTCTAAAAAATAAAGCTGTACGCATCCCCCTCCGTATAAGGGCGTTACGTACAGCTTATTATTTTCACTGGACTATTTCCGGCACGCTTACGGCTAACTATTCATGACAGATTTACTGAGGGGATCCTAGTGTGTCTACACTATTCAAGTGAAAAGTGCAGTTGTTTGGGAAGAAAAGAGTAGATGACTTTCTATAGAGATTGTAAGTGCCCGAAGATGCAATTTCGGGCACTCTTGCACGTTGTACAATGCGTTCCTTGCTTACTTCTAGCAAAGAGTATGCATATAATCGTGTGATACCTTATAGAAAGTGACACTTCTTTAATAAATAAGAAAAAACCATAGAGAAAGCATCAGTCGCCAAAATTGCATCTTTGGCGGCTTTTATCCGGGTAGTTGCCCCACTATTCTTTCGTCCCAAAAAGTTTCAGCACTACGTGTACTTATGCATTTGGAGCGCGACGGATGAAGGACCACCATACGATTACCGGGAAAACTGTGTAGGGATGCGACAAAGTCGCATCCCTACACATCCAGACATCCGGGTAATTCTATAGTAGTCGTTCAATTCCAAAGCAATCCAAATGCAACTATACATGTAGAACCAATGTGTGATCAAGTTACTTGCTGGTTATGTTTGGTTAATCAACAGACGTGTATTATTGTATATCTATTTGCTAAACCACCGCCACGACGACCGTTACTTTGAATAAATCCCCATCTACTTCGATTTTCATATTCCCATTATGCAAATCAACGATGGATTGTGCAATTGCAAGACCAAGTCCTGAGCCATCTGTATGGCGTGATGTATCCGCTCGCTTAAAACGCTCAAACAGTTCATCCGTATTTTCACCTAGCTCGTACTTCGTCACATTTTTCACGACGAATTCGGCATTATCACCCACTTTTCGTAGCGTAATATAAACACGGGTACCGGGCATTGTGTACTTGATAGCATTGACAATTAAATTATCCAGTACGCGCCACCATTTTTTTCCGTCCACGTAAGCAACGAGCGCAGACTTTGGAAAGTTCACTCTGAAGTCGAGTCCTGATTTCTCAATTTCTTCTTCATGCTCTGCAAGTGCTTGTTGGAGTAATTGCGTCAAATCGACACGTTGCTTATGCAGCTCCAAATTGCCGCTCGCCATTTTTGACACTTCGAACAGATCCTCGATCAATGTCTTCAATCGCTGAGATTTCTTATCTAAAATATCTACATACTTTGTACGTTCTTCAGCAGTGATGTCTTCCTTTTTCAACAAGTCTGTGTAGGTAATAATTGATGTCAATGGTGTCCTGAGATCATGACTGACATTCGTAATTAGTTCTGTTTTCAGCCGTTCACTCTTCGCCTGTTCAGTCATTGATATATGGACACCTTCACGCAAGCTATTCAAATTCTTCGCGTGTTCGGCAAGCGGCGACTTCCCTTCGACCTTAATTTCTTCATGAAGACGGCCGTTCGCCATTTCTTCCGTAGCCAAGATAATTCGGTTCAAATAAGCCGAACGTTTCACCAACATATAAAGTGCCGGTAAGCCTAGAAAAAGAACAGCCGGAATGTAGAGAATTAAAGACGGAGGCATCAGTAAAACGACTACGAAACCAATTCCAGCAAGGAAAAAGCCGATGAGTAAAATGAATGTCTGAACGCCAATTGACTTTTTCAAAAACATCTCTTTAAAAGCTCCAAGGAATCTCACTGTGTAACTGTCTGCGATGTCCTGTACAAGTACCCCTTCATGTTCCAATCTTATTATTCCATTAACGATTTGAAACACAGTTACCAATAAGAACAGAACAAGAAATGCAAACTGTATCACGATCGCTATCCAAGACTCTATACTGTTCACAAAAATGAAATAGGAGAACCTGTGTGACATGGCAGTTAATGCAACGTATAGTGCGAAAACAGAAATACCCAATAGCATTACTTTCATATCAATTTTGAGTTGATCATATTTCACGACTAAGCGATTTTGAGTTACCCATTCCTTTTTAAACTGTAGTTTTGTGAATAACACAACTAATGCGAGTGCCCCTACTAACCAAAGAACAAATGAAAAGTATCTGTCCTGGTTATATCGTTTTACTTCATGACTGAGTAATCCATCTTTCAAAGCAACTATCGGAACGATGACTTCTCCTTCAAATACCCGCGTAGGATTACTGATTGATAACATGTCGTCCCAGTCCATTTCAATTTCACTTCTTACATAACCTACGGAACCCCAATTCTCCCGAGCCGGTATTGACTGTGCTTTAAAATAACCATTTCCTTCATTAAAGGTTCTTTTATAAGCAGCAGAAGCATTGATATCGCCTGAAGTGAACGTTTCTCCTGTTTTGGTATCTTTTAATTTATATGCAACCGGGAAACCTTCAAAGCTCTGTTCTTGATTTTCAATCAAATAGCGATTCAGGAAAGCTACCTTTTCAGCTCTAATTTTTGCTTCTACATGCGCATCACTTTCAAAGTTTAGTTGAATATCATCTATTTTATCGTCTCTTTCCTCGATTAATGTGGATTTCAACTTTTCACTTTTCGCCGATTCTGCATCTGCAATCCGATCCACGTATTGGTCTTGGATATTGGCAATTTGCTCTGACAAGGATCCGTACTGATTACGGTGTTCCTCAATTTCCGATTTCGCTACCAGAATCTTTTTTTCTGCTTCTTCCAATTTAACCGGATTCAAAACGGTTGGACCGATATTTTCATAAAAAGTATTCATACTGGATTTAAAGTCTTCCGTTTCGACGAAACTATTTCCGATATATTGAGGACCCTTCTGTACAATTGAAATCAGTGCCATTAAAAACACCGCTGCAAGTATAGCCCATAATATTAGGGGCGATTTAGTACTCTTCATCGTTAAACGCCTCCTTTAATTAGCCTGTTTAATTGGGCGATGGCCCGATTAGAACGCTCCACACCATTGCTAACTAAATCGATAATGTGGGAGAAACAATAACCAATACTCAGTGCCGCAATAACAATTGCAAGGATTGACCAAAAAACAGTGTAATCATTTTTCGATTTTGTAACCAACGCCCCACACCACCTTTACATATCTCGGATTTTTCGGATCTACTTCGATTTTTTCACGAATTTTACGTATATGGACTGCGACGATATTTTCAGCATT
>CAZWAW010000062.1:0-17381 GCA_964632025.1 uncultured Sporosarcina sp.
ATTCAATCCAAAGCGAACCAAAAGCAACTATACACGTAGCGCCTAAGGTTTGATCAAGTTTTTTACTGGTTATTTTTAGTTGATCAACAGATGTGTTTTATTAACCAATAATAACCCTTTCTTTCGGGTAGTGATATTTCAATTTCCTTGTATTTCCTCCTAATGTAAAGAGGAACGAAATAAGCCCGACCCGTCCAATGAACATTAGCAACATAATAATCACTTTCCCAGCTACAGAAAGATCCGAAGTGATACCAAGTGACATACCACACGTTCCAAAAGCGGACGTTATTTCAAATAGCAGCGCAACAACTGGCACACCCGGTTCAGTAATGAGCATAATGAGCAGTGCCGTCATGACCATAATCAGTGCCAGAATGATGACCGCATAAGAGCGGAACACATCTATCAGTTTTATTTGTCGTTTAAACACATTAATGACTTGATTACCACGAGCAAAGTTTATAAGAAATAGCACTGCAATTGCAAATGTCGTCGTCCGAATTCCACCGCCTACCGAACTTGGTGATGCCCCAATAAACATTAGTGAACTAATAAAAATATCTGTCGCTTCACTAAATTTTGTCACATCATGCGTTGTCAGTCCTCCCGATCTAGATGACACCGAATGGAATAATGCCGTAAAAAACTTCTCATGCCATGCCATCCCTTTGAAAGAATGCAGAGATTCCAAAATAAAAATCATGACTGTTCCGAAAACAAGTAGCAATCCAAATGTTGCTGTTGTTATCTTTGTAAATAACGAAAATCGAAAATGAGGTACTTTTTTAGAAAAATAACTTTTCACTTCGATAAGAACCGGAAAACCAATAGCACCGAGTATGATTAAGATCATCGTTAATGTCTGAACGAAGTAATCATTAAAATACTGCGTGAGTGACGTTCCCGTAATATCAAAGCCTGCATTTGTTGTCGCAGATACGGACATGAACATCCCGTTAAGGAGTGCTTCACTAAATGAATCATAAAACCGCATAATATAGGCTGTGAATAATAAGCCGCCAATAATTTCAATTAAAAAAACAATTTTAACGATTTCCCGAATTAGATGAACAACCCCGGCGAGACTGTACTGATTATGATCAACCATGATTAGTTGTCTTTCTCGTAAACCAATTCGTTTTTTGACAAGCAGCCAAAAAAATGTACCGATCGACATGATTCCAATTCCACCAATTTGCAACACAAGCATCAGCATGCAAATACCGAAAACCGAATATGTACCCCCAATACTAATTGGTGAAAGTCCCGTAACACTGACGGCACTAACTGCTGTAAACAGACTATCAATGAAGCTTACCTTTACACCAGGTAAATAAACTCCCGGCAGATTCAACAGTAAATACGAAAAAGCAATAGCCAAAAAATAATAAAACACAATAACTTGAGCAGGAGTGAACCTGCGTAAATTCTCGCGATTGAATTTCATCGAGTTCACCTTTCCTTTCACCACTGATAGGGTGTCGTACCTATTTTAGAGAACTCCACTTAAAAAGGAAAGGAAGAACTTTAATCTAAATAGAAAACAGCCGTGCAATTACACGGCCGCTTTTCATATTATGCTTTCTTTTTGTTATTTCTAACCCCAACCAAATAACCACTTAGTGCAATACCAACAAGAACTATCCAAAATGTCACTTGCCATAAAGTTGAATGTGGGAAGCTTTCATCAAGGATACCCAAGCCTGGATGTGACAGTGTAAGAACAGCCAATTTGACACCGACCCATCCGACAATAAGAAATGCTGAGGTTTCCAAAGAAGGGAATTTTTGCAAAAGACCAACGAATTGACGTGCTGCAAAACGCATGATGACTAAGCCAATAATACCACCTAAAAGCATGACCGTGAACTGTCCGCCGTTAATACCACCTATGTCGAAGTTACCAAGCTTCGGTAACGTTACAGCAAGCGCAACCGCCGCCAGCATCGAATCGAGTGCAAATGCGATATCCGCAAGTTCTACTTTTACAACTGTCATCCAGAAACCGGACTGTTTACGTTTTTTAGCATCCGGATGTGATTCCTCATTTTTCCGCTGATCCATAATGCTCTTAATGGAAATGAACAATAGGTAGATGGCTCCGATTGCTTGGATCTGCCAAATGTTCACAAGGATCGTGATCATGAATAATGCTGCAAAACGGAAAACAAACGCTCCTAATAATCCGTAAAAAAGCGCTTTCCGCTGTTGTTCGCGCGGTAAATGCTTGACCATGACTGCCATTACAACCGCGTTATCTGCTGCCAGTAATCCTTCGAGTACAATGAGTACAACGAGTACCCATGCATATTCCAATAATATTGCTTCCAATTCGATTCCCCCTAAATTTGCAAAACAAAAGAGACCCTCACCTAATAAAAGGCAAAGGTCTCGCTAAGTCGGAATTTTGTTGTGCAAAAATCCAGCTATCATAACCGATGGCAAAAGCCATGTATTGACGACTATGAAATAGGTTTCCCTATAGCTACTCCCCCTTGACATAAAGTCAAAAGTTATTAAGTTCGGGTTCTTTTGTTTGATTATACCATAGTTGGCCAAAAAGTAAATGTGAATTACCCTATTTTTATATGATATTCACTATTTTTCTTATTTTCTTCATAAAAAGCGGTCATAGATGGAATCGAAGCCAGAAAATCAGCACACTGTATGCCGCTTCCTTTCAGTAATCCCTCCGCAACTGTCGTATCGAAAGTGGCATCCCACATCATGTAAGCCAGTGTCTCCGCCTCAACACCCAGTCTGCGCTGCAAACGGATCGAAGCAAGGCCTCTTTCAGCTAGGAGCCGTGGCAATCTACCTTTAGGCTTTTTCCCAGTCAATTCAACGACCATTGCGCTGTAAATTTCTTCAATCGGGTGCGGTGAAGGATCCGTTAAGTGGACTGTTTTACCAGCAGCTCCTACATGATTGGATAAATACACTGAAGCGTCGATTATATAATCAATCGGCACAACATTAATGCACGCCTTCGTTTTTCCCACATAAGGAATAATTGGCATCCATCGCAATTTGTCAATCATATTCATAAAAAAATATGGGCCATCAAACTTAATCGTTTCTCCTGTTTTGGAGTGACCACGTACAATTCCAGGGCGGATAATTGTCACATCGACATCCTTCTTCAGTTCTTCTACAAGTAGTTCAGCTTCAAATTTGGTTTCTTCATAATGATTTTTAAAAGAAGCCGGACGAATCAGCTCGGTTTCATGCAACTTACCTTCCCGTTTTCCCGCAACATACGCTGTACTAAAATACATGAAGCGTTCGATAGAAGGATGATTCCGGACGAATTCAATCACTTGTCTCGTCCCTTCAACATTTACTTGCCAAGCAATTTCAGCCTTTACTGCAAGATCATAAATAGCGGCAAGATGCCACACAGTTAGCCTTTCCCCATGTAAATTACTAATTATTTGCTGTGTCATTCCAAGATCTGATTGCGTAATATCCCCGGTCAGAATTTCAAATGGGAATGCCACATTCATCTCTTCCATAATAGATGTGGCTTTGTCCTTTGCAAGATCAACTTGACTGGATTGAACTACTACGTAAACCTTCTCCACTTCTCCAACACGTACCAATTCTTTTATCAATTGCGTAGCAATAAATCCCGGAAAGCCGGTAAAAAAATGAGTCCGCATATAACCCCCCCTTACTTTAGTAGTATAACATTAGAGTAAACTAACTGGAAGAATATTCAGTCTACTAACTAACTAGTTCTATGACAATAGTTATGATTGGTTACGCTGAATTTATTACCACCAGTAAAAAGAACCTCCCAAGAAAGGGAGGCTCTACGGTTATTTTCTTTCGACTGCGCGTTTTCTCGTTTGTCGATCAAATAAGCTATAAATAATTGGTACAATATACAGCGTCAACAAGGTAGAGCTAAGTAATCCACCGATAACTGCAATTCCCATCGGCTGATTCATCTCGGTACCCTCACCAATGCCCAGTGCAAGTGGTAGCAAGCCAAGAATAGTCGTCAGTGCCGTCATCAAGATTGGACGTAATCGATCCCTAGCCGAGGCAATAATCGCGTCATAAGAGCTGAGCCCCGCTTCTTTTCGCTGATTAATGTAGTCAACTAAGACAATCCCGTTGTTGACCACGATACCAACAAGGACGAGGATCCCGATTATCGCTGTAACACTGATTGGTGTACTCGTTAGGAATAGGCCTAGCGCTACCCCGATAATCATCAGTGGTACAGAGAACATAATAACGAATGGGTATTTGAACGATTCGAACTGCGCAGCCATGACAATGTAAACAAGCACAACAGCTAGTAGTATCGCCATGATCATGTCATTAATCGCACTTTCGAATAACTCGCGATCACCGCCAAATGTAAGTTCAATTTCCTCCGGCAACTTAAGCCTGTCAATCGTATCATTCACTTTAGCCGTCATATCACCAAGTGACTGTGACGATTCGTATTTTAGATTAAATGTAACCGAGTGTGCTTGATCGACTCGTTGGATAGAAACAGGCCCTTCCGCAATATCAATCTTCGCAACTTCCCCAAGTGTCACAAATGTGCCTGCAGGAGTACGTAGTTTCAGCTTTTTCAACTGGTCCATACTGTTACGGAATTTCTTATCGTATTTCACATAGACAGCGAACACTTCATCGTTTTTCCCAATAATCTGCGTGGCCAATGAACCCCGTGTGACGTTGTTTACTATTTGTGCAATTTGATAAGGCGCCAATCCTTTGTCAGCTGCTTTTTGACGGTCCACTTCGATTTGGATCTCTTGAACCGTATTTTGAAGATTATTTGTTACTTCCGTTACGGACTCAAGTTCGACCAGGTCACTGTTCAATTTCATAACAGCTTCATTCAGACGTGCTTCGTCAGTATCTTTCAATGAAAACGTCAACGTATTCGGACTTGAACCCGCAGCTGTCTGCATCACGAAGCCAATTTCCGCAGCGTCCCCGACAGTTTTCAATACTTCGGGTTGGACATCATCTACGAATTTAAAAATCGAACGTTCCCTATCTGCGAGTGGTACAAGTTTCACGGATATTTCTGCAATATTCGCTTTAGAGGTACCTTGAGCGATATCCTGTTGCGTTCCACCAACAAGACTAACGTATACTTCCACATCACGCTCATCTTTCAATTGCGCTTCGATTCGTTTTACTACTTCATCTGTCGCAGCTGAAGATGAACCGTTTGGTAACTTCACCGTAATGCTAACAAATCCCTCGTCAGTCGCTGGCAAAAATTCTGTCCCGACCTTGGTTAAAGCAAAACTGCTTAACACCAGTACAAGTAGTGTACTTACCAGAACGATGGAACGATGTTTCAGTGCCCATTTCACCGATCTTTCAAAGTTATTCAACCCTTTGGAACGGCGTCTCCGCGCTGCTACATTTTTCGTCGGTTTCTTTAGCATACGACTCGCCAACATGGGTACAACCGTCAAAGCAACAACGAGAGATGCAAATAAGCTAAAGGAAATCGTCAAAGCAAATTCTGTGAAAATCTGTCCAATTAGTCCGCTGATGAAAATAACGGGGACAAAAACGGCAAGCGTTGTTAACGTTGACGCAATAATGGCACCGCCAATTTCCTTCGACCCTTCAGAAGCTGCAACTTTCGGATCCTTCCCCATAGCGAGATGACGTTCAATGTTTTCAATAACGACAATCGAGTTATCGACTAGCATCCCTATACCAAGCGCAAGCGCACCAAGAGTCATAATATTAAGCGAGAAATCAGCAAAATACATCAGAACAAATGTCACGATTACCGAATATGGAATGGCAATACCTATAATAATTGGACTTTTTATGCCACGTAGGAAAAAGAACAACACAAGCATGGCGAAAATACCGCCCAAAATTAACGATTGCCCAATATTTCCTATGGCGAGTTTTACATAATCCCCCTGGTCAAATAAAATGTCTGATTTGACACCTTTGAATTCTTCTTTTTCTAGCAGGTTGTCAAGAGCCTCTTTAAAGGCGGTCGATACGTCCGCTGTATTTGCACCAGATTCTTGCAACACGGACATCAGAACAGCCTGCTGGTCATTTGCACGCGTTTCTGTGGCAGACTCCGCTTCAACAAGTGCTACATCCGCCACATCAGCGATTGTTACTTTAGCGCCATTCAGCGGATTCGCACCAACCGTGATACTGCGAATATCAGAAATGGTCGTCAATGTACTGATAATACGGGTTGTGAGTTGCTTGCCATCTGTCGTTTTAATGGGTTCACCAGGCATAGACACATTATTTGCCTGAATCATCTTGACGATATCAGCTTGTTCAAGGCCATTCGCCACAAGTTTTTTCTGATCCACAATGATTTGCACTTCTTCTATCAATTTTCCTGAAACAGAAACGCTTGCTACACCTTTCGTCCGGCGTAATTCAGTCTCCAGTTGATCTGCAATTTTTCGGATATCACTATCTTCCGCCGTTGTGCGCAGTGACAATTGGATAACCGGGAACTGGGATGGGTCGAATTTCATGAATCGCGGTTTATTCGCACCTTCCGGGACTGGTACCTGGTCGACCCGTTGCATGATATCAAGCTGGACATCATCTATTTTCGTTGACCAGTCGAACATGAGCAAAATGAAATTGGAGCCTTCCTGCGAAGTGGATTGCATTGATTTTAATCCGGGTGCAGTCGAAAGACTCGCTTCGAGCGGTTTTGTTAGTTTCTCGCTCACTTCTGCCGGGGAAGCACCTGGATAACTGGTCACAACGACAGCAATCGGCGGGTTCAATTCTGGAATGAGCGTCACCGGAATACGAAAAAAGGACACAGCTCCTAAAATGATGACAAGAAACATTATGACAATCGTAAATACTGGCCTTTTTATAGAAAAATCACTAATTTTCATGTACACGTTCCTTTCTTTTTTGGAAAAGCGGAAGGCGCCGTCTAGCCCCGACAGGCATAAGTGATAAAGGAAGGCAGTCTAAGATCGCGACGTCCTGTCGCAACGACTGCATACCTGCATCCTTGCAAGCACGAGGAGGCGTATTTCAGCCCCCACAGGAAAACGGCTTATGACCTGAGGGGTTGGCGCCTGGAGTCTAGACAACGACCCAAGTAGAAAAAACTTATACTTTCTTATCTTTTAAAAAAGCTTCATTCCATTAATCATAATGAAAGATGCAGGCGACTACAAATAAGAACGTCTACTAGCCGAGAAAACCCGACAGGACGGATGAACCGTCTTGTCGGGTTTGAGAATTATAATAGGCTATATAACTCAATTTCAGGATACTTATCATGGAACCAACGCATCGCAAAATCATTTTCAAACAAGAATACACGCTTGTCGTGGCGATCTTTTACTAGCATTGCACGTTGCCCTGCCATCGATTCTTTGACGTCGCTTTCGTTGACAATCCAACGCGCAACTTTCGAACCAACATGCTCCATGCGCACTTCGACGTTATACTCATTCTTCATCCGGTGCTCGAAAACTTCAAATTGAAGTTGACCGACTGCACCTAGAAGTACTTCCTCTGTGTGAAGCGTCCGGTAATACTGAATCGCTCCCTCTTGCACAAGCTGAAGTATCCCTTTATGGAAATGCTTAGACTTCATAACATTTTTCGCTGTTACTCGCACAAAGAGTTCCGGTGTAAACTGTGGCAGCGCATCAAATAGGAAGTTTGATTTACCACCGATTACTGTATCCCCGATTTGGTAGTTACCTGTATCGTGAAGACCGATAATATCACCAGCAACCGCTTCTTCCACTATTTCACGATCATCTGCAAGAAACTGCGTTGTCTGTGTCAATTTAAATGTCCTTGAAATACGTGGAACGGTTACAGTCATCCCGCGTTCGAACTTACCAGAAACAATACGGACGAATGCAATACGGTCACGGTGCATTGGGTTCATATTTGCTTGAATTTTAAAGATAAATCCTGAAAACTCTTCCGAATACGGATCGATTTCTGTTTTATCTTTTGTTATTCGTGGTTGTGGTGGTGGTGAAAACTGTAAAAACGTTTCCAAAAATGTCTGCACACCGAAATTTGTCAACGCACTGCCGAAAAATACAGGTGTCAGTTCGCCTTTTGCTATTTTTTCTTCATCAAAATCATTGCCTGCTTCATTAAGCAGTAGAACGTCCTCGAGCGCTTGCTTATAATAGGATGTTTCTGTCATCGGATGCGGTTCTGCAAGTTCTCCGTCTTCATCTATCGCAAGAAAACGTTTGTCATCGTCGACCCGTACCTGTTCAACCCGCTGATTAAAACGATCGTAAATACCAATGAACTCTTTCCCCATTCCAATCGGCCAGTTCATCGCGTAAGACTGGATGCCAAGTACTTCTTCCAATTCTTCCAGCAATTCAAGCGGTTCTTTACCTTGACGGTCCATTTTATTAATGAACGTGAAGATTGGAATCCCACGCATACGGCATACTTTGAATAATTTAATCGTTTGTGGCTCGATACCTTTTGCTGAGTCGACCATCATGACAGCCGCATCGACGGCCATAAGTGTACGGTATGTGTCTTCACTGAAATCTTCGTGTCCAGGTGTATCTAGAATGTTAACGCGTTTTCCATCGTAATCGAATTGCATAACGGATGATGTTACCGAAATTCCACGTTGCTTCTCAATTTCCATCCAGTCAGAAGTTGCGAATTTCCCTGATTTCTTACCTTTTACTGTTCCGGCATCGCGGATTGCACCGCCGAAGTAGAGTAGTTTTTCTGTGATTGTCGTTTTCCCGGCATCCGGGTGAGAAATAATTGCAAACGTCCGGCGGGATGCAATTTCTTCTTGTATTGGTTTGTCCATTATATATTGTCTCCTTCTGTTCTGCTTTTCTTAGCATAGACACAATGGAGGATGATTTCAACAATTTTTTATCGGAATTAGCGAAGGTTAGCTAAAACTGGACAACAGATTTCAGAAACTCTACGACAGCTTCAGAACTTCAACGTCATCAATGCCACAAAAAAGAGCTCTCCCAACATCAGGACAGCTCTTTCCAATCATTTTTCTACTAACCCTGTACCAAATTTCTTTTCCGCCTCTTCCAACGCAATATTTGCATCCGAATGCGGATATTTCACAGAACCAATAATTTGATAATCCTCATGGCCTTTCCCTGCAAATATGATGATGTCTTCAGGATTTGCAACCGCTATCGCATGGCGCACCGCTTCCGTCCGATCACCTATACATGCATACTGATCATGCTTCATACCCGCTTCCAACTCCGAAAGGATCGATTCGTACGGTTCGTCCCGCGGATCGTCCGTCGTTAAGATTACATAATCTGCGACGGATGCTTTATCTGCCATAATCGGACGTTTTACCCGATCACGGTTACCGCCAGTACCAATGACAAATATTAAACGACTTCCTTCCTTCTTATAAGGGAGGACAGCATCAATCGCTTTTTCAATGGCATCAGGTGAATGGGCATAATCGACATACATTGTAATCGGTAATTCCGTTGGTACTTGTTCCATTCGCCCTTTGACGGCTGAAATCTTCCCTAGATAGTTAATGATATCTTCAGTCATCATTCCTTTGGCGTACAAAGTAGCGATAACCGCGAGCGCATTATAGACACTGAATTCACCAATGAGGCTCATATCAACCCGGAATTCGCCATCTGGCGCGGTAAGCCTGAATGTCGTACCATTTGCACGTAGCTCAATATCCGATCCACGAAAGACTGCTTTATTTCGGATGCCGTATGTGAGAACTGGATATGACGTCATTTCCAGCAACTTACTGCTCCACTCATCATCTGCATTGACGACAGCAAACTTTCGCTTCTCCAAGTCTTGTCCAAGCTGTGAGAACAACAGTCCTTTCGCTTGTCCATAATTGTCCATCGTGCCATGGAAATCGAGATGATCATGCGTTAGATTTGTGAAAACAGCGATATCGAATTCCGTACCAGCCAGACGTCCTTCCACAAGTCCGTGCGAAGATACTTCCATCGTCATCGTTGTACATCCTTCTTCAGCCGCGCGGGCAATCATCCCTTGTGTCGTCAGTACATCAGCCGTTGTGTTCTCAGTCCCATAAAGAGTTCCATCCAGATCGAAACCGATCGTTCCAGTAGCGGCAGATTTCTCACCCGCCCGCTGAAGAATCGCTTGGATGATACCACTGACACTCGTCTTGCCATTCGTGCCCGTCACCCCAATCATTGTCATCCGCTTCGATGGATAATCGTAAAAACGGGACGCCAACAAACTGATGGCACGTGACGTATTTTCAACCATAACGACCGCAACTTTATCCAAATCGACATCGACTTGCTTCGAAGCAACGATAACCCTTGCTCCATTCTCTACTGCTTTTCCAACGTAATTATGACCATCCACCGTAAATCCTTCGATACAAACGAAAATTCCTCCTGCATTCACCGCGCGTGAATCAATCGCGATATCGGTCACAGTCGGCGGTACAACTCCAATTACCTGTTTAACCGGCAACATTGAAAGCAACTTTTCTGTTTCCATTAATACCCTCCGTTCAGTCCATCATTGCTGAAGTTACGTATGCGTGAAGCAACTGTGCTGATGCTTTTAGCGAATCGATATGTGTTCGTTCCAATGCATGTGATGATTCGATGCCTGGACCAAATAGAGCATGTTTCACGTCAAAGCCCGCTCGGATTGCAGCAGATGCATCTGAACCGTAAAACGGGTAAATATCAAGTTTAAACGGAATGTTACCTTCTTTGCAAAGGCCCGTCAAATGTTGTGTCAATGCATAGTGGTATGGCCCGCTTGAATCTTTAGCACAAATCGACACTGTATATTCATCCGAGGTTTGCCCATCACCAATTGCTCCCATATCGACCGCGATATACTCAACAGTCTCTACTGGAATATTAGAGTTACCCCCATAACCGATTTCTTCATTGTTAGAAATATAGAAATGCGTCGTATATGGAAGTTTAACCCCTTGCTCTTTCAATGAACGAATCAGTTCAAGCAAGAGTGCCGTACTCGCTTTATCGTCAAGATGACGGGACTTAATGAAACCGCTATCCGTCGCTTCAAAACGTGGATCAAATGATACAAAATCGCCTACTTCAATACCGAGAGCACGCGTTCCCGCTACATCGGTTACTTTCTCGTCAATACGCACTTCGATATTTTCCACGC
The DNA here is from genome assembly GCA_964632025.1 of uncultured Sporosarcina sp. Lineage (GTDB taxonomy): Bacteria > Bacillota > Bacilli > Bacillales_A > Planococcaceae > Sporosarcina. Next base: position 11,161 of record CAZWAW010000062.1, read on the forward strand.
TTCGTTCTGCCGTTCCAGCGTTTTTATAAACATGGACAGTAGTCTGATGCATTAGGATTGTTCCACGTACTTCTTTCCCTGACGCTGTATGAATAAGGCAGTATTCCCCTTCAACCGCATTCCAATTAAAGCCACCAATCATTGTCAACTTCAGGCGACCGTTACTTTTAACTTCTTTCACCATCGCTCCAAGTGTGTCCGTATGCGCTGTAAGCAGACGATGGCGCGTTGAATCCGCTCCCTCAAGCGTTGCAATGATTGCCCCTTTGTTTGTTTTCTTATGCGTTACCCCGATTTCATCGAGTTCCTTCGCTATCACTTTCATGACTTTCTCCGTATAACCTGACGGACTCGGTGTCTCAACAAGCCTTTTAAGAAGTTCAACAATACGTTTTTCATCAAATTCTGTTGTCATTTCTATTTCCCCTCTCTCTCTCGTCGTAATATGTCATTCAATCCCAACGTCGAATCATGTATGATAAGTATAAAGTAATGTTATGAGGTGCCCAATGAAAGATTCGACAATCGCCCATTCTCGCAATATGTTTATTATACTTTTTTTCGCCCCTAGCGTCACCGTACATCTTTTCACATCACTTTTTTTAGGTTTTTATAGCGCAATGATTTCAGGCCTTATCGGATTGTTCATCGTTATTGTGCTGTTTGTCCTTTATAAATCGGGGATGAATTCTCTTACTTTTCGAATCCCCCTAATAATTGGGTACTTTTTATATATATTGATTTCAAACTTAGTAAATCCTGATTTAATACACTTATTTTATCTTATCTTCCCTGTCGCCTTAGTGGCAATCTACAATATCACTTGGTTAAACATACTGATTATAGTCATCACGGGTATAGAAGTGATTGTTTTATTTTACTTATTCAGTCCAATTTATAAATCAGTAGATGAAACTCAATTACTCCCCAATATAGCTTTCATTTTTAGCTTGGCAGTGATCCTTTGCCTACTGTATACGTTCAGAATCACACCTGAATGGAACAATATCTTCAAGGAAAACAAAAAGTTGGATGTTTTACTTACATCTAAAGAAAGCTATCTCGATCTCTTTATTGAACATACAGAAGACGCAATTGTTGTGTTCGATCTTGATCAGAACATCGTCGCAATGAATCCCGCGTTTGAAAAAACATACGGCTGGAAGCGAGAGGAATGCATTGGATGTTCGCCACGACTCTTCCCTTTGTCCGAGGAGGCAACGATAGCAGAGAGGACAAAGAATTTATTGAACGGGAAAAGTTATCATTTTCTACGAACAAAAGAGATGAGGAAAGATGGTACCGTGTTTGATGCTGAACTGACATTAGCACCCATCTATGATTCCGAAAAAAAGTTAGTTGCCACGTCCTTCATTGCACGTGACATCACACTTAAGCTACAAGCTGAACAACTCGAAATTGATACAGAAAAACTAAAAGCAATCGGTGAGATTGCTGCTAGCGTTGCCCACGAAGTACGTAACCCTATGACGTCAATTTCAGGATTCGTACAAATGATGAACAACGATCCCGCTAATCCATATCGCGCATACACCGAAATAATGTATAGCGAAATAAACCGTATTGATTTGATAGTCAGCGAGTTTCTCGTCCTATCAAATCCGAGTCTAAAAAAATCCACTGAGTTCTACATAGAAAAGTCACTTTTAGATGTATTATCGATATTCGAAACGGAATTTATTAATCGGTCTATTTTTTGCGATGTTCGGATTCCAAAGAATAATGCAATCATTAAGGGTCATGAAGACGGTATGAAACAAGTTTTCATTAACATTCTCAAAAATTCATATGAAGCGCTTGTAAAAAATGGTGTAATCACCGTCGGTGTCACATTCCAAGAGGAAACAGTTTCCATTTTCATCAGCGATGACGGCCCTGGAATGGATCCTGAAACAATTGAAAATCTATTTGAACCATTTTACACAACAAAAGCAGACGGTACCGGCCTTGGGATGCTCATTACAAAAAAAATCATCGTCGATCAAGGCGGAACGATAACCGTGAACAGTAAAAAAAATCATGGAACCGAAACAACGATTATACTTCCACTATTTAAATGAAAAGAAACCGCCATCCATTATCGGATGAGCGGTTTTACTATTTTTAATTTATTGCCGTATGGCGGAAATGCAAGTGTCATTGGAATGGACGTGCTTTTTTTCATCATGGATTTTGCATGCGTGAACGTATCGAAACTCGCTTTTCCGTGGTATGCACTCGTACCTGAAGAACCGACTCCACCAAACGGTAAATTGACGTTTCCGACGTGGGCAATTGTATCATTAATGCACCCACCGCCAAACTGTAAGTTTTCAATGAAATAATCTGCCGCTTGCTCGTTTTCTGTAAACATATATGCCGCGAGCGATTTTGGCAATTGACGAATCCTGTGAGCTGCTTCACCAAGATTATCATACGTCAAAATCGGTAAAATCGGACCGAAAATCTCATCTTCCATCGAAGCACTATCCCATGAAACATTGTCCAGCAGTGTCGGCTCAATGAACAGGTCTGAACGGTCTGAAGAACCACCACTTATCACATGAATACGATCTTTTTCAATAATTTCAACAAGGCGATTGAAATGATTATCACTGATAATTCTACCGTAATCCGGGCTTAATGATGCATCTTCCCCATAAAATTTACGGATCACAGTAAGCATTTCTTTGACTAGTCTATCTTTAATAGAATGGTGGACAAGTATATAATCTGGCGCAACACATGTCTGTCCTGTATTGACAAATTTGCCCCAGACAATCCGTTCAGCTGCCTTTTGAATATTCGCTGTCTGGTCTACAAGGGCTGGACTTTTTCCGCCAAGCTCGAGCGTAATCGGCGTTAACCGTTCAGCTGCCGCCTTCATAACAATTTTCCCTACCGCCACACTGCCTGTGAAGAAAATATAATCGAATGAGGCATGAATGAGCGCTGAAGTCTCCTCGCGCTCGCCTTCTACAACGTGGATATAATCGGATGAGAACGTTTCAGTCAATATCTTATTAACAATTTGTGCCGTGTGAACAGCTGTCTCGGATGGTTTGACAATTGCGCAATTGCCCCCCGATATCGCCCCGACAAGCGGCTCCATGACAAGTTGAAACGGATAGTTAAATGGACCAATGATTAGCACGGATCCGTATGGTTCACGAACAATGAAGCTTTTCGCAGGTTGCAGATGAACAGGCGTTTTCACCTTTTCATCTTCCATCCAGCCTTCGAGATGTTTAATCATATGTGAAATACTTGAAAGAACGAAACCAATTTCCGTCACATAAGACTCGAAAGGACTTTTACGAAGATCTTTATGTAACGCTTCCGTAATTTCCACTTCATTCGCGACAATCGCTGCTTTCAATTTCAAAAGCATTTCTTTGCGGAATGCAAAACTCCTTGTTTGGCCTGAAAAATAATATGCGTGTTGGGAAGCAATCATCGTTTCAACTTCTTGTGCAGTAAAGTTCAACTTATTCCCTCCATTTCTTCATTTCTTCATTTCTTCATTTCTTCATTTCTTCATTTCTTCATTTCTTCATTTCTTCAATCATAGTTAGAATTGTTGCGGGATGCAATAGTTAGCACTTTATTCCATTATCAAGTCAAAAGAAGATCAATCAGCTTTTGTATTTCAAGTCCTTCATCAAATGACACAAGCAGCGCAGTTTCACTGTTAGCCGCCGCAATACATTCATCCGTAAGCGTTTTCACTGTATCGAAGGAAGTCAATATCTCAAAAGGACTGTCTTTTTGTGCAACGCTAAGTTCCGACCAATTGCGCAGTTTCAGAACACCTTCATCTCCATATACTGTATAGGACAGTTCTTCTAGTTGACCGATTCCCGAAACACCGTTCAAGAAGACCGGAATGTCATCCACAGTTTTACCGATTGCAAGGACACTCATTTCCGCAAGCGTTTCATCTTCAGGATAAACGGTTTGGTGGGAAGTAATCGCAAGTTGACCAAACATCCTGTACATAAGCTGAAGGTAATGCGGGAATACTTCTCGTGTAAAGCCACCTTGTTTACGCGAGGCAATCCATGGATTTTGTTGCCACACACGTGGCCAATGCGGGAAATACGTTTGCAGCTCGATTCGAACGACTTTACCAATTTCACCTTCATTAATAAGTTTCATCATATGCCGAACAGACGGACTGTACATCAACGGAAAATGCATTGCCGTTTGAATGTCGCTGTTCTCTGCAGCCGAAGCCATGACTGCTCCGTCTGCAGCATCGTGTGCAAGTGGTTTTTCACAAAGTACATTCAAGCCATTTGAAATCGCCGCCGTACTAAGTGCAGCATGCGATACAGGTGGAGTTCCAATGTAGATCCAGTCGGGTTTCATCGCCAAAATCTCTTCATAAGAGGATGCCGCAAATAGTCCGTATGTATCCGCCATTTCAGTAAGACGTTCATCATTTTCATCATACAAGGCAATAATTGTTGCAGATTCGTTGTTACGTAATTGATTGATGATTCGCTCGCCAACAATGCCTGTACCAACAAGCGCAAACGTAGTTTTTTCCACCGAAATAACCCCTTTTATATGAATAGTTTTTTAAAGGAAAAAGGATAGGTCGAACGATTCCTTTTCAACCTTTGACGTTTTGTATTATAGCATTGAAGGGAATAGAATGTTCAAATAACAAAGAATTTAAAGGAGGAAATGGACATGACAACAACTGATACTTGGTGGGAAACGATCTTTGAAGGAAATCTTTCATTGGGAATTAATAAAGAACGTCTTGTTGAACTTGAAGAAGAAAATTTCCTTTATTTTGATGAAGAGAAACAACTGCAGGTGCCTGCACACTGATAATTAGTGTAACTAACTTGACAACGACGCCTATTTCTAACGGACCCTAAAAACAGCTTTTCCATGACTTTAAAATGGGAAAGCTGTTTATTTATGCGCGAGAATGGTGTTTTGGAGTGCGTTGTTTAGTTTCCTATAAACGTCACTCAATACTGTGCCACAGATAAAGTGCTGCATAACTTAAGTACGGTGACCACTCTGGAAAACGGGCAAGCATTTCATCTTGCGTTGGCTTGCGATCCATATTCCACACCTTTTTCAATGCGTTTTGCAAACCAATATCTGCAAGTGGGAATAAATTCGGCCGTCCGAGCCCAGACATAAGAAATCCTTGTGCCGTCCAAGGTCCCACACCGCGGTAAGCAACCAGTTTTGAAGTTACCTCATCGTCATCCATTTCCCTGAACCGCTCAATGTCAAGCGTTCCCTCTGCAATCGCTTGCGACAAGCCAATGACATATTCAGCCTTTCGTGTGCTAAACTGCAGATCCCGAAGCGCTAGGACGTCAAGCGATGCGATACGCTCAGGTGATGGATAACGCCAGACGTCATCCACCATCTCTCCAAATGATTCCACAAAACGCTTCGTTAGCGTATGTGAGAATGACAAATTGAGTTGCTGGTGAATGATGCTTTTCATAAGAGTTCCATATAATGAAAAACTTTTAATAAGCGGAGTCCCTTCATATTCCAAAAATAGCGACCCAAGATCTGTTCCTGCAAAATGCAACCCGATTTCATCCAGCGGTTTATCAAAATGAAAAATCGATTTAACTGTTTCAATTTGTATTTCATCAATTGCATTTCCCACTCTAAATGAAGGTAGTTGTTTCGTGCCTATACTTTGCAGCGTGACATTATTCCCTTCTTCCATGGGGATGCGTACTATACGACTTTGCAAATCCACCGAATTTACCGGATCCCCTGCCAACCGAACAATTGCCCGATCGAAGTCATAGACATAAGGCAATGTAAATTGAACATCGATAAGAAACACCCCTTTCTACTGCCTATTATACTCTTTTCAAAAAAACTTTTCCTAAAGGTGTTGACTTCTATTACAGATCCGCTATAATAGAAAATGTGCAGTAAGCAGAAACACAATTTAATTCCCGGTTCCGTAGCTCAGCTGGGAGAGCACTACCTCGACAAGGTAGGGGTCGCTGGTTCGAGCCCAGTCGGGACCATTGGGTGCCAAACCCGAAGAAAACCTTTAGGAACAAAGGTTTTTCCGACAAGCATTACTTCTTAGGAAGTAATGCTTGTTTTTTTGTGCTTTTTATTTAACTACCGAAGTAAAACGTTACTTATAATTGGTTTGCCGCGTTATATGATCGGCGGTAAACTTATATGCTCGGTCTGCCTCGATATATGATCGG
>CAZWAW010000063.1:0-6617 GCA_964632025.1 uncultured Sporosarcina sp.
TCAATTAATAGAGTAAATTAACTTATTTGAGCGCGCTATAGATTTTTATCAAAAAAATTATATTAACCATAAACATTGTAACAAAGCTAATGTAAGCGCTGCATTTTTACAACCTTCTAATTGTGTAGAATTTTCAGTCTTGTGTTATTCTCGCGTTCATGGTAAAAATTTATAACAGCAGTTAAAAATACAAAGTGGAATGGGGTACGTTTAATGACGAGTCGTTATCAATCTTCTTTAGAAATGCATCGAATTCATACAGGTAAAATGGAAACTGTATCAAAGGTTCCACTTGAAAACCGTGCGGATCTTAGTCTTGCTTATTCTCCTGGAGTTGCAGAACCATGTTTAGAAATCGCAAAAAATCCCTATGCAGTATACGACTATACAATCAAGGGAAATCTTGTGGCGGTTATTACGGATGGAACTGCCGTGTTAGGCTTAGGTGATATAGGACCCGAAGCAGCACTTCCTGTAATGGAAGGGAAAGCTATGCTGTTAAAAAGATATGCTAATATTGACTCGTTTCCAATCTGTCTAGGTACTAAAGATGTTGATATCATCGTGCAAACTATCAAAGCGATTAGTCCGACGTTTGGTGGGATCAATTTGGAAGACATCTCTGCCCCGCGCTGCTTTGAAATTGAAGAAAGATTACGTGAAGAGTGCGATATTCCTGTGTTTCATGATGATCAGCATGGTACTGCAATCGTTGTTGGCGCAGGATTATTAAACGCATTAAAAGTTGTTAAGAAAAATAAGAATTCTGTTAAAATAGCCGTTAATGGGGCCGGTGCTGCTGGGATTGCAATAGTGAAACACCTCAAGAATATTGGATTTGAGCAGATTGTCATCTGTGATTCAAAAGGTATTATTTACAAAGGCCGCCCGAATGGTATGAATCCGACTAAAGATGCAATCGCTGAAATTACAAATCCCAATGGCTTAACAGGTTCGTTACAAATTGCCATGACGGATGCTGACGTATTCATCGGTGTTTCCGCTGCCAATATATTGACGTTGGAGCATATTGACTGCATGAGTAGTGACCCGATTGTCTTTGCTTTAGCCAACCCAGATCCCGAAATCGCGCCCGCTTTGGCGAAAGCATATGGAGTTCGCGTCATTGCAACCGGTAGATCCGATTATCCTAATCAAGTGAACAATGTACTCGCGTTTCCTGGTATTTTCCGAGGGGCACTAGATGTCCGAGCAACCGAAATAAATGAAAGCATGAAACTGGCCGCAACTTACGCCATTGCATCATTGATTCATGAATCCGAGTTACGCGATGACTATATTGTTCCTGATCCTTTTGATGAAAGAGTTGTAAAAGCCGTCACACAAGCAGTAAGTAAAGCTGCAATTGAGTCAGGCGTTTCTTCTCTTATGTGTACCGTCCAGTAATATTGAATAACTTATTGAAAAGCGTCGCAGAAAAGTTCTATCCTTTTCTCGACGCTTTCCTTATTTTCCACTTTCTGACTTCATATCTATATGAAGACTTCCATCCGTTTGGACTTCAGCATAAAAAACACTTTCGACATTGCCAATACCCTTCTTTTTCAATTGTTCGTACAACCATTCTTCCGTCAAGTTTAGCTCCTTTAAATTCCGTTTCGAAATTTTCCCTTCTGCTATTACTTCAGTCGGTATATATTTGGGCACCTGTGAAGAAGCATTTACATCTTTTTTCGTTGCAGCTTCAAGCCCTGCTTTTTTTAAGACACTTAACTCACCGTTTGTCTCAAGTATTGCATAGTGGACATCTTTAATCGAAAAAATGCTTTGCTCACGTAACATCATACCCAAATCATTAAGATGGAGTTTCAGCTTCTTCAAGGAAGCTTCAACTATTTTCCCTTCATACACTACGATAGTAGGCTGATCATCGAGAAGTATCCGCGCCTTTTTAGATTTAAACGCTATATAACTCATTAGCACTGTCAATACTGCCCACCAAATCATCGAAATAATCCCATTCAAAAATGGCGTTCTCGTTTCTCCCGCGATATCTGCCGCGATAGAACCAATTGTGATACCTGTTACATAATGGAAGAACGTTAGTTGGGAAATTTGTTTTTTCCCCATAATCCGAGCGAGTATGAGAAGAACAATAAATGCAAACGTTGTCCTCAGTATCATTTCCCAAAAGTCTACTTCAAAAAATTCATCCAAATTCACACCTCCACTTTACAGGAAGTGTTCCACCAAATTTCAGTGCCTATACATAACATTAACTTAGTGCTGGTTTGTTAAATAAAAGAAAGCTCTTCCAAAAGTCATGTCAGAATGACCTTTGAAAGAGCTCTCCATTTTTAAATTGCCTGTATTTTGTTCTTCTTCAATATTCCAGCGAGTAAAGCCGTCACTAAAGCACCAGCAGCTATGGCTAAAGCGTATAACATCACTTTTCCAATCCCTCCATCCACAAGTCCCATAACGAAGACGCCGCCATGCGGTGCACGTAAGCCGATATCGAATAACATCGTAAGCCCACCGGCCAATGCAGCTCCAACTACGGATGCCGGTATGACACGTGCAGGGTCTGCCGCTGCAAACGGGATGACACCTTCCGTGATAAAGCAAGCACCAAGGACGTAAGCCGTTTTCCCCGCTTCACGCTCTTGTTTTGTAAAACGTCTTTTGAACAATGTTGTTGCAATTGCCATGCCTAGTGGCGGCACCATTCCGGCTGCCATAACCGTCGCAATGAACCCGAAATTTTGTGCATCGAGCATTGCAATACCGAATGTGTACGCGGCTTTATTAATCGGTCCCCCCATATCAATTGCCATCATCGCACCTAATAATATACCGACTAGCACTTGGTTTGTTCCACCAAGTCCTTCCAAAAATGCTGACATACCTGTGTATAATTTAGTCAAAGGAGGATTGACCATCATCATGATTAGTCCAGTGATTGCAATGCTGAATACCGGGTAGAATAACACCGGTTTCAAGCCCTCAAGTGCATCAGGTAGTGCCTTAAACGCTTTTTTAACGAGAACAGTTACATACCCAGCCAGAAAACCAGCAATGATTCCGCCTAGGAATCCAGAGCCGCCACTGACACCGTCCACGCCTGTAACCGTAATGGCAATTAATCCACCGACCATACCAGGAGCAAATCCAGGGCGGTCCGCGATACTCGACGCGATGAATCCTGCTAACACGGGTACCATCAGGAAGAATGCATTTCCACCGCCGATTGTATTTAGCATTGCAGCGAATGCATTGTAATCTGCACTATTCGGGTCACTTGAATTAATACCCCAGAAGAATGATAACGCAATTAATATTCCACCACCGACAACAAACGGTAGCATGTTAGACACACCATTCATCAAGTGTTTATAAAAACCACTTTTGCTTTCGGATGTGTCACTATCATCTTTAGATTTTTCATGTTTGTAAATTGGCGCATCTTTGATGATTGCACGATTCAGCAATTCTTCCGTCTCATAAATCGCCTTTCCTACCTTCGTCTGTATTACCGGCTTACCGTTAAATCGAGCCATTTCCACTTTAGTATCTGCAGCAACAATAATAGCATCCGCTTCCGCTATATCGGCGTCTGTCAAACGGTTTTTCACACCGGATGATCCGTTCGTTTCCACTTTTAGTGAAATGCCCATTTCTTTCGCTTTATCAGTCAGTTTTTGTGCCGCCATGTAGGTATGTGCTATCCCCGTTGGACATGCAGTAACGGCAAGTATTTTCGATGTAGGTGAAAGAGTTGATTCTGATTCACCTACCTCTTTAGGTCCTTCCAACTCGATTTCCTTGTCATTCACCGCACGTAGGATTTCAGTTTTTGACGTAGCACTTAGAACTTTATCTCTAAAATTCGAATCCATCAAAAACGTAGCTAGCCTTGATAGCGCTTCCAAATGATCGTTATTTGCGCCTTCGCTGGCTGCAATCATGAAAAATAGATGAGCGGGCTGACCGTCTAGCGATTCATAATCGATACCAGGTAAAGATCGTCCGAATGCGATTCCCGGCACCTTCACCGCAGCAGATTTCGCATGAGGAATTGCAATTCCATCGCCGATTCCCGTCGTACCTTGCTCTTCACGGATCAAAATATCTTTTGCAAATGCCTCTTTATCATTCAAATTTCCTGCACGATCGAACTGATTGATCAGTTCCGCCAATATATCCTGTTTCGATGTCGCTTTCACGTCTAAAATAATTGTAGCTTCAGTCAATAACTGTGTGATTTTCATCATTTCACATCCCCTTCATCTAATGAACTGATCAACACTTTGTCCAGCAATGCTAGTACATCTTTTTTCTCACAAAGATCCATTCTAAAAGCGGTTGCACTTCCACTAGCAACACCCATCCGGAATGCCTTGACCGGATCCGTCTCTTTTGTGAAGGATGCAAGAAACCCGGATACAAGTGAATCACCAGCCCCCACTGTATTCACAACTTTCCCTTTTGGCGCTTCCGCAAAAACAGCAACCTCATTCGTAACCAGCAGCGCTCCTTCCCCACCCATTGAAACGATGACGTGTTCGACGCCTTTCTCAACAAGTTTCTTGGCGTAACGCCGCGCTTGCTGTTTGTTTACGATTACAGTATCGAACAACTCACCAAGCTCTTGCGCGTTAGGTTTAATAAGGAATGGATTCATGTCTATCAAGCCTTTTAACGCAGGGCCCGATGTATCTAGGACGAAACGGATACCATTGTCATTACAAATTGTTGCGATATCCTTGAAAAAACTTTTCGCTATTGATTCAGGAAGACGACCCGCAAGAACGAACCAATCACCTTTTTTCATTTTTTGCACTTTCGCTATCAATTGCTGTTGCTCTCCTGGTGTTATATCAGGACCAGGTCCATTTAATTCAGTTTCTTCATCGGCTTTGATTTTCACATTGATACGCGTAATTTTTTCCGTTTGGATAAAATCCGTATGAACCCCTTCTTGATGTAGAGATTGTTGAATATAATTACCTGTGAACCCACCTACAAAACCTAAAGCGATATTATCAACCTCTAATCGTCGTAACACACGGGACACGTTAATTCCTTTTCCTCCGGGATAGTAATATACTTCTTTAGAACGGTTCAGTTTACCGCTCCTGAATTCGGGTAAATAGGTAGTATAATCAAGCGAGGGTGTGATTGTGCACGTATAAATCATGATTTGCCCACCTTTACTGTCGTCTTTTGTTCCAATAAGTTGATAGCTTGTTTTTCGAAATCACTTACAATTAATACGGCTTTATCGAGGGGCATAATAGTAGCAAAACTTACTTTGTTATATTTCGAATGATCCGCCACGACATATGTTTTTCTCGAGAGTGTAGCAGCAAGCCTTTTAACAGCTGCTTCTTCTGGATCTGGCGTTGTATACCCGATTTCCAAATGGAAACCGTTGACGCCAAGAAAGCATTTGTCAAACTGATAATCGCCAAGCGTTTGGATTGTTTGAGGTCCAACAAGTGCACGCGTACGGGACTTTATATACCCACCCGTCAAATAAGTCGTTATTTCGTGTTCCATCAATAAATCAACATGTGTCAATCCGTTCGTCACAACGGTCACTTTTTTATCCTTTAAATAAGGGATCATCTGTAATGTGGTAGTTCCCGCATCAAGAAAAATGCAATCCCCTTCTTGGACAAAAGAGGCGGCATAATTAGCAAGCTGAATCTTCTCTTGAAGGTTTTTGGATGATTTATCCGAAATACTAAGTTCTTTTGTGATGCGCTCGCTTATAGTAGCGCCTCCATGAATACGATCCAATTTGTTAAGGTCTTCGAGATCATTCAAATCCCTGCGTATTGTCGACTCTGATGCGGATGTTGCATCAACCAACTCTTGGATTTTAACGGTCTTTTTCTCAGTCAATAAATTCAAAATCAATTCATATCGTTCATTTGTCAACATATGAACACCACCTCTAATTAGCTGTAAACTCATAATACTCTAAAAAACCATCACAATCAATCACAAACTTTCATAACCAATCAATAACTTTCATAATGTAGAAAATGATACAAATAATTAGGAGGAATACACAATGATAGAAAAACAATATACAATTTTAGGAACTGCTGGTTTACATGCTCGTCCAACATCCACTCTCGTTAGTGCTGTCAGTTCTTTTAAATCGGATATCACACTGGAATCCGCAGGTAAACAAGTAAACCTGAAATCCATTTTAGGCGTTATGTCACTCGGAGTTGCTTCAGGCACTACAATTACAATTGCGGCGGATGGTGAAGATGAAGCGGATGCAATTGCAAAAGTCGATGCAATTATGGAATCTGAAGGCCTTGGAAAGTAATAACAACCACGAGTTTTAACATCTGCAAAAGGTCTCTACTCAATCTCATCAAAGAAATGAAAAGCCGCGAATGGTATCAGTTACCATCCGCGGCTTTTCGCATATTGTTTTCTTAATCTAATTTCACTCTCAGTATTGCACCTGTATTCGCATCAATTTTCACTTCATACTTATAACCATCTGCCGTTCTAATGTCAACTTCATATACTAACATTCCATCGTCGTAATCCAATTCCGCTTTCACAACCTGACCTGGAACGCGTTCTAATGCAATGGCCATTGCCTGTTCTATTGTAATCCTCCGGTA
>CAZWAW010000063.1:6717-12881 GCA_964632025.1 uncultured Sporosarcina sp.
TTGATTTTGATTTTGTCGATTCTGATTCGTCACTCAATCTCCTCCAATTCAATTATCGCGGTATCCTTAACATTCTATTCAAGGTGGGCGAATATGTGCTGAACACCTAAACCTATAACTGAAAAGACAACTAAGCAGGTCCTCAGTACATGATTTGTACTTGAAGCCTACTTAATTGCGATAATATTTTTCATCATTAAATAGCCATACCTTTCAATCAACGTTCTTCTCTGCTTCTTCCTGCTTTTGACTCAATATAAAACGCGCTGAAACTTGATCTGATCTAGTCAATAATTTGGATATATATGAAGACGTCATGCTATAGCTACCCTCTATTTTCTCTGATAAAAAATGGGTTTGCTCGTATAGGACAGAGCGTAGATAATCAAGTTGCCTTACTATTTTCCCTAGCAATCCTTCTTGGTTGTCCAATCTACTGATCATGTCTTTTTGTACATCTTTTTGTGTCAATATTTGCTCGGACAATTGCTTTTGATAATCTAACTGTTCATTCATTTTGACCACAATTTCCTCATTTGCAGAAGTTAGCGTTTCCATACGATTGACAATTTCTTCGTTTATTTGGCTAACCTCATTCACCCTCCCGATGAATTCCCGATTTATTGTTCGCTCATGCTCTAACGTACGTTGTAACATTTCGTTTTTTGTTTCTACTTTTTTTAATGATTCCATAACATCGTTTCCAAACTTTTCATGCCGGATATCACTTTCCTTGATTTCATTCAAACGATTATGGATTGATTTCAATTGATTGGATTGTGAATTCTTCTGCTGCTTTAGTAAGGTTTCCATGATATTGAACTGATCGCCAACTGAGTGAGTCGCTTCCCTCTGCTCCTTCATCCATTCCGCTAATGGATCTATTTTGTAGTGTTCTTGGTTCCTCCCTAAAATGACTACATTATTTTTAAATACATCTGGGTGCCCATTTCTGTTAATAAACAACCCCATCTCTCATAACCCCCTTATCGTATTAGCTTATGCAATTCACGACAAAAAGGTCATTGAGTAATTATTCCCATTCATAAGGTGTTTCTTGATACACATAATAATTAAGCCAGTTGGAGAAGAGCAGGTGAGTATGAGAGCGCCACGTATTCAATGGTTCTTTGCTTGGATCATCATTCGGAAAATAATTTTCAGGGATATCAATGTCCACCCCTTTTTTTAAATCACGTGCATATTCTTCCGCCAGCGTGTCCGCATCGTATTCTAAATGACCTGTGATCATAATATGTTTATCGTCATTAGAGATGACGATGAATGCTCCTGCATCCTCTGATTTAGCAAGTAAATGTAGGCGGGGATCATTTTCTATTTCCTCTGTTGAAACGGATGTATAACGTGAATGTGGCGCATTGAATTCATCATTAAAACCACGCGCCAGATTAATTGTCGGGTCAGATAGTCGATGCGTAAAAACGCCTGAGCACTTTTTCGGCAATTCAAATTTCCCGATTCCATAGTGGTGATAGAGTGCTGCTTGGGCACCCCAACAAATATGTAAAACAGAAGTCACATTTTCTTTTGACCACTCCATAATAGCTGTTATTTCCCTCCAGTAATTAACGTCTACAAATTCCAAATGCTCTATTGGGGCACCCGTAATAATCAATCCGTCGAAACGACGATGTTTCACTTGCTCAAATGTCGTATAAAATGCATTTAAATGTGTTTTACTAACATTTTTCGAATCATGTGTGGCTGTGTTTAAAAACGTAACATTTACTTGTAGCGGTGTATTTCCTAATAAACGTAGTAGCTGCAACTCAGTTCTTTCTTTTTCAGGCATTAAATTTAAAATGGCGATGTTCATAGGACGTATATCTTGGGATGTTGCGCGTTCCTCATCCATCACGAATATTTTTTCCTTCTTCAATAGTTCTCCTGCTGGCAATTGTTTCGGTATGTTGATCGGCATCTGTTATCTCTCCCTTTTCACTTTGGTTTGAATCACATTATTCAACATAAAAAACCCACTTTTCTATAAGACAAGAAAAGAGGGTTTATTTTGGGCTCTCTGTTCTTATCTCTCAAGAAAAAATCTTGTTGGAGGTAGCACCTTCCTGACAATGTCAGAGGTTGCTGAAGCTTCATAGGGCCATATCCCTCAGCTTCTCTTGATAAGAATATTCAATTATTTACTATTATACTATTAAAACCACTATTGTAAACCGTCTTTTTTGATGATAATCATCGAAAGAAACATATTTATTTTAATTTTCACGTTAATCCAACATAAAAATTGCTGAATAATATCCCTTTAGAAAGCCATATTAACGAGGCACCGAAAAACGAAAGGAGTTGTTAGAATGGGAAGAGATGACAACAAAACTGGTGGAAATAACGCACGGTCATTACCACAAACGCCGAAAAACCAAAAAATAAAACCGGCTGACATGAAAGAAGAAATGGCCCGCGAGTTTGCTGAACTCCGTTCCCTGCAACCAAAACGCGAACGAATGAACGCAAATGAAAAGAAGAGAAAATGATTACTGCTAACTAAAAGAACAAAGCCCCGCGCTAGTATCATGCTGGTGCGGGGTATCAGTTGTTTTCACCCTACATCGGGTGCTTGCTTCAACTTTTCGGTCATTCGCTCGACCAATCGATATGGTCTCACCTCATAACTTTCATAAGTAATCGTATCGCTATTTCGAGCATCATTCACTCTAGATGCAAATTGCGGGCGTTTTATCCAGTCTCCTACTTGTTCTTTATCAAAGTCAACAAATTGTACGTCAATCGTTTCAGGAGGTTGCGCAGCCGGTACACCTGACATCGCACTCCCCCGAAAAACCATACAGATGATGCCTGATGTGATATTTTGATAAACGCCCGTCATATCACCGATTTCAGCGTGGATGCCTGTTTCTTCCAACACTTCCCGTTTAACCGCCTCTTTCAAGGTTTCACCAAGCTCAAGTCGCCCACCCGGCATTTCATATGTATCATTTCGGTGATTGTTCCGTACCATTAATACGTGTCCATCCTCATTGACAATATAGCCACTTACAGCAACGATTTGTCTAGATTGTCCATAATCCCCCGTCGAAGTGAAAAAGTCTTCGTTTGATGAAATAAATAATGGGGCTAATGATTTTCGATAATTTTGCGCTTCAACATTCATTTCCGATGCCTGAATGCCAGCGTCCACTGTTTCGTAATGAGCCCTATTATCGTATGACCACATTGCCATGATCTCCGTCTGTTCTTCATTGACCCACCGTCCAACCAGCTGCGCTCCATACGTCAGCTGATTCGGAAGCAAATAGGTGTGAAAAAAGTGGGTAAATGTTTCGTACATCGATGGTTCAATTGTATATGTTTTTCTGCGATACAACATACGATCCTACTCCCTTTATGAATTAATTGTCAGCGAGCCTTTTTCAATAACCAAACGAGGCCCAACGTAAAAACGGCAACGACTGCTAAAGTAAATTTGAAATCAATGATCGGTTTGAATTTCACTTTTTCCGCATCAATCTCATAGACGCCTAAAGGCTTGACGGAGATATGACCCCCGCCGCCCTCTCCTTGGGCAATTAAGGAATTTTCTGTTTCACCAGAATATCCTCCTCCCCCACCAACAATATAATTGATCTTTGCTACCGGAAGGACTTTTTTGTTTTCAAAATTAATCGGTTCACCAAAAATCAACGATACATCTTGTTGCCGTGAAAACTTGTCAAATATCCGTGCTATAGGTGAAAGGTAACCAGAAGATTTTTTAGTTCCCACGTCTTCCCCACTCCTTTAATTTCTAATTGTGATTCAGTTAGCACATATTTTAATACTGAAACTGTACCTTCACCGTAGCGCTAATCGTAATCTGCCCTTGTTCGATCGGTGTGGAGCCAGTCATTTCTTTCGCCGCAAACGTTCGATACGCGACGGGTTCTGCTCTTAATTCCTCAACAATTTTAATTGGATGGGGATCAAGTTGCAGCTGCATTGTCCCAGCAATTGTTTGCGCTTTGGCTAATGCATTTTTTAATGCAAGGCTCAATGCTTTTTGGTATTCCAATTGTTCATTCTCAACCGTGAACTGAATATTTGACACCCTGTTTGCCCCGTTTTGGACAGCCATGTCAATAACATTTCCAACTTGATCAATATCTGTTATTTTCACCGTAATCGCATTCGTAACTTCGTATCCCCTAAATACTTGTTCGCCTTCAATATAGTTGTATTGGGGAACTATCGTGTAGGAAACCGTTTGTATATCCTCTCTGTCAATTCCTAATTTCAATAACGAATCAATAACTTGATTCATCTCATAAGCATTTTCCTTTTGTGCATGATTAAGTTGTTTGTTTTCCGTACTGACTTCCAACTGGATTTGAGCGATATCCGGTGTTATTTTAAGACTCCCAATTCCAGTAACAGTCATAACCCGTTGTTGACGACAGTTCATTTGTTGGGCATAAGGATAATACATATGTCTCCACCTTTCCTGAGCATCATTACGCTACCTTAGATAGTATGCTGATTGTCTCGAAAAGATATTTGCGTTAGGCTACTTAACGGAGATACATCCATTTTTCGAGAACTTCAAAAACGTCGCTGTTCACTTTCTTGCCGATTCCCTTCGAATTCAAATTCACATACACTGATTTCAAATAGTTCTTTACTGTTCTTTGTACATGATAAGCGTCTAGTGATCCTTTATTTTCATCCATTTGAGTTTCTACCGTTCCGGTCAATTCTTCAATCCATACTCGTATATCCGCTTCAGCATCTTGATGCTTTATTAATGAAGCTATTATTTTAGCTAAGCGTTCTTCCTCTTCATCCAAATAATCGACTTTCCTAAGCAAGGAATGTTGAACTGCATGAAGAATTCGACTGATATCCTCTTTTTTTAGTAGGGGATGTTTTGCCAAGGCATCCAAGGCATCAGCACCATGTGCGATGGCATGCGCCCACCCTTTCCCATCGACAAAACCTCTAGTGTCTTTTTCTTCCATCATATAGTGTATGACCTTATTCGCTACATGCAGAACAAGATCGGGATTCACTGCTTTTTTCTCGATGTCACATTCAATAATCACTGCAATGACAAGTGAAGAAAAGGAACGTGTGAAAACTGAATCTGTTCCAGACTCGCCAATTCCGAAAAACAAATAATCTTCCTGTACGACCACTTCCAGTAGAGCCTGTATTTCTTCTGGATTTAATTGATTGGAAACAATCATTTTCCCAAAGCTTTGATAGATTAATTTGTCACGCAAATAACTATCTGGATTTCCGATTTGCGTCAACATCTCTTGCCTAACTTCCTTTGATAGCTTTGGTATTCCATTATCGAGATAACGTTCTAAAGTTGTTGCTAACATCATTATTCCCCCTATACAATCAAATAACTTCAACCTTGTCCCACACAGCTCGCCAATTCTTATCCCTAATTCTTTCTTCATAAACCTTCATCTGTTCTTTCTGCCCATAGAAAGAAGGGGTCGGTTTGACTCTCAAATTCACAACGTCATCTATACCATGAGGCGCTGTTAATATGACATTGTTTCCTTCATCCAATTTCACGCCTAAAGCTGTTGCTGTTTCAGGAAACCTTGAGATCGCATCAACAGACGAAGTATAGGGAGAAATATTATTGACTCTATGCATTCTTGCCTGATTCTTGACTGACCAAGGAACAGTAGGCAGAAGCCTTTTCAATACTTCCTCGTGTTCCTTTTCCACACTCTTTTCAATACTTTTTCGATCATAATAGATTACGTCAATATCTGGAATCGTCGTTCTTTTGTTTAAACCATGCTGCACGTCCCAAATTTTAGATCGAACAAATCCTGCACAGATCCACCAATCAGGCAAATTCAATGACTTGGCGCATTTCAATAGTTCCATCATCCATTTGTCCTCTTGAATTAAAGCAATAATTTCTCTTTCAGTTGTAATTTTCATGAACTACTCCTTCATCATTCACACCACTTCCCATACTCTCACAATAATTCCGGATCAAATCCTCACTATGACCAAAGGCTTTTTAAAGAACAAACCAACATCTTGCCGTTTCACATTCCTATGTATTTGCATGTGCTCCGCCTTCAATCGAGTACTGCTTACCATAAACACTTCGAGTCATGAGACGGTAGTCTATTAAAAATCGTCTAACTGTCTCAAAA
>CAZWAW010000063.1:12981-17150 GCA_964632025.1 uncultured Sporosarcina sp.
AACACTTCGAGTCATGAGACGGTAGTCTATTAAAAATCGTCTAACTGTCTCAAAATCAGGGTAAATCGTAACCAATAGGTCATTTATCTCTTTTTCCATATATACTTTATCCATTTCAAATTGCTTTATTATTTCTTGGGCAATAATGTACTTCCTTTTTTCATAACAGCCGAATAATAAACCCAAAAGCCCGAAATAATGACAACACGGAAAGCGATGAGTTAAACAATTATAATCTTGAAAATTCCTTTCACCTTCCGTATTTTCTCATTCCATTCCTAAGTGAATTACATTTGTTATGAACAAATGGGTATACAACTATAAATAATTAGCTATATCATCCCAACCATATGCGACTTCGATCAACTTCTTTCCTGCAATTTCGATTTCTGCAGTGTCAATTTTCTTTCCACCTAGCGTTTCATAAAAACGACAAGCGGGGTTCTCTTCTATCGCCCATATGAGCATCGAGTTCAAATTCTTATCTTTTAAATCATCCACAACAGACTGGACGAGTAATCGCCCAATTCCTTTTCCTTGGTACTCTCTCAAGATATATATCGCATATAATTCTCCTGCATATGCTTCGTACTTCCCGGTGCGTTCTTTTCCACCTGCAGAAAACCCTATGACTTGACCATTCTCATTTTCTGCTATGTATACGTTATTCTCTTTTATCCCTTTTTTCCAAGTCGGCTCTCGCTGCTCGTAGGAAAGGTCATCTAAAAAAGTATCCGGCACAATTCCTTTGTATGTCGTCCTCCAACTATCAACATGAACTTTTGCAATTCCTGCCGCATCATCAATCTCTGCTTTCCGAATTAATATCTCAAACACCCCTTTTCAATATTGTCATCAGTCGTTAGTAGAAATTTCCCAAGTAATCCTTTGCCATATAATAAGCGCTAACTGAAAAAAGCTGGGTTATTTGTTGTTCGCGTATCATCTCATCTATTGCATCTAAAGGAATGAGTTTCACTTCAATTTCTTCAGTCTCATCTAACTCTTGATCATATTCTTTGAAAGCATCCAAAATAAGAAAGGTAACAATCTTGTTTATTTGAGTAGCTGGGTTTACCATAAATTCACCCAGTTTAATCGGTTTCGTCGCCGAAATAAAACCCGTTTCTTCCCGTAACTCCCTCAAAACCCCTTCCTCATATGACTCTCCCTCTTCAATTTCCCCAGCAGGAATTTCCAAATAAAATCCTTGGCCAGGATGACGGTACTGTTCCACGAATACGACCTGTTTATCTTTCGTTAATACAACTGCATTTACCCAATTCCCGTACTCATGGACAAAATAATCATTAATAATTTCCCCGTTCGGAAGCTGACACGTGTCTTTCCTTAGATTTCCAAAAGAGGTTTTATAGTGATATTCCGACTTAATCGTTTTCCATTTCTCCAAAAATAAATCCCTCAATTCTTTTGTACCGTGGCAGCGTTATAATTCTCTATAAAAAAAATACGAAAGTTAACCAGGTATAGAAATGATACGGAATCATTTCTGTACCTGGTATTGAATTTATTCGAATCGACTTCGAAGTATCCTTATTACAACTTCATCAAATGTGTCGTCTCAGAAGCAGAGTCATCCAATTCAAATCCGTTGGCTCTATAAAAAGCATCTGCTTTTGAAGATTCTGTTCGCACTGTCACTTCTTTGAATGCATCACGTGAATGGTCAACAATTTCTTTTAGTAAAAGGGAACCTACACCTTGCCGCCTAGCATCATCTAAAACATAAAACCGTTGCAAACGCGCAACTTGTGTATCTTCAGAAAAAGGTGATTGGTTTACTCCACCGATCGCTACTACCCTACCGTCTTCATTTTGAACAGCTAACAGTGCCTCACCCGGTTTGTTGAACGTATTTGTTCCATCCTCATAATCATTGACTAGTCGTGTTAAAAATCGGTACCCCTCCGTTTCGCTTTCTTTCACTAAATGAGAGATATCAATTGCCTTTAAATCCTCAACTTGCTCCACTTTGTACGTCATTTCTATTCCTCCTATCATTCAAATGATTGCAACATACAGTCTATTTCGACAAATGAAGTAAAAAAACCTTTATAATAAGCAAAAATGACCTGAATGCGAATTTTTCGCAACAGGTCACTTTTTCCGATTTCATTTCACATCGTCTTCATCAAATTGAGCCTTAGAAAAGCCACGGCCGAGTATCTCCGACGCATTTAAGAAGATAACAAATGAGGTTGGTTCTTGTGTTTGAAGAAGTTTTTTGAAGTAGACGGCTTCCGATTGTTCAACTACGCAAAGAATCATTGTTTTTTCTTGATTGGAATACCCGCCTATTGTTTTAATCTTCGTTAATCCGCGATTGATATCATTTTTGATAATGGCTTGTACTTTCTCTTCTTTATCCGTAATGATAAGAACCAATTTGGTCGGAGATGTTTGCAACTGGACAAAGTCAATCACCTTACTCGTAACGTAAATTGCTATCATCGCGTAAAGTGCAAGTTCAAAGTTGAAAACAAATGCCGATGTGACTACAACTAATCCATCTACAAGCAACTGTGAAAAACCACTCGAAAGGCCAGTATATTTCTTGACCAATTGAGCGATTAAAGCAGTACCACCGGTAGAACCGTTAGCCCTGTACACAATTCCAAGACCTACACCAAGCATAATTCCGCCGTAAATTGCGCTTAATAATGGATTGTCTGTGTAAAGCTTCATGTCCGCCGTGAGCCAGATGACAAACGGAACAAAAAACGTCCCAACTAACGTTTTCATACTGAATTCCTTGCCGACAAGCAAGACCCCTAGTATTAGTAGCGGAATATTAATGAGCCACTGAACGTAAGCCGGATTGAATTGGAAGAGTTCATATAGTATTGTACTAATCCCCGAAACGCCGCCTGCCGCTAGCCTGGACGGTAACAGGAAAATATTAAAGGCTAGACCAACGAGTGCAGCCCCAAAGATAATCTGTATATATTCAAATAAGACCGTTTTTCTAAATTTTTGTATTGCCATTTTTTATGCTCCCTCTCTTTCACCCTTTCCATTCTAACAAAAAACGAGCTATAACATCGTTTTTTTCAAAACCGACTTCAATTATAAATAATAACTGAATGCTTCATAGCCAAAATAGAATGATAAAAGCGCAAGAACACTGAACACAGCGCTTTCTACCTTGCTTCCGGTTCTTGTCGTCAATGGAAAGCGGACTGTCATGCTGAGTGGGAAAAGCAGTTTAATACCGTTTTTCGTTGCCATATCTAATACGTAATGACTCACCATTCCCGCTAAAACCCCAGCCTTCACAGCCTCATTTGGAATAAATGAATTCAGTAACGTGGCGATAATCACTAAGAACAACAAACTATGTGTAAATGTACGATGTCCAAATAGCATACTGATGAGTTTTGATAACAACTTAAATTTCCGTCCAATTTTACTGCCGGTGTGACAAATGTCAGGAAGTAATGCGCCTACTATCCCTGCCCCAAGCATTATAATCGGATCATAATTTGTAATTTGTGCATAAGCAAGACTTGCAGCAATACCGCCTACGATGTGTGTTTTCCCTGTCATGCCTAAACCCCTTTTTCAACTAAATTCTGTACTTTACTTGTTCGAACTACTCGTCACTAAAGTAACAAGTTTCTAAACGTTTCAATTGGTGCAATTTGAACAAGGCACTAGTTCGCTTATTTGCACATATTGTTTTGCTTTTCCGTCATTTGTTGTGGCCAACAACGATTTCATCGACATCGTTTTTCTCCCCTCAATCCTCTCTCCAGTATACCAAACGAACGTTCTTTTTAACATAGTTTCAACATATTACTTCATAATAAAAGCCAAGAACACCCACTACTGGAGTCACGGATTTTTTAGTTTGTTCAGAAACATTGTCGCAAGCCACGGAACGGAAAGCATTCAACTATTTTGCAATGATTTCCCATCAATTTCATTTGAAATTTTGAATTGGATGATGTACACTATATTTACAAGCTGCGTTGTGCGTATAAATATTAAGTTTTAACCCTTAAGCTGTAATCGGGAGTTTTACCTAGATACAGGAATGGCATACCCAGTTCTTTCGATAACTGGGACATACAGGAATGTTTCTGCGAACACCCACTTTGAGGAGTGGTGGTTTAAAACTTTCTAAGACCATACGGCAAAGGCGGCTG